>DATBAT010000132.1:0-34676 GCA_036271375.1 Terriglobales bacterium
AAGCCGATACCGGCCATCAAATCATCGGGCGCGCCCAGGCCGTAATCTGAAGCGACGCGCCGCAGGTCTTCGTCCTTCATGTCTTTCAGGAAGATGCGGTATTTGCGCGCTTCTTTTTCGATGAGCTTCTTGCCGATTTCAATGGCCCGTTCGCGCTGGTGAATGTTCAGCCAGTGCTTGATCTTGTTGCGCGCGCGCGAAGATTTCACCACCGAGAGCCAATCACGGCTGGGCTTGTGTCCCGCCTGCGTCAGGATTTCAACGATGTCGCCGCTATGCAGCCGGTGACGTAGTGGCACCATGCGGCCGTTGACTTTGGCGCCTACGCAGGTGTGTCCAACTTCGGTGTGCACCGAGTATGCGAAATCGATTGGCGTGGCTTCGCGCGGCAGCACCACGACTTTGCCCTTGGGCGTAAATGTGTAAACCTCTTCCGGATAGAGATCGATCTTCAGCGTTGATAGGAATTCGCTGGGATCGGAGACATCCCGCTGCCATTCGACCACCTGCCGCAGCCAAGCTAGTCTTTGCTCGTCCTGAGCGGAAACTGCGCCGTCTTTGTACTTCCAGTGCGCGGCAATGCCCTCTTCCGCCATCTTGTGCATCTCTTCAGTGCGGATCTGGATCTCGAACGGCGTGCCGTCCTCGGTGATGACCGAAGTGTGCAGCGATTGATAGAGATTGGGCCGCGGCATGGCGATGAAGTCTTTGATGCGTCCCGGCACTGGTCGCCACACGTTGTGAACGATTCCCAGCACCGCGTAGCAGTCTTGCAGCGACCGGGTGATCACACGCATGGCGAAGAGATCGTAAACCTGATCGACTGTAATGCGCTGCCGCTGCAATTTCTTGTGAATGCTGAACAGGCGCTTGATTCGGCTCGTGACCGACGCAGTGATTCCCGCTTCCTTGAGCTTCTCGTTGACGGTCGACTCCATCCGCTGGAGGAATTGTTCGCCCTGTTTGCGGCGTGCTTCGACCACATCATGCAATTGCTGGTAGCCAATCGGATCGAGGTAGCGAAACCCTAAATCCTCCAGTTCGCCGCGAATTTTTCCCATCCCGAGGCGGTGAGCGATCGGGCCGTAAATTTCCAGCGTCTCTTTGGCAATTTTTTGTTGGCGGTCGGGCGGGAGATGCTCCAGCGTGCGCATGTTGTGCAGGCGGTCCGCTAGTTTGATGAGTACCACGCGGATGTCATCAATCATCGCCAGCATCATCTTGCGCAGGTTTTCCGCCTGCGCCTCTTCGCGAGTTGCGAAATCAATTTTGCTGATCTTGGTGACGCCCTCGACAATGTGGGCCACCTGCTCGCCGAATTCTTTGCGAATGTCGACGATGGTCACCGAAGTATCTTCGACAGAGTCGTGCAGCAGACCGGCCGCGATGGCGACGGGGTCCATCATCATGTCGGCCAGAACCTGCGCGACCTGCAAAGGATGAACCAGGTAAGGCTCGCCGGAGGCACGGGTCTGTCCGGTGTGGTGTTTCAGCGAGAACTCGTAGGCCTTCTTGACGATCTCCAGATCGTCGTTGGGACGATTGCTATGCATCTTCCTTACCAGTTCACGAAATTTTGTGACAGTAAGGGCAGTGGTCGCAATCTGCTCGCGTAAAGTTGGCATGAATAAAATGGGCGCCGCAAGTTTGCGGGCACCCGGTAGATTGATTATATCGTTGAGGCTGCAGGTTAGAGTTAACCTGCGTAATCTGCTACAGTTACCAGCATTCCATGGCGCGAATTCTAGTCAGCGGAGCGTCTGGGCCGATCGGCAAGGCATTGTTGCCCGTATTGGCCGAGCAAGGCCACAACGTGGTTCGCCTGGTCCGCAAGGCGTCGCAGAAACCCGAAGAAATTCAGTGGGACACCGCGCAGCCCATCTCATCGGAAACCATTTCCGGATTCGACGCCATCATTCACCTCGCCGGCGAAACCATCGTGGGGCGCTGGACCGATTCCAAAAAACAGCGAATTCTTGAGAGCCGGGTGCAGGGCACGCGCCATCTGGCGGAAGCTGCGTCGCTCGCATCTCCGAAACCTCAGACGTTTATCTGCGCGTCTGCCATCGGCTACTACGGAAGCCGCGGTGACGAAGTGTTGAAGGAAGACAGCGGATCCGGGAACGGATTTCTGGCCGAAGTTTGCCGCCAGTGGGAAGGCGCAACTCGCGCTGCCGCGGATGCCGGCATCCGCACGGTGCACACGCGCTTTGGTTTGGTTCTTAGCAAAGAAGGCGGCGCCCTCCCGAAAATGTTGTTGCCTTTTCGCCTGGGTTTAGGCGGACAGGTGGGCAACGGCCGTCAGTGGTGGAGTTGGGTCGCAATTGAAGATTTAGTGGGAGCCATTTTGCATGCATTCAATACCGATCTGCACGGAGCGGTGAATGTAGTCAGCCCCAATCCTGTGACCAATATTCAGTTTACGCGAATCCTGGCTAAGGTTCTGTCGCGTCCAGCAATTTTCCCCGTGCCCGCTTTTGCGGCGCGCTTGGCCTTTGGCCAAATGGCCGATGAGCTGCTTCTTTCCAGCGAACGCGTTCTACCATCCAAGCTGCAGGCCAGCAACTACCAATTCCGCTTCACCGAACTCAAGCGCTGCCTCGAAGCCCTACTGAAATAGCCCCCTAAAGTATTTTCCCAAATGTGCCGATAGACCTGACATGGATCTTTCTGCCATCGCCCTTCAGGGCTTGCAAATAGCTGATACGCAATTAGATAGCGCAGCCTCGCGAATTGCCGATTCGGGAGCGCAGTCGACTGATGGAGCTAACCTCGACGTGGTGGACTTGAGCGCTGCGATGATTGCGCTGATGTCGGCGAAGAACCTGGCGTCGGCTAATCTGGCTACTTTGAAGACGGCCGATGAGGTTCAGCAGAGCGTGATTGATTTGATGGCGTAGGTCGTTGCCGTTCATCGTCCTAAAAGACATCAACACGTAGCGGCAGGTATCTTCACCTGCCCGCCGTTGGCGACGATCCGAACTCTTGGGTTTCGTGGTGGCAGGTGAGGACACCTGCCGCTACGCGAGGGTGGTGTAAAATTCAGCTCTGCACTTATCTTTCGAGGTGATCCCCATGGCAGTTCTGGAAGCTCCTATCGCACAGGTTTCGCACGCTCACAGCGGGCCGTTTGTTAATGAACCCCTGGTCGACTTCACCAAAGACGACAACGCTCGCAAAATGCGCATTGCCGTCGAAAGGGTGCGCAGCCAACTGGGGCGTGAATATGACTTGGTTATTGGCGGCAAGCGGATCAAGACCGCCGACAAGATTACTTCGCTGAATCCCTCGAAGCCGTCGCAGGTAGTGGGAGTTCACCAGAAGACCGGGCAGGAGCATGTCGAACCGGCAATGTCCGCAGCGCTCAAGGCGTTTGAAAGCTGGAGCCGGACCTCCGTGGAAGACCGCGTTTCGTTGTTATTTCGCGTGGGTGATTTGTTGCGGCAACGCAAGTTCGAATACTGTGCGTGGCTGGTATTTGAGGTGAGCAAGAACTGGGCCGAAGCCGATGCCGATATCGCGGAAACCATCGACTTCTGCGAATACTACGCGCGAGAGGCGTTGCGGTTGTCGAAGGTCGAGTTGCCGGTGCAGATGCCGGGCGAACGCGATTCTTTGCACTACATTCCGTTGGGCGTGGGAGCAGTGATTCCACCGTGGAATTTCCCTTGCGCGATCATGGCGGGGATGACGCTGGCTTCGATCGTGTGTGGCAACACCGTGGTATTGAAGCCGTCGAGCGATTCGCCCACCATCGCCGCGAAATTTTTTGAGTTACTGGAAGAAGCCGGCATGCCGGAGGGTGTGGTCAATCTTTGCCCCGGATCGGGAGCAACGTTCGGCAACGCGATCGTGCAGCATCCCAGGACGAGATACATCGCGTTCACCGGATCGCGCGAAGTCGGACTTGGCATCAACAAGAGCGCCGCGGACCAGAAGCCGGGGCAGATTTGGATCAAGCGCACCATCCTTGAGATGGGCGGCAAGGACGCCATCATCGTGGACGCGGACGCCGATATTGATTCGGCGGTCGAAGGCGTAGCGGCTGCCGCTTTCGGCTTTCAGGGGCAGAAGTGCTCGGCGTGTTCGCGGGCGATTGTCGATGAGCGTATCTATGACACTTTTCTTCAGCGTCTGAAGGTTCGCGTCGAGAAGATCAAGATTGGCGACCCGGCAGAGAATGCCAGCATGGGCGCGGTGATCAATGAAAGCTCGATGAACACGATCCTTGGATACATCGAGCATGGCAAAAAAGAAGGACGGCTCATTACCGGCGGCTCGCGCGCCGAGGGCGAAGGCTATTTCATTCAGCCTACCGTGATCGCCGATCTTCAACCCAAGTCGAAGCTCGAACAGGAAGAAATTTTCGGGCCTGTCCTGGCAGTGATCAAGGCGCGAAATTTTGAACATGCGCTGGAGATCGCCAATGACACCGAGTTCGGATTGACTGGCGCCGTGTACACGGGATCGCAGGACAAGATCGATCGCGCGATTCGCGACTTCCACGTGGGCAACCTCTATATCAACCGCAAGTGCACGGGAGCGACGGTGGCTTCGCATCCCTTCGGCGGATTCAATATGTCGGGCACGGATTCGAAGTCGGGCGGGCCGGACTATCTCTATCTGTTTACTCAGGGCAAGGTTGTGGGACAGAAGGTCCGGTAGGCGCTAAGGTTATCCCGAGCCAGCGTAAGACCATCCTGGTCGCACAGAGCCCCCTAGGATGGGCGCCCTCAAGTCCCCAAACTCCCCGTCCCGCGCCCGTTTCGCTAAACGTTTATCCCCGCCATAAAGAAATGCAATTGGACAGCCCGCCTGACGCTGGTTAGCGTTCTAGCATGGACTTTTACTCTGCTGTGGACGACTCGCCGGTCGACATCCTGCATGAAATTGGGAGCCGCATGGCCGCGGCTGATTCGTTTCCGGCGGTGCTCAACCGCGTAGTCGAATTCGCTATAGCTCTGGTGAAATGCGATTCCTGCTTTATCTATGTGTTGGAAGGCAATGAACTTATTCTGCGGGCGTCGAAGAACCCTCACGAAGAAATCGTCGGGCGGTTGAAATTGAAACTGGGCCAGGGGATTACGGGGTGGGTTGCAGAGCATCGCGAACCGGTAGCGGTTTCGCAGAATGCTTCGCAAGATTCGCGCTTTCAGTTTTTCAACGAGTTGCCGGAGGACCAGTACGAGGGATTCCTCTCGGTTCCAATCATGTCACGCGGCGGACTGGTGGGCGTGATCAACCTGCAACACCGGCAGCCTCACATTTACAACAAGCGGCAGATCCGCCTGATCTCGACCATTGGATTTCTAGTGGGCGCGGAGATCGAGATGGCGCGGCTCGAGTCCGAGAACTCAAGCCTGGCACGGCAACTGGAAGCTCGCAAGCTGGTGGAGCGCGCGAAAGGAATCTTGCAGCGCGACCTCGGGCTTACCGAGGAGCAGGCATATCTGACATTGCAGCGGCAGAGTCGGCAGAAGCGGCGCTCCATGAAAGAAGTCGCTGAGGCCATTGTCCTCAGCGACGAAGTGAAAAACAGTTCAAAGCAAAATCAGGGAGGGCATAACTAGGAAATTGGTGAGCAGGCCCGGGGGAGGAGACCCCGGGGACGTTTATCCCGCGGGAATGTCCGCCACCTCAGCCGCGGGTGGAATAAAGTTGAGTTCACCTTCAATCTTGGCTAGCAGCGTGCGGGCCGCCACTTCTCCAATTCTCTCCAGTGGTTCGCGCGTCGATGCCAGGCTACGCAGGCTGAACGCCGACACTCCCACGTTCACGCTCGGCAGAGGCAGGTCTTGCGGCATGTCCATGTCCATCAGGATCAGGCCTTCGACGCCACGCTGCATGTAGAAGTTTGAAGTCTTCTGCAACAGCGGTTCGTCGTTGTGATGGCTGCTGACAATGAAAAGATATTCGCGGTCACGCAGATATTGTTCGATACCGGCGGTGACCATGGCGCAATACGGGTTTCCGATCTCCGGAGAGATGACCCCAATGGTGTGGGTGCGGCGCTTGCGCAACGAGCGCGCCAGAATGTTAGGACGATAGTTGAGTTTTTGGGCGGCGGCGATGATGCGATCTTTGGTTACCTGAGGAATCCGTTCGGAGGAAGGCGCGTCGTTGAGTACCGCCGAAACCGTTCCGGCGGAGTATCCAACATAGCTGGCTACGGTTTTGAGAGTAACTGCTTCGTGCCGGTCGAGATTGCTTTTCAAATTTGTCACCGTTTTCTCCTTGTGGCTAATTGTTGCGGAACTGAAAATCGTGTTTCCCGGAATGCCCGAAGGCGGTACGGGAGCACAGGCGATCCAGCTGCACAGGGCTTACTGGTGACGTCGGGGTCAAAAAAGGTAGCACGGGCTGATGCAAGACGGGGAGGAAAAGCAAACTTCCAGGTTCGCTCTACCTGCAACGACAGCCAAACTTCTCACCCACAGACTCGCAGAAACGATAGGGTACAGTCCAATTGAAAAATTCTATGGAAGGGATGTTTCGTAAGTGAATGAAAAGAGCCGCCCGCAGGCGGCTCTTTGTCAAAGGAATATTAAAGACTACTGCGCGATTCCAGCGCCCGGCCCAGGCTGCGGAGTCATCCCCGCTGCCGTCGCCGCCGCCGCCTCGTTCAGAATACGGTGGTGAATGGTGAACAGCGCCAGTTCCAAACGGTCTGAAACGCCGATCTTGTCATACACATTACGCAGGTAATTCTTGATCACTTGTTCAGTGGTTCCAAGCTGAGTGGCTATTTCTTTGTTCTTGTAGCCTTGAACGATCAACGCGACGATGCGCAGTTCCTTCGCGGTCAAGCGATCGCGAACGCGCAATCCGACCATGTCGTTCTCAGTGAGTTCGCTGGGCACTGCAATGTCCTGCACCCAGGTTTCTCCACGAGCTACGCGACGGACGCAATCGACCAGCGAAGCGCTGGTGACGTTGCGATAAACAACTCCGTGTCCGCCGGCCCCCATGTAGCGCTGCGCGCTCTCGCCGGTATCGGCCAGAACGACAACGCGAGTCTTACTACGGTTCGCAGCCTGGAGCACTCCGTTGAAGTCACCGTGAAATCCGCCCGCGATAATAAGGACGGCCGCGCGAAACTTATCCAGAGCCATGAACATCTGCTCCGGTGTCTGCGCTTGCGCAACGATGCGCATCTCGTCTTCAACCGCCAAAACTTTGGCGATGCCCGCCCGGAAAATGGCCTGATTGTCGGCCAATATCAATTTCAACATCGTCTCAGCACCTCGAACTTACGAGTGGCGAACGAAATCATATGAGTCAATGACGCAGGCAACACCGCGAGAATCCGCGGGGCCTTCCGCCGAACCAGCTTCATCGGTACGCACTACCCGGCCCTTGCATTGAATGATGACGCTGTCTTTTGCGCCAGTCACTTCGGGTGGCAGTGCGATTTCAAACTCAACGTTGGACCCGACTTCAAGAGCCGCGTCGCCTTTGATGTAAACGCCGGCGGCGCTCAAGTTGCCGGTAACGCCGGCATGATCGCCGACCTCGGCCTCTTTGTGGAACTTAATCGGGAGTTCTAGTGGGAACCGTTTACCAGTGCGTGCTTCGGACACAAATCCTCCTCACCCCTGGCCTTCCTTTGGGTGCAAAAGCCAGCACCTAAACCACTTCGCTCCTGGGGGAGACGAACGAAAACGCTCAGAAGCCCTTATACCACGGATGATAGTCCCTAAAGAAGACAGGTGACGGGGAAGTTAACGGTTTGTCGCACTTTTTACGCCCGTTTTGTTCGAAACGGAAGCATGCTACGAAAAAATACGGAGAACTAAAGTAACCTCAGCTTCCGAAAGTTGGCCTGAAGCTCGCGCAACTCCATCAAGGTCGACCTTCAACGTCAACGCCATCGTCGTTGGGAACTTTGTACTTCGCCAGAAGATCAAGATATTCCTTGGCAAAATCATTCATGTTGCCGCCGTTTACGTTTCTTGTTTTGCTCATCGCCGAGTTTCTCATCAGAACTCCGGCAGTCATCAGGGTGATAGCTAGAACTACTCCCCCACGTTTTGAACGCATCCCAGCCTCGCTCCGCAACACCTAAACTTCGACACCAAACTCTATTCAAGGTTGCGCGATTTCTTTTAACCAGATATTTACTTGCCCCTCCGCACCTCCTGCCCGAAGATGAATTTTCCAAACTGCAGAATCATCCGGAGGAATTCGTTCGTGAGAAAAGTGTTGCACACTGCCCTGATTGCCGCGTCGCTCGGCCTGTTCGCCGCATCCACACTCAACGCTCAAGTTAATCTAATCGCTATTGGTTCGCTGACAGAATCTAAAGCTGGAGTCTATGCAGACCTCTCCGGGCTCGACGGTGTGCTCGAAAATGGAGCTCCCGCGAACCTGCTGGGCGGACTCGGATCTGGATTCGCGTGGGCCGGTGACAACACCTTCCTCGGCCTTCCCGACCGCGGACCAAACGCCGTCGTCTTCGACGCACTCGTCGACAACACGGTCACCTACATTCCGCGCTTCCACACCATCAAGATGGATCTCGACAAGAACAAGGGAGCAGGGCTGCCATTCACCCTGACTCCGAAATTGAAAGACACCACGCTGCTCTACAGTTCCAATCCGCTCGTCTATGGAACCGGCGCTGCACTCGCGGTTGGCCCGGGCGCGCCCGAGCAGAACAAGCGCAACAAATTCTATTTCTCGGGACGTTCCGACAACTTCGACGCCACGCGCAACTCCGGCAATCCCCGTGACGCCCGCCTCGATACCGAGAGCATCCGGATTTCGAATAACGGCAACCGCGTATTCATCTCCGACGAGTACGGCCCTTTCGTCTATGAATTCGACCGCTGGAGCGGCGAGCGCACCCAGGCTTTCAAACTTCCTGACAACTTGTTCGTCACCAACTTGCAGCCCATCGGCAACGATGAAATCAGCGGCAACACCGCGGACGCACCGCCAACAAAGGTATGGAAGGGCTGGCCATCACGCCGGACGGGAAGGCACTGGTCGGCATGATGCAAGCCGCGTTGATCCAGGACAATTTGCTCGGTGGACCTGCAAAGAAGCTATTGCGTATCGTGACCATCGACATCAGCAGCGGCAAGACGCATGAATACGCCTACCTGCTGACCACTGGTTCCGGCGTCAGCGATATCGTCGCCCTCAATCAGCACGAGTTCCTGGTCGATGAGCGGGATGGGGCTGGACGTGGAGATGGCAGCGTGGCCGTGGTCAAACAGATCTTCAAGATTGATCTGAAGAATGCCGTGGACATTACGGACCTGGATGGCACCACTGCAGCTAACTACGCTGTTCCCAAATCACTGTTCCTGGATGTGGTGCAGGTGCTGGGCGCAAACGGCATTACGCCTGATCAGGTCCCTGCCAAGTTGGAGGGATTGGCTCTGGGCGTGGATGTGAAGAATGGCCGCACCAAGCTTCACACACTGTGGCTGGCCAACGACAACGACTTCCTGCAAGACTTCGGAGCACCCGGAGCGAATCCAAATCAGTTTTTCGTTTTCGGATTCACCGACACCGAACTGTCGGGTTCGAAATACGTTCCGCAGAAGTTGCGCTAGGCATAGAGGGGCGGATGCGCGTCCGTCCCCTTTCCCTTTGAATCGTCCCTGAGGAAGATTTTGCCGGTCGCGGACAATTCCCTTTGTGTAACTCAGTGCCCTCTGTGGTCAAAGCTCTTCCGTTTTCAATCGAGACTGACTTTTTCGAACCCTAGCCCCTGCAACAGACTGGCGATCGTTCCGCCGCCGTTCTGCTGAGCGTTCCGCAAGATGCCGTCGGCCATGGCAGCTTCTTTCAGCTGGCGCTCCGCTTCCTGACGGACTTGCGTTTCCAGGTCCGGATCAGTAGGCACTAGCAATCCCGTCTGGCGCGAATAGACCCTAGTCTTCGCGCTGTCGAGGCGTGTGGTGAATATCTCCGGCGGCGGCAAATGAAGATGAACCTCTTTGCCACTGACCGAGACATCACCGGGCTGCAAATGCGAGAAATCTATTCCTGCGACGACCTCCCCGTGCACCATCATCAGTAGTTTGTCGCCGGCGAGAAAGTCCGGAAAGATGGGATTCTCTTTCGCACCCGTCACCAGCTTATCCATGGTGTAGACCACGGTTTCCAATCGCTGCAATTTTTGAATACGGTCAACGACGGTCGGCTGGCTAACGTCGATGCTCAAAGTGCGGCCCGTGACTGACGACCACAGCCGGCCCAGCAAAACCCGTCCGGAATTCCGCGCAAGCATGAGCGAACCGATCGCTGCGAAGATCAAAATCCCCAGGGTGATTCCAACAAGGAGGACCGCTGTCGGAAATCTACGGTGAGGGCTGGTTGGATCGTAAGCCATGCCTCAAGGTTATCACTGGCAAGATTTCAATCGAGAGGAAGCCCAACGTAGTTTTCAGCAAGTGATTGAGCAGCGGCCCGGGAGCTTGTTACGTAGTCGAGTTCGGCGAGTTGGCGGCGATGGTCGAAGGGATTTTTGTCAGTGAAGCGATGGAGCATGGAGGTCATCCACCAGGAGAAGCGCTGCACTTTCCATACGCGCCGCAAGCAAAGGTCGGAGTACGAATTGAGCAAGTCTTTGTTATTGTGGCGGTAGAAATGTTCGAGCGCCCGTGCGAGGCGTTGTACGTCAGCCACTGCTAGGTTCAAACCCTTGGCGCCGGTAGGCGGCACGATGTGCGCCGTATCGCCAGCCAGAAAGAGTCGCCCATATCGCATGGGCTCGACCACGAAGCTGCGCATCCCCGTGATGCCTTTTTGCAGGATGGGTCCCTCCGTGAGTTGCCAATCTCTTGCCGCCAGACGCGTGTGCAACTCCTCCCAGATTTTTTCGTCAGGCCAATTCTGGATGTCTTCTTCCGGAAGGCATTGCAGATAGAGCCGGCTAATTTGCGGCGTGCGCATGCTAAGCAAAGCGAAGCCACGATCGTGGTTGGCGTAAATGAGTTCGTGCGACGAAGGCGGAGCTTGCGCCAAAATACCGAGCCATCCGAATGGATAGCTTCGATCGTATTCCGTGAGCACGCCTGCCGGGATGCTGGGGCGGCAGACTCCGTGAGAGCCATCGCAGCCACCAATAAAGTCGCAGGAGATTTCGTAGTTCGCGGCCTCTTTTCGGTAGCGGATCTTTGGCTTGTCGCCGTCGACGTCCTGAATGCTGACGGCCTCCGCTTCGAATACCACTTGGCCGCCGGTAGCGATGCGCGCATTGTTCAGGTCTTTCAAAACTTCGTGCTGCGAGTAAATCGTAATCGCCTTGCCGGTCAGATCCTGAAAGTCAACGCGATGGCCTTTTCCGTCGAAGCGGAGTTCAATGCCGTGGTGTACCAGACCTTCACGCTTCAGCCGCTCTCCTACTCCCATTTGGATTAGCAGATCGACCGTGCCTTGCTCCAGAACTCCGGCACGCACGCGCTCTTCAACATATTGGCGACTACGGTTTTCAATGACGATGGAGTCAATGCCATTTAGATATAGGAGATGAGAGAGGACCAACCCGGCAGGGCCGGCGCCGATAATTCCGACTTGGGTGCGGAGGCGAGGCATGTCGCGGATCGCAAACTACATATATCACCGATCGTGCCTTTGAAATAGATTTGAAAATAGACAAGGGTTCAAGTCTGGAGTTGTCGCGACATCGTCTCGCAACTTGTGGAAGTCTGACGATTTCGCTAACTTTATCGGCGAAGGTATGAAAGTGATTCCCTATCGGCGGCACGATCCTTCCAGTCAGCCGGCGTCCCTGTATCCTCCGTATGTTTCGACGGTGAAACGCGCTCCGCGCAAGCCTTTGATTTTACTGCCGCATACTCTGTCAGAAGTCACCGGACCCGTTTATGGACACGAGAATATTGCCGAGACCGACAATGATTTGACCGGGCAACATTCGGGTGAGCCTTTGGGAGAGCGCATCATTGTGCAAGGGCGCGTTTTGGACGATGGCGGGCGTCCGGTGCCGCATACCCTGGTGGAAGTTTGGCAGGCCAATGCTGCCGGACGTTACCGGCACGATGCGGATTCTCATGCCGCGCCGCTCGATCCAAACTTCTCTGGGGCTGGACGAACATTGACCGACGCCGCCGGGAACTATTCGTTCCTCACCATTAAACCGGGAGCTTACCCTTGGGGAAATCACGGCAACGCGTGGCGCCCGGCACACATTCATTTTTCGTTATTTGGGCCGGCGTTCGCCACACGGTTGGTGACGCAGATGTATTTTCCCGGCGACCCTCTATTCGCCTACGATCCGATCTTCGAGGCGATTCCAGACGAGAAAGCGCGGCAGCGGCTTGTTTCCAAATTCGACTTAAGAGCGACGAAAGCGGCGTGGGCCCTGGGTTACAGGTTTGACGTTATTTTGCGCGGGCGGGAGGCCACTCCCTTTGAGTGATCGCTTGGTACCAACTGCGTCGCAAACGGTTGGGCCCTTTTTTCATTTGGGATGTACGGAGACTCGCGCGGTGAGTTGTCTCGCCAGTTCCGATGCGGACGGCGAACATGTGCAAGTGACTTGCCGAGTACTCGATGGAGACGGCATGCCGGTGAGCGATGCGATGGTCGAGTTGTGGCAGGCGAATGCCGCAGGGAAATACAACCACCCGGAAGATACGCAAGGAAATGCCACCGATCCGCAATGCTGTGGGTTTGGCCGATTGGAAACCAGCAACGACGGTATCTGCACTTTCGAAACCGTGAAGCCCGGGCGTGTTCCGGGCAATGATGGCACGCTGCAAGCGCCGCACTTGAGCGTGTCGATATTTGCGCGAGGAGTTCTGAAACGGCTGGCTACGCGGATCTATTTTGCCGGAGATCCGGCAAATGATGAGGATCCCATTCTCGCCCTGGTTCCCGTGGAGCGGCGCGCAACGCTGATGGCCGTAGCGAATGCGTCAATCCCGTCAGACTGGCATTTGGATATACACCTGTGCGGAGAACATGAGACTGTTTTCTTTGACATCTAGATTTCCCGGAGAGAATGGATGACGGTGCGGTTGATCGACAGCCTGGCTACGACGCATGCGCTGGCGGAGATCTTTTCCGATGGCTCCGTTGTACAGGCCATGCTCGATTTCGAGATTGCACTGGCGCGGGTGGAAGCGCGTTTGGGAATTATTCCGGCAGTGGCGGCCAAGGCAATTGCCAAGGCCCGGGCAGGCGACTTCGACACTGAGGAATTAGCAAAAGCTACGCTGCGCGCCGGCACGCCCGGAATTCCATTTTCAAAAGCGCTGACGGAAGCGGTTCGCGTGACCGACGCGAAGGCGGCAGGATTTGTTCACTGGGGTGCAACCAGTCAGGACGTAGCAGATACGGCGCTCATGCTTCTGTTGAAAAATGCAAAGCCGGTGATCGAGTCTGACTTGCTTCGGACTGAAACGGCATTGCACAAACTAGCGGAGGAGCATTCCGATACCGTCATGCTCGGGCGGACTGTGCTGCAACCCGCGCCGCCTGTGACTTTCGGACTGAAAGCCGCGGGATGGTTATCCGCGATTCGACGTGGGCGAAAGCGATTTGCGGCGTCGTTGGATGAAGCGCTGCAATTGCAATTTGGAGGAGCAAGCGGAACACTGGCCGCGTTGGGCGACAAAGGCGCGGAAGTTGCGCGCAGAGTCTCCGAGGAATTGGGGTTGAAGTGCCCGGAGGCACCGTGGCATGCACAACGTGATCAGTTGGCGGCGGCGATTTGTGCGTGTGGAGTGTTGACCGGATCTTTGGCGAAGATGGCGAGGGACGTCAGCTTGATGATGCAAGGCGAAGTTCGCGAAATCGCCGAAGCTGGTGGTAGTGGACGAGGCGGCTCGTCGACAATGCCGCAGAAACAAAATCCCATTGGCTGCGCGGTGGTGTTGGCGGCGGCGACTCGCGTACCGGGATTGGTGTCCGCGTTTCTTTCCGGCATGGTGCAGGAACATGAACGCGCAGTGGGTGGATGGCAGGCGGAGTGGTCAACGATATCAAACGTCATGCAATCAACCGGCGTGGCCGCCGAATCGGCCGCCGAGATTGCCGAAGGTTTGACGGTTGACTCCGCTCGCATGCGGGTCAATTTGGACGACACTCTCGGAACAGTGCTCGCGGAGAAAGTGATGATTTTCCTGGGCCGCAAGATCGGACGCGACAAGGCTCATCATCTCCTCGAAGAGGCCACGCGCAAGGCTATGCTTGAAAAGCAGCCCCTGGCGAGAGTTTTGGCGGGGATGCCGGAAGTGACCAAGCACATGGATGCATCCGCTTTAGAGAAACTGGCGGTGCCGGGGGACTATTTAGGCTCGACGGAAATATTCTTGCGGCAGCAACTGGAAGCGAAAGACTAACCATGCCTTTCGTGAGCGCAAACGGCACGCGAATCTTTTACCGCCTCGAAGGGTCCGCAGGTCTGCCCGTGCTCGCCCTGTCGCATTCCATCAGCACGGACCTCGGCATGTGGGAGCCTCAGGTCCACGAACTGATGCCGCATTTCCAGATTCTGCGCTATGACACGCGGGGGCATGGCGCGTCCGATACGCCTACCGGCGAATATAGGGTCAGGGATCTCGGCAGTGATTTCCTCGGTTTACTGGATTCGCTCAAGATTTCGTCGGTCGCTTTCTGCGGACTTTCGTTGGGTGGAACGATTGGGCAGTGGTTGGCGATTAATGCTCCAGAGCGATTGACCGCGCTGGTTCTAGCCAATACTGGCGCGAGGATCGGCACTACAGAGAGTTGGAATTCCCGTATCACGTCGGTACGCCAGGGCGGGATGGCCGCAATTGTCGACGCGATAATGCCGCGGTTCTTTTCGACCGACTCACTCACTAAGAGAAAGCCGCACGTGCAATCGGTGAGATCGGTTTTCCTGGGCACTGATCCTCTTGGGTATTTGGGCTGCGCTGCGGCGTTGCGGGATTTCGATACCACCGCAGAGTTGAAAACGATTTCAACGCCTACGCTGGTAATTGGCAGCGACAGCGATGTTTCTACTCCATGGACCGGCTGTTCGGAAGTCCTAGCGCGCGAAATTCCCGGAGCCCGCGCGATCCAACTGCAAACAACACATCTATCAAATCTGGAAAAGCCGCACGCATTCACCGCAGCGCTAGGTGATTTTCTATTGCCAGGCACGTCGTCCGATACGCTGGAAGCCGGTTTCGCGGTGCGGCGCAAAGTCCTGGGTGATGCCCATGTGGACCGGGCCATTGCCGGCACCACCGACTTCACCTGCGAGTTTCAAGATTTGATCACGCGCTATGCGTGGGGCACATTGTGGACGCGTCCGGGATTAAACGAGAGGACCCGCCGGTTACTGGTGATGGCGACGGCAGCCGCCCTGGGACGATGGGAGGAATTCCGTCTGCATATTTCCTCAGCGCTGCACGATGGAATGGAGCCCTCAGAGATCAAAGAAGTGTTATTGCAGACGGCAATCTATGCCGGGGTTCCCGCAGCCAACACGGGATTTCACATCGCCCAAGAAGAGATCAACAAAAACACGGTGTAGAGACGTTGCTCTGCAACGTCTCCTATCATTCATTTTCCCTTCAGAAATTTCGCGGTAGTGATGGCCTGACCGACATGGCGTTGCGTGTGATCGGCCACATGGACGAGCAGTCCGCCCAGAGTGGTGGGAAGTTTGCCTCGTCCTACCGTACGTACCTCTTCCAACCTCGCAGGATCAATCGTCCGAACACGTCGAGTGGCGCTCGCCATCGCCGAGTCAAGCTCCGTGAAAAGCTCGTTTGCGGTCGAATGCGCGCTGAGTTCCGCCTTCAGCGCTTTCATCTGAGCGTTGTTCAGGAGACTGCCCTCTGCGTAAGTCAGAAGGCGATCAAGACTGCGCGCGATGTGGCGTATATGGAACCCTACCGACGGCAGCCCTTTGGGACTCGCATTCAACTGTTCTTCATCGAGATCCCCGCACCAGTGCCGCAAATCCTGTCCCGCCAATTCCAGTGCGTGGAGCACAGCGCGTGGAACAGCGGGGGCATCCGTCAAAGTGCCTTGCAGCCACGGTTCGGGGACGGTGGTAGCCACTAGCGGATTTCTGCCTTAGGTCGGAATGACAAAGTTTACTTTCCCTTGAAGTTCGGAGCGCGCTTTTCCAGGAACGCAGTTGTGCCTTCCAGTTTGTCCTCCGTCGCACAGCAAACTCCAAACAACGCGGCTTCGAGGTAAAGCCCTTCGGCTTGCGTCATCTCCATGCCGTGGTTCACCGCTTCCATGGCGTACTGCACCGCTAGCGGCGCATTGGCAATAATCTTCTGCGCGATAGCCTCAGCGCGCGGGATCAAGTCCGCAGGTGCCGTGATCTCGTTCACCAATCCAATGCGGTGTGCTTCCTGCGCGGTGATCATTTCGCCGGTCAACACCAGTTGCATCGCAACTCCCTTGCCGACCAGTCGCGGAAGCCGCTGCGACCCGCCGTAGCCGGGAATGATTCCGAGCTTCACTTCCGGTTGACCCAGCTTGGCATTTTCGGTCGCAATGCGCATGGTGCATGCCATGGCGAGTTCGCATCCACCGCCGAGAGCAAATCCATTGATGGCGGCGATCACCGGCTTGCCCAGATTTTCGATCAAGTCAAGTACGGACTGGCCGCGGTGCGTATATTCCTTGCCGCGGACGGCGTCGTTCTTGGCAAGCTCGCTGATATCGGCGCCTGCGATAAAAGCCTTCTCCCCGACGCCGGTCAGGATGGCCACACGAATCGCGGCGTCGCCCTTGATGTCGGAGAACGCCGTGCGGAGTTCCTCCATCGTTGCCATGTTCAGGGCATTGAGCTTGGTGGGCCGGTTGATGGTGACGTAAGCGATGGAGGATTTTTTATCGACGAGGATGTTTTCGTAGGTCATAGCAAACCTGCAATGCGGACAAGCATTTTTATCACAGAGGCGCGAGCGCTTTCAGGATTGAACTGGCAAAGCGGTGGGCCGACTTGGGCACATGGTGCAGAAATAGCTCGGGCTCTATTGCTTCCATCTCCATCAGATAAACCTTGCCATCCTGCTCGACCAGATCAACACGAGCAAACGTCGCCGGATGCGGTAGTTCGCGCAAGGCTGCATCGGCGAACTGTGTGAGGCCCAAACTTGGCGTGGCCACCTCGACACTGCCGCCATGATCTTTCTGCACGCGAAAATCTGACGGCCCAGGCCGCTTACGAACCGCGTGACTGAATTGGTCGTCGAAATAAATCAACGACCACTCGCCTTCCGTCTCGATTGCCGGCAGATATTGCTGAATCAGCATCGGCCCACGAACCAATCCACCATTGCGGCGTTCGGTGCCGTAGGCGCTAGCCGAGACGACTGGTTTAACCACCGCCTCTTGCCATCCTCGTTCGGTGCAAATGTTCGCGACATCGGCGTCTTCGCCGAGCGCCAGCCAGTCTGTTTCGGGGATCGCGACTCCTTTGGCCGCGAAGTTTCTGAGGTAGGTCTTGTCAGAATTCCAGCGAATCAAGTCGGGGTGATTGATCACTCGAACGTTCTTCTCTTCGAGAGATTTGATCCAGGCCAGAAATTCTTCCACCCGGAGATGGTAATCCCAACAGGTTCGAATGACGACTGCCGAGAATCGACACCAATCGATATTTTCGTCAGACCACACAGCGGGTACAGCCCAAGCACCCATGCTGGCGAGGGCTTCAATCAGCAGGTTTTCGCTGGGGGTTAAAGCTCCCTGACCGTCTAACTGGGCAGTCGCCTCGCCCTGCGAGGTGGCGATGGCAATCCTGGGGCCGGGCATTCTCTTTACTGCAACAAGCTCACTAGCGCCGTCGTCTCTGCTTTGATGGCGGTTTTTATGGCGGGCTGGTAGTCAGGCGCCCAGAGGGCTGAATGCAATCCGGGCAGAATTGTGCCTGATTTCTGTGCGGCTTCGAAGTTTGCCGGGTCGTTTGCTCCGGCATAAAAAATCATCGCAGGCACTCCCGCCAATCCGTAGGAAGAGAAGTCTTCCGAAACCATCTTGGCGGGAATCTCGATCACGTCCGAGTCGCCGAACGTTGCGCGCAACACTTTCACCACACGCGCGGTCAACTCAGGATTGTTGTAGGTGGCGTGCGTGCCCGGCGCGATCTTTACTTCCGGCTCGCGAGGGGCGCCGCCGGCGGCGGCTTCGGCCTTGGCGATGCGCGTGATCGCTTCGAGCAGATGCTTGCGCACCTCGGGCTTATACGCGCGAACCGTGAGCTGCAATTTTGCTTCATCGGGAATGATGTTGTTCTTGGTGCCCGCATGAAACGATCCGACGGTGATGACGGCCGGGTCGAGAGGATTCAATTCGCGCGCAACGATCGTCTGCAATGTGACTACGATTCTTGATCCGATGACGATGGGATCGATCGCGTCTTGCGGTTGGGCGCCATGGCCGCCGCGTCCGTAAACCGTGATCTCGACCGAGTCACTCGAAGCCATAGTGAAGCCGGAGGTAAATCCAATTTTTCCCGCCGGAAGCGCATCGTCGTGGACAGCCAGCGCGAAATCAGGCTTGGGGAAGCGGGTGAACAGGCCGTCTTTCAGCATGGCGTCCGCGCCCGAAACTAACTCCTCTGCGGGCTGGCCAATCAGTATCAGCGTTCCCTTCCAGCGGTCTTTGTTGGCGGCCATCAACTTCGCGGTGCCGAACCAGCTCGACATATGGATGTCATGCCCGCAAGCCTGCATTACACCAACCGACACGCCACTGTCGTTCTTGGTCATGACGTGGCTGGCGTAAGGCAGTCCGGTTTTTTCTTCGACAGGAAGCGCGTCCATGTCCGTACGGAATAGTACGGTCGCGCCGGCGCCGTTTTTCATTACAGCGACAATGCCGGTACCGCCAACTCCAGTGGTGACCTCGTACCCTAGAGCTTTGGCGCGCTCGGCAAGCTTGGCCGCGGTTTGGACTTCATGCAACGACAGTTCGGGATTGCGGTGGAGATCGAGGTAAAGCATCTCGGCCTCAGGATAGATCGCGTCGATTTGCGCCGGGGATGGGTTCCAGTTTTGCGCGACCGTAAAGCTCGAGAGGAACAGAAGGGCAAGAATCGATATTTTCATGAAGTGGTTTATTCGTGCTCGTGGTGGTCTTTTATAGCTGGTTCGGTTTCGGATTCGCTGGGTCCGAGTAATCGTAGAAACCTTTGCCTGATTTCTTGCCGTACCATCCGGCCATCACCAACCGTTTGAGTAGTGGCGGCGAGGCGAAACGGCGCTCTTTGAATTCGTCGTACATCACGTGGGTAATGTAGTAGGTGGTGTCGAGGCCTACGAAGTCGAGCAGGGTAAACGGACCCATCGGGTATCCGCAGCCTAGTTTCATCGCGTTGTCGATGTCTTCGATCGAGCCGACACCTTCTTCGTAGGCGCGAATAGCGTCGAGCAGATAAGGCACCAGCAGGCGGTTGACGATGAATCCACTTTTGTCGCTGGTGCGGACAGGCACCTTGCCCAGCCTTTTACCGAACTCATACGCGGCATCGTATACCTCGCTCGCCGTGGCAATGGTGCGGACAACTTCCACCAGCTTCATCAGAGGAACAGGATTGAAAAAGTGCAGGCCGATGAAGCGATCAGGGCGATTAGTGGCGGTCATCAATTCGGTGATGCTGATCGATGACGTGTTGGAAGCGAAAATGGCGTCTTTCTTTATGACCGCATCAAGGGCGGCGTACATCTTCTTTTTCTCGCCCAGATTTTCGATCACGGCTTCGATCACGATGTCGCAGTCAGTCAGGTCCTGATTGTTGGTGGTCCCTTTTAGACGGCTGCGTACCGCTGCCGGGGTCTCTTTCAGCGCTCCCTTTTCCGCGAACTTCGCCAGTGACCTTTCGATGCCGGTGAAACCTTTATCGAGGAACTTCTGTTCGACTTCAAGGATGGTTACGTCGAATCCCGCGGTGGCCGCCACTTGCGCGATGCCGGAACCCATCAGGCCGCAGCCCAGGATGCCTACTTTTTTGATTTCCATGCGAACTTCCTTGCCACGGATTTACACGGATTCCACTGATCTTAGTTAAAGCTCTCCACCACCATTGCAATCCCCTGCCCGCCACCAATGCACGCCGCCGCGAGCCCATACTTCTTCTTTCTACGCCGCAACTCATAGAGCAGAGTGATCACCAACCTCGTTCCCGTCGCGCCCAGCGGATGGCCCAAGGCTATCGCCCCGCCATTTACATTTACCTTCTCGCGATTCAAGCCCAGTTCCTTTTCTACCGCCAAATATTGTGCGGCAAAGGCTTCATTGATTTCAACCAGGTCGATATAGTCGAGAGTGAGTCCCGCTTTTTGGATGGCGATCTTCGCCGCAGGCACGGGGCCGCGCCCCATTATTTTGGGATCAACTCCTGCGATGCCCCAGCTTACGATTCTTCCCAGTGGCTTCAGATTCCTTTTCTGCGCGGCTTCCACGGTCATCACCACTACAGCCGCAGCACCGTCGACGATGCCGCTGGCGTTTCCGGCAGTGACTGTACCGTTTTTCCCGAATGCGGTTTTCAGTTTCGCCAAGCCTTCGATCGTTGTCTGGGGACGACGGTGGTCGTCTTCGGCCAATGCTTCGCCCGTCGGCTCGCCTTTGGAGTTTTTCAGGGGCACAGGAACCAGTTCGTCTTGAATGCGTCCGGCTTGGTAAGCCTCGTCGGCTAATTTCTGCGACCGCAGCGCGTACTCGTCCTGCATCTGGCGCGTGATTCCCTGCTGCTCGCCGTAAAGTTCAGCGGTGTTCGCCATGTAAAGCCCGCAGTAGCTGTCAAGCAGAGCGACCATCAATGAATCTTCGAGCTTGCCGCCCGGCGCAAGAGTGAATCCATCGCGTCCGCGAATAGTGAATGGCGCCTGCGACATGGCTTCCATGCCGCCGGCCAAAACTACATTCGCTTCGCCCAGCTGAATAGTCTGCGCGGCGTTCACAATCGATTGCATTCCCGATCCGCACAGACGGTTTACGGTAAGCGCCGGCGTTTCGATGGGCAGTCCGGCGCGAAGTGCCACGTGACGGGCGCCATAAATGGCATCGCCGGAAGTTTGTTGTGCGTTGCCGAAAATCGCGTGGTCGAATTCTTTGGGATCTACCGCGGCCCGTTGTATCGCTTCCTTGGCCGCAATGGCGCCAAGTTCCTGTGCGGTGAAGTCCTTGAGCTTGCCGCAATAGCGCCCGAAGGGAGTGCGCGCGCCGCTGACTATGGCGATGTCGCCAGGTTTGAGCATGAGACTCCTTGCCGGAAGGAGCAGTTTAGCAGCGGGGCAGGGAGTGTGGCGAGAGATTGCTTTTCGGTTGGAGATTTTGAGTGGAGTACGCGCTTCAGCGCAGCGGACCGGTCTTTTTAGAAATCCATTCGACCCCGCGGTAGGCTAGCTTGGCTTACGCTACAGCGGCGCTGGCAAACGTGGGCGCCAGGCTGGTTACTTTGTTGGGGCCTTCGCCGACGGCGGCTTCCAGGGCCTGTTCGACTCGGTTGATCACTTCCGTGACAATGTCGACCGGATCAAACGGTGGTTGGATTACAGCTTCGGCCAATCCCGCGTTGAACGGAACCGGCTCTTCTTTTCCAGGCAAGCAAACCTGCGCGCAGGTTCTGCGGAGCTTATCAATCGAGGCCAGAGCTTCTTCCGTTCCCGTTTCACTCAAGACCAGCGCAATTGTGTCTGAGTCATATTGGAAAGCCAGATCGTTTTGACGGATATGAGCGGCGCAAAGCTGTCCGATGCGTTGCCAGATTTCGCCGATGGCAGCATCGCCGTATTCCTTAACCAGCGCGCCGTGTTTTCCGAACTGCATGAGGACCACGGTGAGCGATCCGTTTTGTTGCAAGGCGCGGCGCGTTTCGCCCAAGAGCATGTCGATGTAAGAAGCGCGGCGCAACAATCCGGAATGCTCGTCGGTTACCGAAAGATTCTTCACCAACCGGCGCAATCCAGCATTGTGCGTAGCCATCACGATCTGATCGCTAAGAGTTTTCAACACCACCATATCGCTCGAACGCCACCGGTGCGTCGATCCCTGGGCGATTAGCAAGACGCCCATGTGATGCGGACCTTCACTGAGCGGCAGCGCGATGAGCGCCTTGATGGAAAGCTGATCGAGAATTTCTCGAACGGCGTTGACGTCACTGGAAGTCGAAACATCGTCGATACTCACGCCGCCAGTGGCAACCGCAAGATCATGCAGCGCCGCCACCAACTTCGCCATAGTTTTGGCGTCGGTGGCAGGAACACCATCGGCACGCGATTCCTTGATCGCAGTAGCTGGCAGCCCGGGCTTACGCATTGCCGCGATACAGCGCGCAACTTTCCACTGCGCTCCGATTTCGTTAACCGCGGTAGAAAGTACGGCGTCGGCGTTCCCCTGCTGATAAAGCTTCTGCGTAATTTCCGCGACCTTGGTGAAACTGCTGACATCCGCGGCCTCGGCGGCAGCGCTCTGAGCAGCGGTCGGCGTAGCCAGCTTCGCTTCGGGAGGCGGTGCTGGCTTGGGGGCGTCCGCATATTTAGGAACAATGCCCACCGCCATGAACAAGCGTTGCAAGTCCTCGTTGCGCTCTTCGGCTCGCGGAAAAAGATCGTGAATGTGTTGCGCGCGTTCCGTGGCCTTGGCCTTCATCCCGTACTGCACGAGGATCTCCGCTTGCAAGATCAAATCCTGTAGGGCAGAAGCGCCAAGCGTAGGCTCCTCCGTCTTGACCGGCTCGGGAGCGGCCGAACCTAGTCCAGTGAAGCGGGATGAAATCGCCTTCAGACGATTGTCCTCAACCTTGCCGCGCAAGGACTCGAGCCGCTTCAGATGTCCGGGCTCGTAGGCGTCGACTTCGGCTGCACGGTCAAGGCATTCCGCCGCCTTGAAGTAGTTGCCCACGCCATAGTAAAGATCGAAAAGCTTCAGCAATGTTTGGCTGTAGTCGCTTTCGCGATTCGAGCTGTTGAACAGCTCGCCCATGAACTCGAGGACCTCTGGCGACGGGCGGTGCTGCGCAACGATGTCCTGCATCTCGGCGGCGAAAGATTTGCGGTCCCCTCGGCGTCGTTGTGACTGCTCGAGTTTCCGCGCTAGCGCGACGGCATCCGCGTCCTGCTTGGCATCGATCAGCAGGCCGATAAGACTCGTAACCTCCGGCATACGCAAGGGGTTATGCTCGTACATCGCCCAGATAAGCGGTTCGGCTTCGTTGTAACGATCGGCCGCCAGCAAGGCGCTGGCATAGGCTTCCCGTAATTCCGGAGATGCCGTACCCGCCTGCACTCGCGGTTCAAGCACGAAGATAGCGGCGCCGACTTCGCCCTTGAGCAGCAGGCTCTTGCCGTAGGCAAATGCGACATCAATGTTGCTCTGGTCTTGGGTGTAGGCTTTTTCGAACCACGGCGAAGCATCCTGGCCGGACGCCTCCAACATCTGTCCATACTTCAGGAACGCGGCGGCGGCGGTCTTACCCTCTCCGACTTCGGCGGCGAGTTCGCCCATGCGGACCAGATTCTTTTCGGTTGGATCGAGCGCAATCAGGCGCTTCAAAACGGTTAGGCTCTCGGTCTTCGATCCCAGCGCCGTGAGTTCTTCGACCGCGTGGTCGTAGGTTTCGATCGCCAGCTTGCGATTGGAATTTTCCAAGAGCTGGCCAAAACGGAATTTCTGTTGCCACGTCGGACTCGCAAAGCGCGTCAGCTTCTTATAAGTAAGGCTGGCTTGGGTGGCATCGCCAGCTTGCATCTGATGGTCGAATAGTTCGCCCAGCAGCTTCACTGCCTCCGGAACGCGTTGCAAAGAAAGGCTAAGCTCAGCCGCCATGCCGCGCACGGCGTCGTTACCCGGATCGCCATTAAGGACGATCAGGTACTCTTCGAGCGCGTCGGCGGTCTTGCCCTTGTGGAGCAGTTTTTCCGCGCGCTCTATACGTTTGCTGACTTCGGCCCGATCCATTCGTTGAGGTGATTCTGGCATTGAGAGGAGGCGAGCTATCCCCATGAAAAGTTTAAGCGTCGGCGCGGAGGAGCGGCAATCGGGGAAGGCGGGTAAGTGGTTACGATGGTTACCAGCGGCAGGGCAGGTTGCTGGCTCCTGGCTTGTGGCTAACCCTCGCAGGCTGAACGCTGAGTGTTGAATGGCGAGCGCTGCCCCAGTTTGACACCCGGTCACGTCTCTGTAGAATAAGGGCTGTTGTTCTTACCTGTTGGGCGGTGCTGTACCGCCGTAAGTCACTAGCCGAAGTGGCGGAATTGGCAGACGCGCATGGTTCAGGTCCATGTACCCGCAAGGGTGTGGGGGTTCGAGTCCCTTCTTCGGCACCAATAACTTAGCTACTATTCCTCAGAAAGACAGCCGGCACTCAGCCCCGTGAGTAAGGTTAGCCAACAACCGTGCAAACTCCACAGGCTTGAGCGTAGATACGGAGCACGGTGCGGATGTGATGGTCTACCATCGGTTGCGCCAGCGGTCGAAGTCTTCCGGCGCGAATCGCGTCATATTCCATCGGCAGATACTGTGAGATTAAGGTCATGGAAATCGCTTGCCGATTCAAATTGGACATCAGCTTGTCAACTTCCTGTTCCACCGCTGGCTCGGGCCAGTAGTAGCGGCAACGGTCGCTGTAGCTGAAGGCCCGCAACAGCTTGAGTTCTTGTTCGCCGGCGTCGGCGGAATAGTAAGAACACCAGTAGACCGGGTTCCGCAACATTGCCTTGTCCAGTTCTTCCCGCACTCGTGAAAGTTGTGCTTCCTTGCTCGCGCCGACTATTTCCCTTTCGATTGCTGTGAGCGCAAAGATTGCCTCGCGGAAGGCGAAGGTCAACCCGGGCCCGACCTTCAATATCGCGAAGTGGTCTTCTACCAACTGTCCCAAAGATTCTGCCGACTGGTAGTCAGTGGAATGCGCCTCGTACACAAGGAGCGGCTTCTCCGGGAGTGCTGCTTTCATGGCGCGGGTCTTGCTGCGCTCGTAGTCAAAGACAACGTCACTGCCGAATTCCACCCCGGGCTGCACCACCAAACCAATCACCCGTTCCCATGCCGACTCCAAACCTCGAGCCGCAAAGGCCGATTCAAATGTCTTCAGGGTTTGATGGATGTGCCCAACTGTTGTGACGGCGGGTGGCTCTCCCGCCAAGGTCTCGCCCCCAGGGGCCGGCACTTCAGTCCCAACCACGTAGACCGGCCTCGCCGTTCCGCTTGGCATTTCCCGGTAGGCGGATTCGGCAGCTTCGCACAAGACCGACGCCCGCGCTGCGACCGTTTCCTCCACAACGACGGGTGCATCGTCGGCACAGGGCATGCTGGTGTCGAGATGGATCTTGGTATATCCCGCGAGCACGCAGTCACGGACCAGTTCGGCCGCTTTCCCGAGTGCTTCGCCGGAGGTCTTGCTTCGCCAGGGAAACGGTCCCAGATGGTCGCCACCGAGCAATATTCTTTCCGTGGGAAAGCCTGCGGCTCGCGCCCGTGCGTGGAGCGCCTCGGCGAATGCGCGGGGAGTTTGCCCGGTGTAGCCACCTTCCTGATTGACCTGGCTCGAAGTGGATTCGACGTGCAGAATCGTGGTGTCTGCCAGTGCTTGCTGCAACGCTGCATCCAGCACCCAGGGGTGCGCCGAGCACACCGCGTAGGTGCCAACGCCTTGCGAGCCCCGGTTCCGCTTCACGATGTCCTGCAACTGGGCCGTAGAGTTATGATTTGCCGAGAGTTCTGAGCTTGAAAGACCAGACATTTGAATAAATCATATTACGGATCCTTATGAAGTTTCCGGGGCGGGGACCTTTGGCTTTCTCAAGGGGATCTGAGACCAATCTGTTGAAGTGTTCCCGAGGGAACGTGCTGACCGTGGTCGGCACATCTGCGTGAATGACAACTACGCCCAAGAAAAATATGGGCCAAAACTGTCTGGGCAACAAAATAGTAAACTTTCCAGACTCTCGACTTCCCTATGAACCGCCGATCTTTCCTTTCTTCTACCGCAATTTCAGCCCTGGCCGCGATGACGTCGAAGACGTTGCTCGCGGAAAACAGACAAGAGCCGAAGGTTGTTCGACTGAGTTCGCTCCATCCGCGACTGGCGAACCAGGGGTGGGGGAGCCTGCAGTTCGATAAGAGCCCTGACGGCAAGCCGCTGCAGATTGGTGGCCGGACTTTTCACCACGGGGTAAGCACTCACGCGCGCAGCGATCTGGTTTATCTGATCGGCGGCGGCTATACGAAATTGCGCGCATGGGTGGGGGTGGATGCCGCTTCCTCAAAGTCGCGCGAAGAGACGGCGCGATTTCAGGTTTACGGCGACGGCATAGAGATATTCGACAGCAACATGATGAGGGTCGAGACGCCGGCGGCCCGCGTCGATTGCGATGTCACCAACGTCAACGTGTTACGGCTGGTCGTCAGCTACGCGGGAGCCTATGCTGAACATGCCGATTGGGCGGAGGCAGAGCTGGTGGCCAATCCCCGGCACAGCGCAGTTCGCCCGATTCGCGCGAAAAAGCCGCTACGTCAAATCCGCAGTGGCGACCTGGTGTTCACGGCCGGAGGAAGTTCGCTCGCTGGACTTCAACTAACTAATGGCAAACGTATCGGACTCGAAGGATCTTTTGGAATCGGCCCATACGCGCAGCCAGATCCTGACGCTTCGTTGACGGTGGATGCCGATTTTCACCCAGCACCCGGTGGAGTGGTTTGGGAGTGGCAATGCAGTTCACGTTCCCATCGCCCGTGGGTGGCCCCGGTCGATACGGTCTTTAAATGGCCCAATTCGCGCGCGAAAGTTTTTCTCGCCTGGGGTCACGGTTCTAAGTGGCAAGACCCACTCGCTGCCCGCTCTTTCGAAGACAAGACTTATGAATATGGGGCATTCTTCAATCGCGAAGGCGGACTGTCGCTGCCCATGGCGTCCATTCTCGATGAGGAAAACAGAGTCGGCGTAACTTTTATTCAGTCTCCCAACGACGTTCTGCTTGATATGCAAATCTCTACCAGCAAGAGCGGGGAAATTTGCTTCTCGCGGGCCTTCCATCGTTTCGGCGGGGAGCAAAGTGAAATCAAGTTCCACATGGACATCGTGGTGCACGAACCCGATGTCCGCGCTGCTTTACGCGCTGTCGTAGAGCTCTATCCGCAATTTTTCGATCCGCCGTGTCAGCTTGCCCACGAAGTCGGAGGTTCGGGCGCTTACTCTGGCTGGGAGGGCGCGATCGACGCCAAAAAACTCGCCTCCATGGGTTTCACCGTGAACTGGAAAGCGAGCCTCGATTTTCCTTACATGGGCATGTTCCTGCCGCCGCTGAAAGACGATGAAAAGTGGAACCGGTTTGCAGGCGGAGGCGAAGGGGTTTACGAGGCGAAAGATGAAGGCCGTTACGGACAGACATCAATTCACCAGATAGCGGAATACTCCGTGAACATGCGCGCTCAGGGATTCCACGTATTGAATTATTTCAACGTAACCGAATTTGGCGCGCACATCAGCTACCCCGCGGCGCCGCCGAAAGCAGCTGACGATCCGGAGCTTTGGAAGAATGGTAACGACTTTCTGCATGGGCGACTAGAAAATGCGGTGTTGAAGACTCCCGATCCAATCTGGACATGGGGTAAGGGAGTAATCATGGATTGCGGCGATGCTGGGTACCGCGATTTTCTTATCGATCAGGCCAAACGGCACGTAGAAAAGTTTCCGGCGTCTTCCGGAATCGCCATCGACCGCATGGATTGGCTCACCCGCTACAACTCCAACGCCGACGACGGAGTGACATGGATCGATGGCCCTTGCCGCCATTTGCGGCGCTCGTGGATCGGCCTAATGGAAAAAATGGCGCCCGTATTTCACGCTGCAAACAAAGCGATCTTTGCCAACGACATGGACCGCCGCCTCGAACTGATGCGCCACATGGACGGTATATGGGATGAGCACGGATACTTTCCCTACAACCTGAACACCAGTTCATTTCTGGCGTTGCGTAAGCCACTGATCTGCTGGACATCCGATGAAGACCCGTTCGGCGCCGATGCGGAGGAATATTTTCAACGACACCTGTATATGGGCGCGTTCCTGATGGTCCCGTATCCAGCGAACGACCACAGTGCGACACCGAGTGAAGAGCATGAGCGTCCTTATCTGGACTATGGGCCGCTATTCAATCAGCTCAGAGGGCGTACCTGGTTGTTGCACCCGGGCGTAATCACGGTGAAGACAGGAGGTGCCAAAGCCAACGTCTTTGAAACTCCTAAGCACTACGTGGTGTTTGTGGGGCTCGCAGGAAAAGAGCAGTCGGCGCAGATCGAGTTGCGCGGCATCGCGGGTCCGGCGCGGCTGCTCTACCCCGGTGAAACGGCAGAAGGAACTTTGCTGGGTGTAGTGCAAGATGCTGCTGTTTTTGAAGTTCCGCTGAAGCGAGGATGCGCGATGTTGGTGTTTGAGAAGAGCGCAGGGTAGGAGAACCGCTACTTCGAATCGTGCATGGGAGCGCGTGGCTGTGTGGGTTCCGGGTGGTGGGCTGCCTTTAAGTATACGAAGGACATCGAAAGGACTACCACGGCGAGGATGATATACATCATCGCCCCGCAGGCGGGATTTTGATCCTTCCTCATCAGTTCAACTCGAGACTGGTTCGCCTGAATACCCACTTCATGAAGACTGCGAACCAAGTGAGACTGGCAACAGCCATAAAGATGTATTTGAAATTCATCGAGTGGGCTTGAAGGTTGCGGTTATAGAACGCGCTGCGGTAGATGTCGAATCCGTATATCCAGAGAAACAGGAAAGTGCTGAAGAGTCCAGCCAGGAGAGCGCTCAACGCCGCTCCAAAAATTAACAGAAAAGTGCCGCGAGTACGCTTGGGGGATGCCACAGATATTTTCCTCTTGGTTAGAGGAACATTTAGCTGCTGCCAAAGACATCCCCTCAGAAACGTAATTCACGGGAGGGATTGCTGTAGAGGGTTGTCCGTAGGTCAGAATGTACTTAGGTTTCCCGCCTGGTTGAATTCCGGGTCTTTCGCCGCACTCTTCACTTCCAACCCATCCAGCTTGTAGCCCTCCGACACTTGCACCCGTTTCAGCGACAGGGTATTCACGATCCTCACGACTCGCGCTTTCGAAGGATCCGGCAACGCGAGCGATGTCAGCGCGCGCTCGATGCATTCGCGGTCGGTGTCGAAGTGGATGGGAATCTTTGCCATGTAGGGCGTCAGCGCGGTGAGGCTGTTGGTGTAGGTTGGTCCTTTTTTAACGGCTTCGGCGCACCGCGTGGTCACAAAGTCGGCCATGCCGATGCCTACGGCGTTGCCGTCGGTGGCGTGCGACAGGTCGCGCACGAAGATACGGTGGACGTGCGGACGCTTGCCGGATTCAGGCGGCAGAAGCCATGACTGATATCCGTAGACCGAGCGGCCTATGACGTTGGTGTCCATGCCGGCACCGCTGATGTCCTTGCCCATTTCGTCGACGATCAGCAGGTCGATTTCATCGAATGGCAGTTTGGGCATCAGCTGTTTGGCCTTTTGAAAGAGGACTGCCTCGCGGGTCTCGAAGTCCGCCGCGGCGACCACTTCCATGACTGCGGTCTGGTGATTTTGGTCTTCGATGACAGCGAGTCCTCCGAGGACGGGAGCGTTCTGCAAAATCACTTTGGCGGCGGCGCGGATGCAGGCTTCGTGGCCGAGGCGGCTGGCTGCAGCGTGCATGGCGATGGCTCCGCGATGTTTGCCGAGACCGATGACACACATTTTCATGAGGCCGCTGCCGAAGGCGCCGCTGAAATCGGTGTGCGGCTTGATGCGATTGATGAACACGATGCCATCGGATTCCATGGCGGCTTCCGCGGTGAAAACGTCAGTGCCGGCTGGCGTCGTGCCGACTTTACGGGCTTCCATGCGAGTGTCGATGCGGACGCCGGTGGTCTGGGGAGTGATGCCGTATTCCTCGAGCACGTGGGCTTGGCCCTCGGGAGTGCCGCCTCCGTGGCTGCCCATGGAGGGCACGATGAAGACTTCGGCGCCGGTGGACTTCAGGACCGCGATGGTCGCGATGACGATTTCGCGAATGTTGACGATGCCGCGGCTGCCGACACCCAGCGCGATGCGCGAACCCGGATTGATTTTCTGCAAGAGGCCGGATTGGTTGAACTGGCGGGCGACCTCTTTTGGAATGTCGAACGCGGGTGCGGCGGGAATCTTCTGCTCGACAACGACCATCTTCGGGAAGTTCACGGAGAGCTCCTGAGGTACGTCGTAGGATACATCGCCGCGTGAACACGTAGAAACAGGCGTCGCACCTGTTCGCCGACGCGAAGCGAGGCGTGCTTGAATTCGGAAAACTGCGGCCCTCGCTGTGCTCGGGCGGACAGGTGGGACACCTGTCTCTACGTGAGATTCATTAGGCCCGCCTATTCTGGAAGTTTTTGTTCGTTGCTTATTTTGAATTCGGTTTTCGCGCCCGAAGCTGAGGTGCCGGGCTGTCCGCCGCCTACGGATAGCTGGTAAGTTCCGGCGGCTACCATACGGTCTCCAGCTTCGGTTACGGTGCTCAAGTCACGCGGGCTCAGCGTGAAGTGGACCGCTTGCGTTTGTCCGGCCGCGATGTGCACGCGGGTAAAAGCGCGCAAAGCATGCCTTGGCGTGCCTGGGGCTTTCGGGAAGCTCAGGTAGACCTGCACGACTTCGTCTCCGTCGACTTTACTGACGTTTTTTACTTCTGCCTCAACGGACATCGAATCGTCGCTGGCAGGGCTCACCTTCACGTTGTTGTAGGCGAACTTCGAGTAGCTCAGACCGTATCCAAAGGGATAAAGCGGCTCGCCTTCGAAGTAGCGGTAGGTGCGGCTCTTCATGGCGTAGTCTTCGAAGGGTGGAAGTTGGTCGACGCCCTTGTAGAAGGTGACGGAAAGCCGGCCTGCGGGATTGTTCGTTCCGGCCAGCGTCTGCGCGATCGCGCTTCCACCTTCTTCTCCGGAATACCACGCGTCGAGAATTGCGTTCGCGTGCTTGCTGGCCCAGTTGACCGAGAGCGCGCTGCCGTTCATTAGCACTACCACGACCGGTTTGCCGGTGGCGACCAGCGCTTCGACTAGGTCTTCCTCTTCCTTTGGAAGGTCGAGGCTAGTACGGTCTCCGCCCAAAAAGCCGGGAACGGTGACCTTCATCTCTTCGCCTTCGAGTTGGGAAGTGATGCCGACTACCGCGACTACCACGTCAGATTTTTTTGCGGCGGCGACTGCCTGTCCGACCGGGTCGGTGATTACCGGGAGCCACACCAGCTTGGTGCCGCGATTGCCAGAGCCGTATTCCAGCTTAATTGGGTAACGGTGTCCCTTCTCCAACTCCACCACGCTCATAGTCGGATTGGAGTCATGTGAGACCCAATCGTCAGCAACCAGCTTTCCGTCGAGCCACAGGCGGTGCATGGCACCGACCAGGCCAAGGTTGTAACTGCCGGATTCAGCCGGCGTCAGGAAGCCTGTCCACCGGGCGGAGAAAATTCCCAGGTCTGGCGGCAGGGTGATTGCGGTGGGCTCAGGATGGAAGGGTTGGATATCGACGTATTTATCAACGCGGACGATCGGGGTACCTTCGAAGTTGTTGCCTTTAAAATATTCGGCCTTGAGACCGGGCATTCCGTCGGGTGTGGTCAGCACGGAAGTCGGCACCATGATTTCCTGGCGAAGAAAATTCATTCCCGGCTCGAAGGTAACTTGCGCGGAAGCGAATTGCTTGCGGATACCGTCAAGCGCCGTGGTCGCACGCGAGGCGGTTCCTGCGTAGTTGCCATGCAACACTCGCACCGACTCAGCCAGCGGCCCAGCGACCAGGATTTTCTTCGTGCCTGATTTCAACGGCAATGTGCCGTCGTTTTTCAAAAGAACGATCGACTCTTTTGCGACCTTCAATGCGAGTTCGCGATGCGCGGCGCTATCGATTTCGGACTCTGGCGTCTGCGCGTACTTCACCATCTCAGGAGGATCGAACATCCCCAGGCGGAAACGGGCGGTGAAGATGCGGCGCAGGGAGACATCGAGGTCTTTCTCCGTCATCAGGCCTTCTTTGACCGCGTCGAGATATTTCACGTAGTCGGCGTTGCCTTTGGCCTTGGTGAAGAAGTCGGCGCACTCGTTGTCCATGCCAGCCTTCATCGAGACGGCGGCAGCTTCCGCGAATGATTTTGTAAAGTGGTGTCCGCTGAAAATGTCGACCACCGCGTCACAGTCGGAGACCACGTATCCGTTAAATTTCCATGCGCCGCGCAGTTGGTCTTTTAGCAGGAAATCGTTGGCACAAGCGGGTTGGCCATTTACCCGGTTGTATGCGCACATGACCGATCCAGCCTGGCCTTCGGTCACGGTGGCGCGGAAGGCGGGAAGATAAGTGTCTTCCATGTCGTGCTTGGAAACCTGGATATCGATGCTGTGGCGCGACGGCTCGGGTCCGCTATGCACGGCAAAATGTTTTGGCGTCGAGATAACGCGGTAATACTTCGGGTCATCGCCTTGCAGTCCGGTGACGAAGGCCACGCCCATGCGGCCGGTGAGGTATGGATCTTCGCCGTAGGTTTCCTGGCCGCGTCCCCATCGCGGGTCGCGGAAGATGTTGATGTTCGGTGACCAGAAATCCAGGCCTTCCATGATGTCGCGGCGTCCGGCTTTGACCGCCTGATTGTGCTTGGCGCGGGCCTCGGTGCCGATGACGACGGCCATCTCATGAATGAGGGGCGCATCGAAGGTGGCGCCAAGGCCGACCGGTTCGGGGAAAACAGTGGCGGTGCCGGCGTTGGCAACGCCGTGGAGAGCCTCACTCCACCAGTCGTATTCAGGAACTTGCAGCCGCGGGATGGCTCGGGCCTGGTTGACCACCTGTGAGGCTTTTTCTTCGAGCGTCATGCGGGAAATGAGGTCGTCGACGCGCTGGGTTGTTGGCAAAGACGGGTTCAAATATGGCGGCCGATCTGCGGACTGGGCAGCAGCGTTGAAGACGAACAACAGCGAGAGGGCTAAAAGAGGCAGGCGCATGAGATTTCCTCAACTGGCTTTGAAAGCGACGAAGTATAGCATTTACGTGAACGTTTACGCACCTTGGATTGTTCGGTTTAGGTACTCCTGAAGGATTAAGTTGAAAGGCTTAAGCAACTTATTGGGTGATATCGCACCCAATGCCTCGTGAACACAAAATTTGCTCTTATTTTTTTTCTTCTGCTAGGCAGTGCGATTGCTCAAACGGCGGCTCCGGCTCAGAAACCCTACGAACCCATCACCGCCAAAGAGCGCCTCAACTGGTTTGTGAAAAGCACCGTCGGACCGCAGAGTCTGGGCGGTGGACTTTTCAGCGCCGCTATCGGAACCGCGCGCGATAAGCCGGTGGAATATGGTTCGCATTGGGGTGGATGGGCAGATCGATACGGCATGCGCCTGACGGGCGTCTCTACCGGCAACGCAATGGAAGCGGGCCTCGGGGCGATTTGGGGTGAAGACCCGCGATATTTTCAGTCGAAGGACCGCACCATCAAGGGGCGGATTCTCAACTCTGTGGTCATGACCTTTGAAGCCCGCCAGCGGGATGGGAATTTTGGTCCGGCGTATGCGCGGTTTGTTGCCACTCCTGGCAATAACTTTCTCTCGAACACTTGGAGAGCCGACAGCGAGGCTAACTCCAAAGATGCAGCGTTACGTACGCTGTGGGGATTTCTGGGGCGGATGGGCGGGAACGCGTTCCAGGAGTTCTGGCCGGATGTGCAGAAGCATGTGTTGCATCGGAAGAAGTAGGTCGAACAAATCAACGTCGAGACCGGTGTCCCACCTGTCCGCCCGAGCGCAGCGAGGGTTGTAGATTTTCTTTCAAGCCCAAGACGCCTCGCTTCGGCGCACAGGTGAGACACCTGTGTCCACGTGAACGTGAGTCGCGCACCCGCTACAGTCCCAACGCTCCCGAGATCTTCTGCATGGCTTGAATGCAGAAGGCTATGTGGTCTTCCAGCTCCACTCCTAAGGACGCCGCGCCGTTGGTGATGTCGTCGCGGTTCACGCTGCGGGCGAAGGCTTTGTCTTTCATTTTCTTCTTCACCGATTTCGCTTCTACTTCCGCCAGCGACTTGCTCGGCTTCACCAGCGCGCACGCGGTAATGAATCCCGACAGCTCGTCGCAGGCGAAGAGGGCCTTTTCCATCTGGCTTTCTCGAGTGACGCCGCTGTACGAGGCGTGGGACATGATGGCGCGGCGAATTTCTTCCGGCCAGCCGCGGTCTCTCAGGATTTCATTCCCTTTGTAGGGATGGTCGTCGAGGCTGGGATATTTGTCGTAGTCGAAATCGTGCAGCAGCCCGACCACTCCCCACAACTCGACGTCGCCTCCGAATTTTTCCACATAAGCGCGCATGCAGGCTTCGACCGACAAAGCATGTTTGCGCAAACTTTCTGACTGCGTGAACTCAGTTAGAAGTCCCCAAGCCTCTTCTCTTCCCTTTGTTACCATAGAGATGCACTCCAGTGCCATTGAATTGTGCTAATTTTGCGCTACCATCTTCGTAGTGGAGGGCCACTATGAAATTCATTCCTTGGATCTTGCTAGTCATCGTGTTGAGTGTCGTGGCGTTTAATCCCATCGCAGATGCTTTAGGTTCCGGTCCGAAGCGTCACTACGACAAGTGCATGGCCGAAGCACAGACGCAATGGAAAGCGAATCGCTGCTCGGAGCAGTTCATCAAAGAAGTGGAACAACAATGAACGCGCCGCCGCTCATTACGATTTTCGTCCGGCACTC
>DATBAT010000133.1:0-13473 GCA_036271375.1 Terriglobales bacterium
TGGCGGGTTCCGGAGAAATCCAATTTCGTAACGCTAAAGACTTTCTGGATGCGACCTTCCAGGCCAAGCCGCAAAACTTTCCCGCTCTTACCATCGGGAATCTCCCCGGCACGGTCTATGGCGTGACCTGGAACCACAACCTGACTCCGAAGCTCATCACCGACCTTAACATTTTCGGAAACCACTTGATTCTTCCGGGCAGTGAGCAATCCAATCTCACCGAAGCCGCCAACGTGATCTATCGCTTTGCCCCCAATTGGTCGGTGAATCCTGGCGAAGTGTACGCACATTTTTCGCAGTCTTCGGCGGCGGGAAATTATTCCATCCGCACCCTAAGCTTTCCGCAACAGATCAATTTCGACACCTCACACTTCGGCGCTTCGGTGCAATATCAACCCACGCTGACGTCCGGAGGATATGCGCTGGGCCAGTCGGTTCGCGGAACCTCGCGTCTAACGTTTGGGACCTTGCAGCTGAGCGGATATGCGGAGCGCCAAACCCAGGCACTGAGCATTAGTTCAATCCTGTCGCAGATTCCGGCGCTGCAACTGGAATTGCAACGCCTGGGAATCACCATCAGCAATCCGCAGCAATTGTCCTCTCTGCTCGAGGACACAGCTTTCCTGCAAACGCTTGGGCTGTCGCAAGGCGCGATCCTTCACATCGTGCCGGTGCGGCGTCAGGTGGGGGGCAACTTCAGTTGGACATCGCACGCTTCGCGTCCACAGCAGTTGGTTCTCGACTACGTTCGCACCACCGATGAGTTGCTGCAAGGCAGCGTGCGCAACTGGGTCCAAAGTGGAAGCTATACGCATCCCATTGGCCGCACCAACGAAGTGTTTTTTTCCTATTCCTGGTTCCACTATCCCGGACTTAACCGCCAATATGCGCCGCTGGCGGAGGTTGGCTTTCGCCACACTTTCAACTCGCTCCCGTCGTTTCTGGATCCCATCCGCCACGGCACGGTGACCGGCATCGTCTATCTCGACGAGCAGAGAAAGGGCATCTATGGGCCTGCCTTGCCGCCACTTGAGGCCGTCGAGGTCGTGCTCGACGGTGTCAACAACACTCGAACTGACCGCACTGGCCGCTACGCCTTTTCCGGTGTGGCGCGGGGCACGCACACTGTGGAGGTGCATTTCCGTTCTGACCATCCGTTCTGGTTTACCAGCCCGTCCACAACCAGCGCGGACATTAATTCAGTCGTCAATTTTGGGATTACATTCGCCGCCTCGGAACTGATTGGCTTTCTGAAAAACGACGCCGGTGCCGGCGTACCTGACGTGGACGTGGATGTTCTCGGCCCCGAACAAAACTTCAAAGCAAAATCGGACGCGGACGGAAGGTTTGCGTTGGCCGGGCTAGCGCCCGGTGACTACACGTTGAGCGTAGATGCTGACAGCGTCCCACCCGGCTACGTACTCGACGAGTTCAAGCCCGTCCGCGTGGAACTGGAAAAAGGCGTGCCCCGAAAAGCCGAACTACTTCTTCGCGCTGTGCGCAGCTTGTCTGGAGAAGTGTCGTACTACAACAGCGTACAAGGCGTTTATGTTCCGCTGGCGAACGGCAGCGTCGCCATTCCCAAATTAGCGCTTCATACCAGAACACGTGAAGATGGAACTTTCGAATTTACTGAACTGCCGGCAGGCGACTACACCATCTTGCTTTCCAGCGGATCGTCATCGATGGTCCGAGTCATCACTGTCCCTACCGGCCCAGCACACCTGAAAGAGGTCTTCCGAATTCCGGTATCCAAATAAAGCGGCCCCAAACCCTAAACCACGGCTTGCGACGCGCCTCGCGCCATCAATGCCGGATCGACCGCCGCTCTCTCCTCGTAAGTGACCACCTCGAACTTAAGCAGCTTGGCCCGTCCAAATGAAGTAGTGATGGCACAGTCGGTTGCGTCGCGGCCGGTCGCAACTAGAATCCGTCCGATGCGAGCCTCGTTATGCCGCGCATCCAAGGCCCACCAACGATCCCCCAAATAAACTTCAAACCACGCAGAAAAGTCCATCGGATTGGGATCCAATGGCACGCCGATGTCACCCAGATATCCAGTGACGTAGCGCGCAGGAATATTCAGCGCCCGGCAGAACGTTACGGCAAGATGCTGAAAGTCGCGGCACACTCCGACGCGTTCGGTATAAGTCCCCAACGCAGTACGGATCGGGTTGGCAAACTTATATCCGAACGTCACCTTGTCGTGCACCCAGTTGCAGACCGCCGTCGCCCGCTGCCATCCTCGAGGAAGGTGACCGAACAGCTCAACCGCTGTGTTCGCCAACAGATCGACCTCACAGTAGCGGCTGTTCATCAGGTACGGCAGGACTTCTATCGGAAGCTCTTCGATCGGCAGTTCGCGGGCCTGAAATCCTTGCGGATCGGGCAATCCGGAATCTTCGATTAGGGTTGAATTGTGAAGGCTAACTATGCCTGGAGGCGCAACCACCCGGCAGGCGCGGTTTCCAAAGCTGTCTAGATAGTTTTCGACGTTCAGATTTGGGCTAACCTGCAGTTCATCCGCCTCGCGCAAATCATTTTTCCGCGAAGGATGCACAAGCAGAAGGGTTACGATGGGAACTTCCCCTACCGTTTCGAATTGAATATCGTAACCAAGACGGATCAGCATAAAGGTATTGAGCGTTACACTCTTTAGAATCAGCTACCAACGCGAATTGAGATGCAAATCTTTAAAGCGCGGCTGGCCGGTTCGCGATAGATTTTTTGGTTCGTTAAAATCGGGGCCAGGACGCCCTAATATTTTCTTCCGAGGAGAAACGTGACTTATTGCCTGGGCATCATGACGAAGCAGGGACTGGTATTGGCCTCCGATTCGCGCACCAACGCGGGTTTCGATCAAGTGAACATCTGCCGCAAGATGCATTGCTTCGTGAAGCCCGGTGAGCGCGCTTTCGTCATCCTGAACAGCGGCAGCCTTTCGATCAGCCAGTCGGTCATCACGCTGCTGGGTCAGGATTTTGATGAGGGCAAGGGACTGGCCCAGGCCGGGTCGCTCTATGAAGCCGCGCGCATTGTCGGCGACTGCGTGCGCCGCGTCTCCGATATTGATCGTGCGTCGCTCGAGCGTGACTCGTTCAGCTTCAATGTGAACTTATTGTTGGGTGGTCAGATCAAAGGTCAGGCGCCAAATCTTTATCTGATCTATCCGCAAGGGAATCCACTGGCCGCGACGGAAGACTCGTTGTACTTGCAGTTAGGCGAATGCAAATACGGGCGTCCGATTCTCGACCGCGGGATTCAGTCGACTACCTCTCTCGAGGTAGCCGCGAAGTACGCGCTGCTTTCCATGGACGCAACCATGCGTTCCAATGTGACGGTGGGTCCGCCCATAGATTTGTTGCTATACGAGAAAGACAGCTTTGACGTCAGCCGATATCGCCGCCTCTCGGCAGGGGACCGCGATCTTAATTTGATCCACTCCAGCTGGGAACAGTCCCTGCGCCGCGCTGTGGAACAACTGCCGGACATCGAATTTGAAGTCGCGGGCAACGGAAATGGATCTGGCGTCGTCCGCGAAGCGGTTGCTTCTTCCAAGAATTAGGACAGTCAATCAAATTTGATCTTCATCCTTGGTGTTGCCATGAAACAGGGACTGGATTTCAATTTTGACGAGCCGTCCGCTGAGAGAACGGCCAAAAAGTCGGATCCATAAGAGGTCAAGGTCGCCCAATCCCTCTTCCGTGGCTTACCCCAAAGCTTTCACGAAAAGTTCTTCGAACATATTTGAAATGACCTCTGCCGTCAGTCCACTATTTCCCCCAGGCCAGTGCAGATGGCAAATCCCGTCTTGCCAAGACCGACGCGACGCTAAGAAGCGCGGCTGTAAACCACTCTTGAGAGATACAATGTTCTTGCCGTCCGCTTCTGCGTGAACGAGTGTAGCCAAAATATCCCGGGGTCTGCATTGAAAAATAATCTCACTCAGTCTTTGAGCGCTGATTTTGACCGCCGCAAATTCCTCTCCTCAGTCGGCAAGGGTCTTGGGGTGATGGCCCTATCTTCCTCCGTCGTGGCGTCACTATTGAAAGACTTGCAAGCTGCTGATCAACAAGTTGCGCATCTTTCCCCGGAGCAGGTGGCCACGGACGAAAACTTCTGGGCCATGATCCAACAGTCGTTTTCGGTGACGCGCGGAATCGTGAACCTCAACAACGGCGGCGTTAGCCCCAGCCCGCGCATCGTGACCGAAGCTTTCGTCCGTTACACCTGGCAGCAGGAAGACGCAACCGCTTACACCATGTGGGAGATTCTTGAACCGCAATCGGAAACCATTCGCACCGGCTTGGCGGAGATTTTCGGTTGTGATGCCGAAGAAATCGCCATCACGCGAAATGCCTCCGATTCGCTCGAAACTCTGTTGATGGGACTGGACCTGAAATCCGGCGACGAAATCGTCACCACCACCCAGGACTACCCGCGCATGCTGACCACTCTTCGCCAGCGCGAACTGCGCGAAGGCTTAAAGCTCAACTTAATCAAAGTCCCAATCGCTCCCAAAGATATTGACGACCTGGTTACTCCCTTCGAACGGGCGATCACCCCAAAGACGAAATTGATCCTGGTGGCCCATCAGATAAACATCACCGGCCAAATCATGCCCGTCCGCAAAGTCTGTGAAATGGCTCGTGCCAGGGGAATCGAAACCATCGTCGATGGCGCGCATTCCTTTGCCCAATTCGATTTCAAGCGTAACGATCTGCAATGCGATTATTTTGGCACCTCCCTGCATAAGTGGCTCTACGCGCCAAAAGGAACGGGGATGCTGTACGTCAGGCGGGAAAAAATCCCAAAAGTCTGGGCGTTGATGGCATCAGAAAGCAAGAATAGAAACGACATCCGCAAGTTCGAGGAGATCGGCACGCACCCAGCGGCGCCACGCCTAGCCACGGGCGAGGCGATCTTGTTTCACAATGCCATCGGTGCCAAACGTAAAGAAGCGCGGTTGCGCTTCCTGTCGCGCTACTGGATGAACAAGCTGAAAGGTATTCCCAAAATCGGGTTCAACACTTCCTTTGACGATGCCCAATCCTGCGCCATCGCGAACGTGAAGATTGAAGGCCTGAATCCAAGAGAGATCAGCACCTATCTGATGTCGAAACACAAAATCTTTACTACACCCATCGAACACGAAGAATTTACTGGCATCCGAATTACCCCGAACGTCTACACAACTCTCTGGGAGCTTGATCGATTTTGCGACCGAATGGAAACGATCGCTCGAAGAGGCTTGCCGAAGTCGTAAGTAGTCTTGGCTGATGTAATCAAACTCACTCAAACAAAAAAAGGGTTGGGGAGAACGTTCTCCCCAACCCTTGCTCCCCACTTACGAAGCTAGTTCCCCCCTACTGTAGCGGGAACGTATTCGTGGTTCCCGAATTCACCTGCACGTGAGAGATATGCTGCCCGCCATAAGTCTCACCGTTGACGGTAGTTAATCCGGTGACCGGAATCACTGCTCCCGGGTTCGCCGCTGGAACCGTGATGCTTACCGTCGGCGTTGCTGTTCCTACACCGACCAGACTTGCCGTAGCACCCGACAAGTTGTACGCGTTCCGCGCTTTCATGCTTTCCGCGATCTGGTCCAGTGTCAGGCTCAGCACGGGCAGTTTGTAGAGCGCCTTGTACTTCTGGAACGTCCGGTCATAGGTATCGCTGATCAGTGACGACACGTGCGGAGTCAGCGAACCAAGGGCGGCCGTATTGTCCGCGAAGTGCAGGTTTGGCTGATGGAACATCTGCGGGTTCATGTCTCCTTTGAGCATGTTCACCACAAATATTCCGCTTGTGTAGTCGAGAATCTGCGCCGCGTTGTAGCTGTCGTAAGGCGGTTGCGCCGGGCCCGGGACTGGTCCGTAGATGCAATAGAACTCGGCTTGATCATCCGCCCAGTTGGCAGCGTTATAGAAGATATTGTTGGGGTACCTCGGCACCTCATAAATGGTGGGCGCGAAGCTGTTGACGATACCCACGTTCGGCGATGGGTTCGTACCGTTGTTGGTCTGTCCAACCACCGAGGTGTCGGTCACCACATACTTGATGCCGTTAGCGGCCAGGTAAGTCGGGACCACTGGATCATTTAATCCAGTGACGCCCGGGCTCACCATGTTCGCCGGATTGAAATCAGTGAACATCAATGGCGTTACGGCTCCATTCGGTGGGTTGTCGCTCTCATCCACATCCAGATTCACACCGCCCTGGGTCGTACCCGAAGCGACATAGAGGTTGGTGAGGATTTCCAGGTCGATCGAATCTACCGGCGGATTATCCGGATCGCCGCCCGTGTCCGACTTATGTAATCCGTTCAACGTATTCGGATGATCGTAGGTGTGTGTCATCCAGTGGAAGAACTGCTCGTAAGCGTGGACATTTGACACTAAGTCATCATTGGCCACGCCCGACTGCGCGAGCCCGGTCCAATCTTTATTGCCGACCGTGCCCACTCCGTTGAACGCCATGCTGAGTTTGAAGCCGGTCAACAGCGGGTCCGATTGCAGGCTGTTCTGCCACGCCACCAGCGAAGTCATGTCAGCGTTCTTGAGCCGGAAGTTCCCCAGGAACGAAGCATCAGACGGCGTGCGATCGTGCGTCGTCGCGCTGGCGCACGGCGTGCCCGGCACCCACTCCGCATCGTTGATGAAGAAATCATCCACTTGCGCGGCTGCGTAGACGTGATAGTCACCGAGGAATACTCCCTTGGTGACCCAGTTGAGCAGTCCGTATGCCAGAACCAGGTTGTGGGTCAGATATTGATTGGTGTCGAAAGTCTGGCTCAATATCTCCTGTCCGTTGCCCGGAGCGTAGATCGCGGCCATCACGTTGTTGGACGAATCCACCAGCAACGGTGTAACGGTTCCCGCCGGCGGGGTGAATAGTGGGGACAGATAAATGAACGCCTGTGAGATAGACAGCGGTGTGCTGATATTGATGTTGGGGAACGCTGTTGCCGCGGCGGCGGTGAAGTTTGCCGAGTAAGTTTGAGTACTTGGAATCTGGCTCGTTGAATAATTGAATCCATAATCCGGTGTCGGATTGAAGAACCAATTTACTTGCCGGGCATGGAACGTCTGCTCGTAAGATCCCAGCGTGTTGAAGAGCGTGGTGCTGGAGTAAATATCGTTGGCAAACGCCATGATGATGCCTTGATAGTAGCCATGGCACGCGCCATCCGACAGTAAATCCGGGGTGACCGCGTTATATTCCATCGCCGTATACGGCGTTCCCACGTAGTCGAGAATCTGTTTGATGGCAGGGAAGTCGACGTAGCCGGCTCCGCCATTGGCCGCGCTATTGGTGACGATTAGCACCTTCATGTCGACCGTGGCATTGGGACAGACTCGCGCGATGCTGGAAAGCGCATTTACGTAGGCAGGAGGATTCGAAGTCACAGTTCCCACCGTTGCGGAGATCGCGACCGCCGTCGTGCTCGTGCCTTGCACCGTAGCGAAACCTCCGGTGGAAATGCCGACCACCGAGGGATTTCCCGAAGTCCACGTCACTTGTGGCGTCACGTCCTTGGTCGTGCTGTCGCTGTATGTGCCCAATGCTGCGTATTGCTGCGTCGCGCCCACCCCGACCGTGATGCTGGCCGGTGTAACCGCGATCGAACTCAACGTGGCCGCCGACACCGTCAGGTTTGTGGTTCCTGTGATGGTTCCGCTTTTGGCGTTGATCGCCGTAGTGCCCGCCGAAACCGTGGTCGCCAACCCCGTGGTGTTGATGGTCGCAAAGGTTGTAGTGGTAGCAGACCACGTGACCGTCGACGTAATGTCGGCCGTCGTCGCGTCGCTGTAAGTTGCGGTCGCCGCGTATTGCTGCGTCCCGGGGTTCGCAATCGTGACGTTCGCCGGAGTGACTGCAATCGAACTCAGTACTTTGGTGACTGTCGCATTGGTTGTGCCCACCACCGTGCCACTGGTCGCGGTTATTGCGGACACTCCAGGAGCAACACCAGTTGCGAGACCGGCTGTCGTGATGGTCGCGAACGCTGGGGTCCCGGATGCCCACGTCACCGTGGCCGTAAGGTTGGCCGTGGTGGCATCGCTGTAAGTTCCCGTTGCCGTAAACTGTTGCGTTGCCTTGGTCGCGATCGTCGGATTCGCCGGAGTCACCGCAATCGACGTCAGCGTTTTCGTGATCGTCACGTTGGTTGTGCCAGTAATCGTGCCGCTGACCGCGCGGATCGCTACCGTACCTGCCTTCACTCCCTTGGCGAGCCCGGCGCTTGTGATGGTAGCGGTGGCCGGAGTTGCCGAGGACCACGTCACCGTTGCCGTGATGTTCGCGGTTGTAGCGTCGCTGTATGTGCCGGTCGCGGTGTATTGCAGTGTCAGTCCCGCAGCCAGTGTTGCATTGGCGGGCGTGACCGCAATCGAAGTCAATGCCTTTACACTCAGATTGGTAGTTCCGACGATGGTGCCGCTGGTGGCACGAATTACGGCTGTGCCCCCCGCAACTCCCCGGGCTAGACCGCTGCCGCTGATGGTTGCAATCGATGTCGTACCCGAAGCCCACGTGACTGTAGTAAGTGCCGCAGTGCTTCCGTCGCTGTAAGTTCCAGTCGCTACATATTGCTGCGTGGCGGCCTGTGCAATGGTTACATTGGCGGGCGTAATTGCAATCGATGTTAGCGCTCTAACCGTGAGGTTGGTGCTGCCGACCGCTGTGCCGCTGGTTGCTGTAATCGCTGTTGTACCTCCCGCCACGCCCCTCGCCAATCCTGCCGCGGTAATGGTCGCGACCGCTGGCGTGCCAGAGGTCCAGGTGACAGTTGAGGTAACGACCGCGGTGGTGGCGTCGCTGTAAGTTGCGGTGGCTACATATTGTTGAGTGGCGGCTGCCGCGATACTCACGTTCGCTGGAGTTACCGCGATAGACGTTATCGTCTTGCTGACCGTCAATGCGCTGGTTCCCCTGATGGTTCCAGAAGCCGCCGTGATGGTTGCGGTCGCGCCTTTCAGTCCCTTCACTAGTCCGCCGGCCACGGTCGCCGTTGCCGCGCTCGATGTCGTCCACGTTGCGGTTGCGGTCAGATCTTTGGTAGTAGCGTCGCTGTAGGTGCCAGTGGCGGTCAACTGTGCGGTGGCGCCGGCTGCAACCGTGCTCGGGTTCGGAGTCACAGCTATCGACGTCAAAGTTATAGTGCTGGTGCCAGTTCCAGTGAGCGACACCGTCTGCGTTCCGGCCGCGTCGGATATGGAGATCACTCCGGTTCGCGCGCCTGCAACCGTCGGCTTGAACACCGCACTGATGGTGCAACTTGCCTTCGATGCCAACGACCCCACGCAATTATTTGTCTGCGAATAGTCGCCGGTGATCGAGACGCCGCTGACCGTCAAAGAAGCCGCGCCATTATTGGTAAGAGTGGCGGTCTTGGCCGCGCTTGATGTGTTTAGTACCTGGGCTGTAAACGCGAGGCTAGTCGGGGATACTGCTACCGCCGCCAATCCTGTGCCCGTCATGTCCAGTTCTTGGTTGCCGCTTGGATCGTTCGAGGCAATGATCACGGTTCCATTGGCTCCGCCGGTAGCTTTCGGTGCGAAGGTTACCGTCAGCGTGCACTTGGCATTTGCCGCAAGCGTCGCCGGACAATCATTCGTCTGGCTCCATGCCGCCCCCCCACCTGCCGTGATGCTCTTGATCGTGAGCGCCTTCGTGTCGGTGTTGGTCAGGGTGTCGGTCTTGCTAAGACTCGAACCCACGGCAACCTGGCCGAACGCCAGGTCCCACGCGCTTAAGGTCGCAGACTGTGCCATGGCAGACGCGGTCACCATGAATAGGGTTGCGGTTAAAAGCGAAAATGCACGGATAAGGCGGCTGGAGAGTGACTTCATAAACATCCTCGGAAATCGAAAGTCGTCGATACTTCGTTAACCCGGTACATCGAAACGACCGGGCGCGGCAATCTGGTCTTTTGAAGGCGATCTAGAAACTTGGGGCCGGATACATCCGCGCGGCGGTTTTAAAAAAAGCAAAGCCTCTAAGTCAGCCAAAAACTCGGCCGCGTCAGCGCGAGATCCAAGGGGGAGTAAATCGGGAAATTCAGGGGAGGTGTTGCATCGGACGTTTCCGTCTGCCCGACGATCAAATTTTCTGATCTAGCCCGATACTTATACAGGCAATAGCTCGGGTAGGGGAGGGAAGAAGGTTGTAGAACCTAACACTGGCGCGGGATTTGGGGTATTAGTACTTCTCACTATTCTTGCAATACGTTGTCCAAGACTGTTGTCGAAAACTCTTGTCGTCTCGTCGAGCGAAGCAAGAGTGCAGCAAATTGGAAAAGCGAATGGCCAATTGATACGTGCTGATCTGTGACTTAATTCCGAACGCTAACGGGCAGTCCACCCGCCGTCAATCAGCAAGGTGTGACCAGTAATCAAAGAAGCTGCGGGCGAAGCCAGAAACACCACGGCCCCTGCCACCTCCATGGGCTGACCGATGCGGTGCAAGGCGGCAATCCGATCCACCACATCGGCGCGATTCGCAGGGTTCGCAAGAAACTCATCGGTCCCAGGAGTTTCGATAAACGTAGGCGCTACCGCATTCACTGTGATGTTGTGCTGACCCCACTCGACGGCCAGGCATTTGGTGAGGTGAGAAATCGCTGCCTTGGTCATGCAGTAAATGGACTCGCCCGGGAGCGCCGCAAAGCCGGCCTGCGAACTCATGTTGATGATCCGTCCGCGCTTCTGCCCGATCATCACCCGTCCCGCCGCCTGGCTGGCGAGAAACGTTCCCTTCAAATTGACTTCGAGAGTCTGATCGAAATCTTGCTCGGTAACATTTTCAAACAGGTTCTCGGGTGCGATGCCCACGTTGTTGACCAGCACATCCAGCTTACCCAAGTATGCAACCGTGTCGTCGACCGCGCGAAAAATCTCATCGCGCTTGGTCACATCCATTTGTAACGAAATCACTCGCCGTCCCAAGGCCGCGATCTCCTGTTCCAGGTCGCGAGCCGAGCGCACGTCACGCAATCCGAGCGCAATGTCAGCGCCCGCGTGAGCCAGGGCTAAAGCAATGGCCCGCCCCAGTCCGCGAGCAGCTCCGGTCACCAGGGCAACGTCGCCAATCAAATCAAACCGCGGAAGTGTATCCATGATTCTTACCCTCCCCAACTCTGTTCTCGCCTGCAGCAACCAACTGGCTCAACCCCCGCTTGCGCCAAACCACTAACAACCCGCTGCCGATGATAACCAATCCCATACAAAGTCCCAACCACACGCCCAACGCGCCCCAGCCGAATTTGAAACACAATACAAACCCTAACGGCAGTCCAATAAACCAGTACGCACCCAGATTCGCCAGCATTGGCGTTCGGGTATCTCCGGTCCCGCGTAGGGCACCGGTTACTACGATCTGTAATCCGTCGAATAACTGAAACGCCGCGGCCACCAACAGCAGCGTACTGCCTACACGAATCACTTCCGGGTCCGGGGAAAAAAGCTCGGCCAACATCCTGGAAAAACTTACGAACACCAAAGCCGACACGCTCATGAATCCGACGCCCAGTAGTATTGCGGACCACCCTGCCTGTCGCGCCGCCAGAGGATCGCCGCGTCCCAACTCCTGTCCCACGCGGACGGCCGCCGCTGAACTGATTCCCAGTGGCACCATGAAGGTCAGCGATGCACAACTCAACGCGATCTCATGACCGGAGAGAGGCATCGGGCCGAGCCGGGCGCAAATGGCAGTGGCGACGGTAAAGGCGCCAATCTCAAGAAGAATCTGCGTCGCTGCCGGGATGCCCAGGCGCAACAGCGCGATCATTCTATGGAAGTCGAGACGGAGAGTTCCGCTCCAACTTTTCCTGGACTCGCTCCACCAAAGCGCAATCAGCAAAACCAAGACCAGATACACGCGCGCGAAACACGTCGCCCAACCCGATCCCACAATGCCCATGGCGCGAAAACCGAGATGGCCATAAATTAGCGCCCAATCGCCAACGATGTTCACCAGGTTCGCCGAGACCAGCGCAAACATAATCGGATGCACCACGTTCACTGCTTGCAGGTATCGCCGGAGAGCAAAATAAATCAGCAGCGGCAACGACCCCCAATTGAGCGCGCGAAGGAAAGGAGTCATCGGCCCGACCAGTTCGAGACTGATCCCCAGCTTGCTCATCAACCATGGCCACGCCAAAATAATGGACATCAGAACCGGCGTGATCATCACCGCGAGAAACAATCCATTCAGCAGTGTGTGGCGGGCGTCGTCAAGGTCTTCGCGGCCAAAAGCCTGGGCCACAAAAGTATCCATGCCCAGCAACATTCCCGCCGCAAAAATCGCGAGCATGTTGTAAAGCGTTTCCCCCAGACCAGTCGCACCAATAGCGATGGGGCTATTCGGTAGCCGCCCGACCATTATCGTGTCGACGATCCCCATGCTCATCCAACCCAACTCGGCAAAGGCGAGCGGCAGCGCCAGGCGCAGCGTGGGCGCAAATTGCTGGCGCAGATTTTTAGCGAACATAGGGAGATTGGGCGCTTTGTGGAGTGCTCCCATGATAATCGGTTTACCGAAGCCAAGAAGGCTATTGGTGATCTTCTTCGCCTCGTTTAATCTTTAAGTGTCGCCATGTCGCAGCAGCATTCCCGATTACAACGCGATGTTCTGCATGCCCTGTCTAACCTGGTTTTGGGGCCACCGCCTTCGTTCGCTTCCGCTTATGAATTTTTAGACACCCTGAAGAAAGACGATCGCCGGGAGTTTTGCGAGCTTGCCTGCGCTCATCACGTACTGCTCCGCGGTAGTGATGCGTTGTCCGCATTTGCATCGCGCGCGCGGCTGCACGTTCCGGAGTGGCTAAAGAAATCTGCACAGATCGAGGCGCAAGAAATCAAAAAGTCCTTGCCGGTGTTAGCGGAGGTCTGCCGCGCTCTCGAACAAGCGGGATTCCCGGTCGTCGTCATGAAGTCGCTCGACCATTGGCCGGACATGGGCAGCGATCTCGACGTTTTCACAACAGGAAGCGCAAAGGAAATCTGTAGCTTGATGAAACGTGATTTCTCGGCTCAGATAAACCCTCAGAGCTGGTCGGAAAAGCTGGCGTGCAAGTTCAACTTCCGTATACCAGGGCTGAAGCGCCTGGTTGAAATCCACGTAGGCCGGCTGGGACAGACCGGGCAACAGACGCGCATCGGCAGAACGCTACTGCAACGCCGAATCGTCAAGCGTTTCGGTGCCTTTGAGTTCATGGTCCCATCGCCGCAGGACCAACTTTTGCTCGGGGTACTTGACCGCCTGTACCGACACCACTTCCTCCGCATCTGCGACGTGGCCGATACCGCTGAACTTATTAAGAACAGTCGAATAGATTTTGAACATCTGAAGCAGGAGAGCAAGCAGGCCGGAATCCGCCGCGGCCTGGCGTCTTACCTCTCCGTGATTGACGAGTACCACGCGCACTACCAGGGTGGGCGTTTGCCGATTCCGGCCAACATAAAAAAAGGG
>DATBAT010000134.1:0-25008 GCA_036271375.1 Terriglobales bacterium
CGGGCAGTCAATCGACTGTGGAAGTAAAAGATCCGGGGGGCAAGCCACATCAAGGGATGATGCGCCTGGGACCTGGATCGATGGAGGGGCAAGCCATCGACATGGGCGAGATCGCCGATCTTCTATCCCGACAGGTCGGTACCAAAGTCGTCGACAAGACGGGACTCACAGGCCGTTACGACGTTTCACTCAAGTGGACCGAAGAAAATCGGCCGCCCGCAGGCGCAAAAGAGAACTCGGAACCGCACTCTTTTTCCGGGCCAGCATTAATCACTGCAATTCAGGAACAACTAGGTCTCGAGTTGCAGCCGCTGCACGGCCAAGTGCAGATTCTCGCTATCGACCACGCGGAGGAGCCCGCCGAGAATTAATAACGTCATCACACTTCATCCCGACCGGAGAAAGAACTGAACATTATTTCGGTTAGCGGTGCGTAGCATGGTGAGTCGATTTGGCGATTCAATCGTCAAGAGAACTCCTGGCTAAGCCGTGAGAACGGTTGAGAGGGAAGGGATCCTTCGACTTCGCATGCACTGCGCTTCGCTTGTTCATGCTTCGCTCAGGATGACACGGGTTTTGATGACAAAGGGCGGCCACTGAAGCAGATTTCTCCCTGCGGTCGAAATGATAAGGGTTTGGAGTGCTGGTACTAAGTTTGAATTTGGTCCGCTTTCAACAGGCGGACAAGAGTGTTCGCCCTACACAAAACAAAAACCGCCGCCCTTTGGGCGGCGGTCAAAGATCGTTAACTCCGGTGCGGCCTAATTTTCCTGGTCGCGGCTCTTGGTTTCCGGAGACTTCTTTTCTTCTTCGAAGAAATGCAGCAACCGGTCGACCAGTTTGCGTTGTCCGCCAATGACGTGCAGGCCGCTCTCGTGTTGGTGATCTTCTAGGATTTTATTTAGTCCGCGTTCGATGTTGTTCATGTGGACTCCCTTCGTTCGGGTCGTTCAGATCCTGTGGTGGATTTGATCTCTACATCTACCTTAACAACCATGGCCATGGGACGGAAATCGGAAAATCCGATGAGGGAAATCAATGAAGTTGATAAGTGGAATTTCCTCTTACCAATGATCCGATGTAGAGATGTTGCTCTGCAACGTCTTGCGGCATCGTTCGTGCCGCTGCTGAGACGCAGCAAAGCTGCGTCTCTACGATGAGAGTGTCGTTGAAAATCTCATTTCGCCGCTGCCAACTGCCGCACCGTGCTGATGAAAGTGCTTGTGGCTCGCGTCAGCGTGCGGTCGCGTCTGTAGGCTACGCCCAGTTCCCGCCACAGTTCTTCGTCTTGCAGCCCGATTAGTTTTACCCGGCCCGCTAAGACCTGATCGCGCGCGAAGCTGGCGCTGATCAGCGACACCCCCAATCCTGCGGCGACGAAACTTTTGATCATGCCGACGCTGGGGAGTTCCATCCGAATTTGCAGTTGCGAGGCGTAGGGACGGAAGAGCTTGTCCATGAGACGGCGGCTGTATCCGGTCTTCGGTAGGAGCAGAGGCTGCTTCGCCACGTCGGCAACAGAGACCACGTCATGCTTAGCCAGCGGATTCTGCGGGCTCACCATCACCATTAACTGATCGCGATAAATCGCGTGCGTCTTCAGGCTGCTGGATTTCACCGGCAGCGTGACAATCCCCACGTCCAACGCGCCGTTCTCTAGTTTTTCAACAATCTTGTAGCTGAAATTGCGGTAAATGCTAATTTGTACGCCGGGATACAAGCTGGAAAATTTCGCGAAGACGTCGGGCAGTACATAGAGACAAGTCGCTTCATTCGCACCGATCGACAACGTCCCTCGGGGTGATGCTCCTTGATCGGCTACCGCCAGCAACGATTCGTCGCGCATTTGCAGCAGACGCTCCGCGTAAGCGAACAGCACGCGGCCCGCCGGAGTCAGGGTTACGTCCTTGCCGGAGCGGTCCAGCAGGCGGTCGCCGTATTCCTGTTCCAGTTGGCGGATTTGGGCGCTGACCGCGGATTGCGAACGAAATACCTTCTGTCCGGCACGCGAGAAGCTGCCGAGCTTGGCGACCTCCATGAAGGTGGTTAGCTGGTCGAAGTCCATGAGTAGTGCGGATTATAAACGAGAGCCTGCGAAGGACAGGTAAAAACATTGGCGGACTGCCGGAGGTTTTGCGGCGCCGGCAGTCTCGAAGTTTGTTTCGAAACAGCTAATCGTTTCCCCCGGCTGCGCCGATCTGTACTAACGGCGCCGCCACTTCGGGCGTCTCCAGATGCAATCCGCACTCAGTTTTCGAGAAACCCGCCCAACGGCCGGCGCGGGAATCTTCTCCCGGCTGGACGGCACGGGTGCAGTGGGTGCATCCGATGCTGGGGTAGTTCTGGTCGTGCAGCGGATTGTAAGGAACATCGTGCTTGAAGACATAGTTCCAGATGTCTTGTTTCGTCCAGTCGGCTAGTGGGTTCACCTTTACCAGCTGAAACTTGTTGTCCCACTGAATTTTCCCAGCGTCGGCTCGGGCACTGCTCTGGTCGCGGCGGATGGCAGCGATCCAGGCATCGAGCGAGGCCAGTTTCTTGCGCAGCGGCTCAACCTTTCGCATGTTGCAGCATTGGTCCGGAGTCTTGCTCCACAGAGCGGGGCCGTAAGTGCGTTCTTGTTCTTCGGGAGTCAACTCGGCGTAGAGGCGTTCAACCTGAATTCCGTAGCGGCGCTCGACGCGGTCGATAAGAGCGTAAGTTTCGGGGAAGAGGAATTCGGTATCGAGCGTGAACACTTCAAGGTTCTTCGTAGTGCGCGAAGCGATGTCGATGAGCACCATGCCTTCGACGCCGAATCCCGAGGCCATGCCAATCTTGTTGGGATAGGTTTTGAAAGCCCAACGCAGGACTTCCTCAGCGCTCCACTTTTCGGCCTGCACCTTCAAATCGTGCAACTGCTCTCTTACTTGGATTGCCACTTGGCTTGCTCCTCGATCCCCTCGTGGGGATATTCCTGCGAAAAAAAATCTTGTTCTTCAGCAATAGCAATTAGAGATCTGTGATCGGCCAACTCGGCGACTGCGCCGACGACCAGCAAATTCGGAGTCGGCAACTTCGGTGATGCAGCCAGCCGTTCGATGGTGGTCACGTGAACGCTCTCTTCTGGGGATGTGGCTTGCGAAACGATGGCGCAAGCTGTGTCGGTGGCGATGCCGTTGTCGACCAGCTTTTGCGCCACGCTTTCGTAGTCCTGGCCGGGCATGTAGATCACCAGCGTGGAATTTTTGGGCAAAGGCGTGGGCCAACTATCGGGGCCGCCGTCTTTGGCCCGATGGCTGGTGAGAATGACCAGCGAAGATGCAATGTCGCGATGGGTAAGCGGGATGTGGGCCGAAGCGGCTGCGCCAAGCGCGGCAGTAATTCCGGGGACAATATCGAAATCAATGCCGGCTTGCCGCAGGGCTTCGATCTCTTCGCCGCACCGGCCGAAGATAAGCGGATCGCCGCCCTTTAACCGCACCACCTGGAGATCGAGGCGGGCATAGTTGATGAGCGACTGATTGATGTCCTGCTGGCGGGCGCTCTTCATCCCGCAGCGTTTGCCGACGTTTTCGGAAATCGCATTGCGTGGAATCAACGCCAGAATTTCGGGGCCGATGAGCGCGTCGTGGAGCACCACGTCGGCGGATTTCAAGACGCGTAAGGCTTTCAGAGTCAACAATTCCGGATCGCCCGGGCCCGCGCCAACCAAGAAAACCTTACCGGGCATGGGTGGTCTCCTCCCGTTTGGCGTGGCGGGTGTCGAAAGCTTCCTGGCTGGCGACTGCATGCAGCAGAGACTTACGGCGCTGCGGATCGATGTCTTGCGCAAATAGATCTTCGCGGGTGGCGGCGAGTTCGCGGATCCAGTCGGTGTATTCGGGGCCGAATTGAACTTCGAGCTGCTTGCGTAAACGCTGTGCGAGGGCGGGGCTTTGTCCGGCGGTGGAGATGGCGATCTGTAAATCTCCGCGGCGGACTACCGATCCGTAATAGAAATCGCAATTGTTGGGGTCGTCGACTGCGTTGCAGAGAATGGAGCGGGCACGGGCAGCTTCGAAGACCCGGCGGTTCAGGTCTGATAGAGATGTTGCCGCGATTACGAGGAAAACGCCGTCGAGATCGGACTCTGCAAACTCCCTCTGGTCTAGTGAAATCCTTCCGTCGCGCGCCAGCGCAGCAATCGGCTCGGTCACTTGGGGGGCTACGACCTTTACTTTCCCGCCCGCTTCGAGCAGGCTCGGCATTTTTTCCTGAGCGATGGCGCCTGCGCCGACCACCAGGCACTGCCGGCCTTCGAGTTTTAGGAACATCGGGAACAGACTCATAAATTCTCGGGAATCCTTTTGGGCACAAAAAAGCCACCGCCAGGTATTTCTCCTGGCGGTGGCTAAATCCGTGTCGTTTCTAGAGGATTCTTAGCTCAGCGAGCTCCCACGCCAGAAGATAGCGGCATACAACAACATGCACACATGATCTGGCAGAGCATTCGCATCGTTGGTAAATGCTAGTGGAGGACGGGGCGAGTGTCAAGGTTACGGGGTTTTGCGCGAATTCATAAATGTAATAACGGAGATCAATAAAGCTGCTGGCAGGGGGAGCGGACCAGGATTCGTAGCTCCCGAGAAGCAGCTTTGCGCGTAAACCTTTTAACCACTATAATTTGGGTTTACTTAACTACTCAGGAGATTTCATGTCAGCACCTAGCCGCCGTCCCGAAATTCGCCGCCGCCGCGCGCGCGCCGAGAAGATTCTGAAGTTGCGCAAGCGTCATGCGACTGCCTCGTCCGATCAGGACAAGACCCGCCTTGCGGGAAAGTTGCATCGCATGGGCTTGGGTTCGCCCGGGATTGCGCTGCTGAAAGCGTAAACGCCTCACGTAGGGGCAGGTGTCCTCACCTGTCCGGCGTCAATCGCGTTCCTTACATTTGAATCAGGGTAGAAATGGGCAGGTGAGGACACCTGCCCCTACGCGATTCTCTTTTCTACGTTCTCCCAGCCATGCTTCCAATATTTTCTTCGTGTACCGCCGGATGGGAGCGGTGCTTCTTTTCCGCCACGGTTTGATAGGCGTGAATTAATCGCTGCGCCGCCACGTCCCAGGAAAATTTTTTGACCTGCTCGTAACAGCGCCGCTTCATGCGTTCGCGCAGGCCTTGATCGCATAGCACGCGGTGCATGGCGCGCATAATCTCAAAAACATTTTCGGGATTCACCAGCACCGCTGCGTTGCCGACAACTTCTGGCAGCGACGAAGTGTTCGAGGCCAGCACCGGCGTTCCGTGTGCCATGGCTTCGAGCGGTGGAAGTCCGAAGCCTTCGTAGAGAGACGGGAAGACGAAGAGCTTGGCAGCGTCGTAAAAAATTCGCAGCACGTCGATGGGAACGAAACCCAGAAAGCGTACATCGTTCTGCACTCCGCCGCGGATGACGGTGCGCCGCAGATCTGGATTCTTGGAGAGTTCGTCTCCGATGATGATGAGCTTCAGATCGGGATACATGCCTTCTTTTTCGAGTTCAGCGCGCAGTGCGGAGAAGGCCTCGATAATCCGCACCAGATTTTTGTGCGGGCTGATACGTCCCGCATAGAGCAGAAATGGATAATTGATCTGGTAGCGCTGCTGCAATAGTTTTCGGTCGATCTCTGTGGTGTGGCCGTGGAGGAAGCGCTCGTCGATCGCGTTGTAAATCACTTCAATGCGGCTGGGCCGAATCTTGAAGATGCTGGCAATTTCGTTCTTGGTGAAGTTCGATACCGCGAAAATGTGCGCCGCGCCCTTTAGCACTCGACGCGTCAGACGAAAATGCAGCGAGCGACGCAGGCTGGAGCGGCCGCGAGTGCGCGCCATGTGATCGAACACGTCGTGAACCGTCACCAGGTAAGGGCAGTTGAGAAAGCGCGGCATCCAGTAGAGATGCGGCACATGGACCAGATCGCACTCCAACTTATTCAGCGTGGAGCGCGACTCGATGTAACCCTTTACCGTGGTGTCTGGGAGTTCAAGCGGGACGGTGATGAAGTTGGGCGGAAGCGGCCCCATCTCGGCTACTTTGGCAGGCGAACCGATGAGGAAATATTCGTTGGAGGTATCTAGCCGTCCCAGCGCACGAACCACGTTGCGCGTGTAAGTGCCGACACCGAAGTCGGTCATACGGCGGATGTCGAGAGCGACTCTCACAAGTCACACCATCATATGGCAGTTGTGGCGTGGCGGTGTTGAAGGTGTAGAGACGTAGCTCCGCTACGTCTTCTCTTCAACACGAACCTCGGCACTTGGTTGGCGTTCGCTGAGTCGTAGCGGAGCTACGTCTCTACACGAAGGTTTCGATCAGATCCGAACTTCCATTTGCGCGTGTGATCTCCGCTCGGGGTAGAGCGGGAACGATTCCGCCAGTTCCAGCACCTGCCCGCGGACTTTAGAAAGCACGGATGCATCGTTGCGATTTTGCAATGCCTGCGCGATCCATTGGCCGACCTGATGCATTTCGGGCTCCTTCATGCCGCGCGTAGTAAGGGCCGGACTGCCAATGCGTATGCCGCTAGGCTTCATCGGCGGGTTGGCATCGAAAGGAATTGCGTTCTTGTTGACCGTGATGGCAGCTTCGCCTAAAGCTTTCTCGGCTTCGCTGCCGAACATGCCCTTGGAGAAAACATCGATCAAAATCAGGTGAGTATCGGTTCCGCCGGAGATGATGCGGAAACCTTCTGCGGCAAGCGTTTCGGCCAGCACCTTGGCATTGGCGACTACCTGCCGAGCGTATTCGCGGAAACTCGGCTGCATCGCCTCTTTGAAGCAAATGGCTTTGGCCGCGATGATGTGCATCAACGGGCCTCCCTGCATTCCGGGGAAAACGGTTTTGTCGATGGCGGCGCCGAAATCGGCCTTGGCGAGAATCATTCCGGAGCGGGGCCCGCGCAGGGTCTTGTGGGTTGTCGAAGTGACGATGTGCGCGTGCGGTACCGGCGAGGGATGAGCGCCGCCCGCGACCAGTCCGGCGAAGTGCGCCATGTCAACCAGGTACAGCGCGCCGACTTTGTCGGCAATCTGCCGCATGCGGGCGAAGTCGATGATGCGCGGATAGGCGCTGCCTCCGCCAATAATCATCTTGGGCTTTTCTTTTTCCGCCAGCTTTTCCAGGTCGTCGTAGTCGATGGTCTCGGTTTCTTTGGTGACGCCGTAGGGGACGATGCGATAAGTCTTGCCGGAAAAATTCAGGTGATGGCCGTGGGTGAGATGGCCGCCGTGGGCGAGGTTTAGCCCGAGGATGGTGTCGCCCGGTTGCAGCACGGCTCCGAAGGCCTCCATGTTTGCCTGCGATCCGGCATGCGGTTGAACGTTGGCGTACTCGGCGCCGAACAGTTGCTTGGCGCGGTCGCGCGCCAGGTTCTCGACCACATCGGCGAATTCGCATCCGCCGTAATAGCGCTTGCCGGGGTATCCTTCGGCGTATTTGTTGGTGAACACGGAGCCAGCGGCTTCGAGCACGGCTTCGCTGACGAAGTTTTCGCTGGCGATCAGTTCGAGGCCTTCGTGCTGGCGCTGGGCTTCATGGTCGATGGCGGCAGCCACCTCAGGGTCGAAATCAGACAACGAGCGGGACATCGCTGAGTTATTCATAGGTGACTTTCCTGAACTAGTTTGTCTCTTCCAGCGCTTCGATCTTTTCGATGCGGTGCTTATGGCGTTCACCGCCGGGGAACGGCGTCCCCAGCCAGCGGTCAACGATACTGAACGCGGTCTTCTCGTCCAACAGGCGCGCGCCCAGGGCCAACACGTTGGCGTCGTTGTGTTCGCGGCTGAGTTGAGCTCCGACTTCATCGTGGGCAAGAGCGGCGCGAATGCCGTGGATTTTGTTGGCTGCGATGGACATGCCGATGCCGCTGCCGCACACCAGAATTCCGCAGTCGGCCTGATGGCTGACGACTTCGTTACCCACGGCTTGCGCGTAGTCGGGATAGTCGACCGATGCGGTGGAATGCGTGCCCTTATCGTCGACCGTGACTCCATTAGCTTCGAGGTGCTGCTTGAGCTTGTCCTTAAGTTCGAAGCCGGCATGGTCGGAGCCGAGGGCAATCCTCATACAGTGATTTTAGCAAGGCGGGCTGTGCAAAGTGGGAGAGGCTATAAAGCCGCACGATTCGCGAATCTTTTTCGCCCGGCTGAAGCCGTCCCTTCAGCCATGGTTCTCGCATCTTCAAAAGAGTGTTGTAATTTTTCGAGATGCATTCTTTGAGAATGTAAAAGGGTCAATAGATACAAGGGGTTGGATCGACAAAATGACAGATCTCCGAAGATGCTGTTTGCATCGCCGTGGAAGCGTGGCGCTTCAGCGTCACGATCAGAGCGACTCAGAAAACGCGCTTTAGCGCCTGCTCCATGTCGGAAATAAGAAACAGATACTTGTGACATCCGTCACAGCTTTTTATTGTTCAATTTCCGAGAATAGCTACATGGACTTTCCGGATCGAACATTTTTCGTCACGACTGTCACATCGCGCCGCACACGGCATTTCCAAACCGATCATGCCGCGAACCTCTTCGTAGCCACCCTCTTTCATTATCGCGATCAGGGCGCGTTCAGCTTATACGAATTCGTAGTGATGCCTGACCACGTTCACCTCTTGCTGGCGCCAAGAGCGACAATGTCGTTGGAGAATGTGATGCAATACATCAAAGGCGGCTATTCATTTCGTCATGGGAAAGCTACAGGCTCGCGGGCTGAAATCTGGGAGCGCAGCTTTACGAACCATCATGTGCGGGATTGGCAAGACTTAGAGAATCATAAGCGCTATATCAGATTGAATCCGATCAGAGCGGGTTTTTGTCTAGAGGCAGAAGAGTTCCAGTATTCTTCGGCTCACCCGGGCTATGTACTTGACCAACTGGAACTGCGGCTAAAGCCAGCGATCTAGCTTAGATCGATTCGCCCGGCTGAAGCCGGGCGCTTCCACGGTGATTCCCGGCATTTACACGATTTAGCTTGCAATGCTGGGTGCGTCATCGTGGAGGCATGGCGCTTTCAGCGCCATGAAAATTGTGCTGTCATGCTGACGGGCTTCAGCCCCTGCGTCAGTTACCGCTCGAACGCCGTTCGCAGGAAGGAAGCCAGCCGCCAGCCATCCATGTATTTATAAGGCGTCTCGCCGGTGGTGTAATGCCCGCAGGGCAGCACCGACACTTTGTGATCGATGCCATGGCGGGCGAACTCGTCGATTGCCTGGCGCGAAAGCTCGGGCAGAAAAGTCAGATCGTAGGCCGCGTAGATAATCAAAGCCTTCTTCGGCCAGCGCGCGAACTGCTTGAAGTACGACATGGGGCTGATCGCACTCCACAGCGCGCGCAGCCGGTCCTGATCGATTTCTTTTTCCAGCCCTTCGCGAATGTGACGGGTGGACTGCCCGCTCCACACGACATCTGAAACATACGTCGACGCGTGATTGAACGCGGCCACGCGAATGCGCGAATCATGTGCCGCTGCCAGAAACGCATAGCACGAACCCAGGCTGGTGCCGAGAACGCCGAGTTGCGTGTATCCCTGCTGTTCAAGCCAGTCAAGGCAACAGCGCACATCGATAACACCCTGGCGTGATGCGTCGAGAGTACGTCCGATGTTGGCGGAGACAGAGTAGTCGGCGCGGCGAATCTCCGCCGGCATGCGGATGTCATGATAGGGCATGGTCAGTCGCAGCACCGCGATGCCCATCATGTTCATCACCCGGCACAGCCCGGAATAAGCCAACGCGTCGGAGTTCCAGTGCGGCAGCACGACCATGGCGCGGCGTCCGCGAGCAGGGAACCAGCGCGCGTTGACTAAATTATTTTCCGGATACTGCGTGTGCACCGGCGAGGTGAACCGCAGAAATGTCCCGAATTTTCCGCGCACTTTCTCTTCCAGCATCGGGTCGGGGACCTCACGCGTGCTGAAGACTTTTAACTCCCGCTGCTCCAGGCGGAAATCGGTGGGTACCTTGTAGGCGTAAAACGTGTCGCTGTCGGCGATGGCGCGCTGGTTGTAATCCGCTAGGTACGCCTCGGGATCTTCAGGAACATAGTCGGGGCCATGGCCGTTGCGGCACGGCCAATCTTTCGCGTATTCCATCCCCCACTCGAGCGGCCGGACAACTCGATTGTTGTCCACCGAAGTGAGTTTCGACTCCCAGTCATACATCCATTTGGCGTAGCGAGTGGCCATAAGCTCAACAAAAATATAGCAATTTAGGTGGTGAAAGGCTTGTTAAGGCAAGTGAACGGTGGGGATTCGGAGTTGGTGGTTGGGAAATGGGCAGTGAATGGGACGCCAAAGGACGCCCGCTTTCCAGCGTCCCTACGGGACGCCGTTTGCTTTCGCGTGTACCCCCGCCGGTGAACCGGCGGGCTATTTTCGGCGGTTCCTCCGGAACCGGGTCACCTATATCCCTGGAGCTGAGCAGCGAGATAGATTGCCCCCACGGCTTCATTGACATCAATCCCGCAGCGGAGTAGCGTGGGTTGCTTTTTCAGACAATCCAAACGAAACAGGAGATCCCTATGCGAGTACCGGCGATACTGTGTGGTTTAGTGGCGTGCGCGTGTCTGGTTCCAATGCTTTCGGCGCAAGATGCGGTCAAGACTGACCCTAAACATTACTCGGTGGTGAGCGAAAACGATGAGGTGCGAATCCTGAAAGTGCACTATGGGCCGCATGAGAAGTCGGTCATGCACAGCCATCCCGATGCGGTGGCGGTGTTTCTCACGGACGCTACGGCGACCTTCCATCTTCCCGACGGAACGTCCATGGTCAGTAAAGTGAAAGTCGGCGAATCGCAGTTCACCAAGGCCGGGACCCATCTTCCGGAAAATATGGGCGACAAAGGCATGGACGTTATCCTGGTCGAGTTAAAAAGCAAGAAATAGTTCGGTTATATCGAGGGGGAATGGATGGCGGCAGATGCGGACCGGCTGGCTGAACTCACCAATTTTGCAAAACGTTACACGGAAGCCTGGTGCAGCCGGTCGGCCGCGTCGGTGGCCGCATTCTTTTCTCCTGACGGCTCGCTGAAAGTCAACGAGTCTCCTGTCGCGGTTGGCCCTGATTCGATCACGGAAGTAGCCCAGAGCTTCATGACGGCGTTCCCGGATTTGAAAGTAATCATGGACGGCCTCGAACTTCTGGGGAGCGGTGCGGTTTACCGCTGGTCACTCATCGGCACCAACATCGGGCCGGGCGGCACAGGGAAGAGAGTCCACATCAACGGATTCGAGCGTTGGACGATTGGCACCGACGGACTAATCACTGAGTCGAAGGGATTTTTCGAGCCGGTGGAGTATCAGCGGCAGTTGCAAGTGGGTGTGTAGTTTCCTGCAAGTTGAAGTTGCTGAGTTGCGGACGGCGCTGCCGTGGAAGCGGCCGCCTTTAGGCGGACGAATGTTGGGATTTTCGGATCTCTTTAGCGCTGGCGATGCAGGCGCTGAAGCGCGCTTTTTAAGTTCGTATTGGTCGTGGCGCTGAAGCGCCACGCTTCCACGGCGCTGCCGGCATGAGGGCATTCCCGAACGTTTAAGCAATCACAGGCCGTCTTTCCCCCACATTAGTCGCTTGCTCAAACGCATATCCCAGTTGCAGCACTCCCCAATCGTCGTGATGGCGTCCGACAATCTGAATTCCAATCGGCAATCCGCTCGACGAAAATGCACAGGGCACTGACATCGCTGGATTTCCCGCCGCTGAAACGTAGTACGCCGATTTCATCCACGCCAGATAATTTTCCATCTTCACGCCTGCGATTTCCGTCGGATAGTGCTGGTTCACATCGAAGGGCAGCACCTGATTCACCGGCATGATAACGAAGTCGTATTCGCCTTTGAAGTTGGTCATCCGCTGAAACAGGGCGGAACGTTTCGCTTCGATGCGAGAGAGTTGCGGGCCGGTGAGCTTGCGTCCTTCTTCGACGTGCCAGTGAATGTATTCGTTCATCTGGTCGCCATGGGCGGCGATCTGATCGCCGAAGGCAAGTTCGGTCGACCAATGCCGCCACATCAGGAAGCTTTCGTTGGCGTCGCTGAAGTCGGGTTCAGCGTCGATCACAATGCATCCTAGTGCTTCGAAAACTTTGCGCTGGGTTTGCACTGCGGCTTTCACTTCCGGGTCCCAGGGCAAACCTAAATCTTTGAACATGGCTACGCGCACGCCCTTGAAGTTGCGGTCGAGCGGTTTGGCAAACTGATCGCCGGGCTGCTCGATGGAAATCGGCGAGTGGTGGTCGTAGCCGGCTTGCACGCTGAGCAGGAGCGCGCAGTCGGTTACATTGCGGGCGACCGGACCGGGAACTGAAAGCGTGAACCAGCCTAAACTTGTGGGAACACTGGGCACACGCCCGGGCGACGGACGAATTCCGACCACGTTGTTGAAGTTGGGAGGATTGCGCAGCGAGCCGCCCATGTCGCTGCCATCGGCTAGTGGAACCATCCCGCTGGCGAGGGCCGCGCAACCGCCACCGGTGCTGCCTCCGCAAGTTTTGGTCAGGTCGTAAGGATTGTGTGTCGGGCCAAAGACGGGATTGAACGTCTGCGATCCCAGCCCGAACTCAGGCACGTTGGTCTTGCCGATCACGATGGCGCCTGCGGCTTTCTCACGCTGTACTACACGGTTGTCAAAGTCGGGAACGTAATCCTTGTGCAACGGCGATCCAAACGTAGTGCGGATGCCGGCAGTCTCGTTCAAATCTTTCACGCCGAACGGCAGCCCGTGAAGTGGCCCGAGCCATTTGCCTTTGGCGAGCGCTTCGTCCGCGGCAAGGGCCTGGGCCATGAGTTGGTCTTCCGGCACCATGGTGACCATGGCGTTGACTTTGGGATTCACGCGCTGGATTTGCTTCAGGTAGGCCTGCATGACTTCACGCGACGAGAGCTTCCTGGCCCGCATGGCTTGCAGAATGTCGACGGCGCGCATGAAGCAGATATCGTCAGTGGAAGCGGCGAAGGCCGGTGTCGGAAGCGATGGGGCCACGGCTGCAGTGATGGCTGCGCCGGCGCCGAGCTTGAGGGCGTCGCGGCGGGTGATTTGGGTCATGGGTTTCTCCGTGGGTTTCAGGAACGATAGCACTTCTTGGGTGGGTGTTGGCAGCGGCAACAAACGGCCCTCGAAACCCATGGGTGAATCGCGGAGCACAGGAAGTAGTCGCTAAGTTTTCCGCTCGCTTCGCATCGCGGTTGGCGGACAAAAGAGTCCGCCCCACATTTTTTTGTGGCGGACCACGAAGGTGGAGAAGTGGAGTTGTACGGGATCCTTCACTTCCTTCAGGATGACAAGATTTGTTTAGCGCCGGGTATGGCGGCTACTTCTTCAAATCCCCCATCCAGTTCGTGACCAGTACCAGCGGCGTGGAAACCGAATCGGGGAAGGTGCCGAAGATGAAGTGCTGGCCGTCCGGGCTGACGTCGTAGGGAGTTCCCAACGGGGAAGAGAATCCCACCGCGAAAAGCGCCTTGGGAGCGCTCACTAAAAATTCTTCACCCTTGGGATTCACTGCTGCCACGTGCAGGAAACCGTCTAAGCCATAGAAGAAGATTTCGCTGCCGTCGGCCCGCCAGGCCGGATAACCTCCGCCTCCCTGCGAAATCTGCCATCTTCCCTGGCCGCTGGGGAAGCGAGTGACGTAGAGTTCCTGGGTGCCTGAATCGTTGGAACTATAGGCCAGCCATCGCCCGTCTGGAGAAAGGCGGAAATCAAAGAGCCTTCCTTGATCCGAACGCGCTTGAACGATCTCAAACGTCTTCTTGTCGCCAGTCAGCGAGACGACTGCCAGGCTTGGATTGGGTCCATCTTGTTTGAGGTGAAGTAGGTATTTGCCATCCGGCGTGAATTGCGGCGAGAGGGTAGCTGACTTAGATCCCTGCAACAGCACTTCTTCCTGGCCATCGCCGTTGGCCAACCGAGCCCGCAGAGAGGTACCCGACATTTCGGTGGACCCGATCTGTTTTACATAGACTACTTTTTGACCGTCGGCCGACCAGGCAGGCATGGCATAGGTGCTTCCACCGAAAGTCAACCGAGTTCGTGAGCCCCGAACCAGGTCGTAAACCCAAATGTCAGCTTGAGGCTCGCCGACCGACAGGGCCAGCCGCTTTCCGTCGGGAGAGATTCTGCCGCTCCCCTTGTAGAACGCCCGGTCGCCTACCTTGCCCTGTACCTTTCCGCTGCGGTCGAACCATGTCAAATCGGAGCCCTGAGCCTTTGAACCCGGCTCGTAGATGAGAACGCCGTTTTGGCTCACTACAAAACTGGTGTGCCAGGTTCCCGGATCGTACTGCACCTGGTCCGAAACGGTGATGGGGTCGCCCGAGAGTGCGCCGCTTGTGGGATCAAACTTCTGGGCCAGCAGTTGCAACTGCACATGGAAGATCAAATAGCCGGAAGCGTATTGCGCAGCCGAATCGGTGTCGAGCACATGCTTGTAAGACCCATCGTCGAGCGAACCAAAATAAATTCCATGTTCCGCACCGCCGGAGTGACTGGTGGCGAAGAACAGAAAATGCTTGCCGTCGGGAAGAAAGGCCGGCCAGCGATGGGTGGTGTGCTTGCCGACACCTAATTTAGTCAGGCGGGTGGGGCCATCGCCGTTCGCATTTACGCGCCATAAGGAGTCGCGATAGTCCGGCTCGTAAATGATGACGTTGTCGCGATTCCAGGAACCGCCGCGAGGGTTGGTAGCGTCCGCGATTATTGTGACCGGCCCTCCTGCGGCAGGTACTTTCCGGAGATGGCCACCGGAAAAGAAGCCGATGAATTTGTTGTCGGGCGACCAGAAGGGAAACGAGGCTCCTTCCGTGTCTTCAAGCTTTCTGGCCGAGAGTTCCCCCAGCGACTGTACCCATATCGAGGCCCGATCTTTCGGGCTGACGGCACAGAATGCGATAGCCGACCCGTCGAGAGTGATGGCGGGAGGACCGGAAAAGTCTCCAAGAAAGTCGTAAGTCATCTCCGGCGGGGCAGGTAGATAAGAGCGCATCGTCCGAAGCGGCGCGCTGTCGCGAAGGAACGACCAGAGGAGGGCGGCCAGCAGGATGACCGCGAACCCAGCCCAAAGTGCGCGTTCCAGTCCTTTCTTACGGACGCGTATTGGCGGCGCAACATCTACGCTAGAGGCTCCGCTGGCGATCCAGCGCAATTGCCGTGCAATGTCGGCGGCGCTTTGCCAGCGCGACTCGGGCTCTTTGGCGAGGCATCCAATGATCACGTGATCAAGTGCCACCGGGGCCATGGGCTGCATCTTGGAAATCGGTTCCGGCTCTTTTTCCAAGATGGCCGAGGCCACCGAGATCTGACTCTTGCCTTCGAAGGCGCGCTTGCCGGTGACGGCTTCATAGAGCACGGCCCCGAAACTGAAGATGTCACTGCGAGCATCGGCTTCCTGGCCCTGCAAGACCTCGGGTGCCATGTATTGAAATGTGCCGACCACCATGCCCTGCTGGGTCAGCGTCCCCACCGGTGAAGTAAGCGCGGTGAGGTGCATGGTCGGGCTGGATGGAGTCAGGTTCTTTGCGGGAACAATGCCCGCCGGTTTGGCCAACCCGAAATCGAGCAGCTTCGCGCCCGAAGAAGTCAGCATAATGTTCCCCGGCTTCAAGTCGCGGTGGACAATGCCAGCCTTGTGGGCTTTCTCGAGTGCGTCGCAGATTTGCATGCCACATTCGAGAGCCAGCTTTAGCGGCAGTGGGCCTTTTTGCAGGCGCGCCTCTAAAGTCTCGCCTTCGAGGTATTCCATTACGAGAAATGAAATGCCGTCTTGATCTCCGATGTCGAACAACGTGCAAATGTGATTTTGTCTTACCGACGAAATGACGCGGGCTTCGCGCTCGAAGCGTTGCTTGGCTTGCGGGTCGGATGAAAGATGCTCAGGTAGGATCTTGATGGCGACGGTGCGATCGAGGCGAGTGTCGCGAGCGCGATAAACCTCGCCCATTCCCCCTGCACCGAGCGGGGATTGGATTTCGTAGGGGCCCAGTTTCGTGCCGGGAGGCAAAGGCATTTGTGTGGCGATTATAAGCCGGAAATGTAGGGCGGACACTCTTGTCCGCCAAGCGGACTGAACGGGCGTTGCCTACGGTCAATGCATTCTAAGAGGAAGCTTTTAAACCTGTGCGCGAATCGCGGACTACGTATTTGCAACCGCGTACAGGCGGACAGGAGTGTCCGCCCCACATTCATTTTTTGCCGTGGCGCCTGGGTACTCGCTTCGAAATTCCGCAGAGGATTTCGTAGAGCACCGTGTCCGCCAAGGCCGCGTGTTCTATGGCGTCGACGCTTAGTCCATCGACCGACCCCAGCAGTACAACTTCGTCTCCTACCTCGACTCCATCCAGGCCGGTTACATCTACTAGAGTGAGATCCATCGAGATGCGTCCTACGATTGGCGCGTAAGACTCGCGCACGATTACGCGTCCCTGCGAGGAAAGTTTCCGATTCAATCCATCGGCGTAGCCTACCGGGAGTACGGCGATTCGCGCGGGAGCCTTGGTGACATATGTGCCGCCGTATCCTAAAGCTTGATTGGCCGGCGCATCTCGCAAAGACAGAATGCGTGTCTTCCAGGTGAGCACCGGCTTAACGTTGAGCCGAAGATTTGTGCCGCTGACTTCGCGTCCGGCGCGCTCGAAGGGCACGTAGTAGCCATAGAGAGCGATGCCCGGACGCACCATGTTGTTCCAAGTCTCAGACCTCGAAATGATCGCTCCGGTATTCGCCGCGTGTAAATATTTCGGCTGCAATCGCTGATGAGTCAACATGGCGCGCGCTTCGGCGAACGCGGCCAGTTGGGTGGGGACCGACGGCGCGTCCAAAACTTCTGACGACGCGAGATGGGTCGAGAGGCCATCCAGGGTAAGGTGTTGCGCTTTTTTTAGTCTGGCGCAGACGGCTGGCAGGTCGTCGACGCCGACACCGAGCCGTCCCATACCGCTGTCTACTTTCAGGTGAACCGGATGCTTGGTGACTCCGAGACGGATCGCCGCGCGCTCCAGCAGATCGATCTGTTCCAACTCCCAGACGGTAGGGGTCAGATTCAGGCGGATGATTTCTTCTTCTTCGCCGCGCCAGAAGCCAGTCATCAATAAAATGTTGGCGTGAATTCCCGCATCGCGCAGAGGTATGGCTTCGTCGAGCGAGGTCACTCCCAGCCAGGTCGCGCCTTCGTCCTCGAGAGTGCGCGCGCATTCCAGCGCTCCGTGCCCGTAAGCGTCGGCTTTAACGACGGCGCAAATGGTCACTCCCGGCCCAACGTGCCGCTGCACCGCACCAAAATTATGGCGCAAGTTGGCGAGCGAAACTTCTGCCCACGTGGGACGCGTCGCCGCCCTGCCGATGATTTCTGCGGTAGCCACTGAGCCGATTATAGCGGCGACGCCGTCCCTTTCCTGGTTACCGCGGTGCTTCCCCGTCAGTGGCCAAGAACGAAGTTGACCGTCACCTGGGTTTCGACCTCGATGGGTTGATCGTTGAGATAGTAGGGACGGTAGAGCCACTGCGAAACGGCGTCTACTGCGGCTTTAACCAGCATAGGGGGGCCGCTGATGGTGCTCACCTGCTCAATTTTTCCGTCACGGTTGATCAGCGCACGCAAGACGACGCTGCCCTGAATGCCCGCGCTTTTCGCGATCATGGGATAAATCGGCTGCACCTTGCGGATGAGATTGCCTTCCATCCAGCGGGAGATGGGCGGCGCCTTGGCGGTTGTTGCTGGTTTGAAAGCGGCAGGTGGTGTGACCCGCGAGAAGTCGCGGAAGAGCGAATTAAATGCCGCGGCTTGCGGACCTTGATCGACGCCGGAGACAACAGTTCCAACTGGAAAGTCAGGCGCGGAAGGGAGGTCGGGCGTCGAATCAGTGTGCTGGGGGATTGATCGCGGGGCCGTCAGCTGATCGACGATGAGGCTGGTAGAAGCTGTTCTTTGAGTAGGGTGGGACGGTGCGGTTACTGCCACAGTCGCCGGCGGCGGAGTGAGCAGCAAATCCCGCAGATGTACTTGGGGCAAGCCCTCGGTATACAGAATGGGTAGTGCAAGCAAGACAGTCAAGCCAAGAGCCTGAATGGCGAAAGACGCGAGTGTAGTCCACCCGCGGCGCGAACGTTCGGTGGGCAATAAGGAATCGGCAAACATGGTGTCCTCCACTGCTGAGTACAGACACCGGAGGCGTCAGGTTTGACGGGAAAATTATTTGGATCGTCGCGTATCACGTAGCGGCAGGTGTCCCCACCGGCCTCCAACGGACCTTAAAATGTGGGAATGGGCAGTTGGGGGCACCTGCCTCTACGCGAGCTACGAATCAAGCCGCTCTACTTTCCCTTTGCTCTTGCCTGGTTCACCTTGGCCAGCAATTCCTGGGCGGGCTTCTGCACTGGTCCTGAGATTTTCACCGCATCGGTCAGCGTCGTGCGAGCGTCGTCGACGCGGTTCAGCTTGGCGTAGGCGAACCCCAGTCGGTAGAGAGCTACGGCGTACGACTGTTCGTCCGCTCCCTTCAGCAGCGTCGTCGCTGATTTTAGTTCTGTGATCGCGGCGGGGGTCTTATCCTGCTTCATATAGACGTAACCGATTGTCGAATGCGCCGCGCCTGCCGAGGCCTTGTGTGATGCGTCTGCATCGGGCGCGTCGGCTTTGGCGACGGCGATGGCTTTTTGTCCGTAGGTGACGGACTTCGCCAGGCTGCCGGGCTTGGGGTCGTCGGAATAGGCATTCGCCAGCAACAGTAACGCCGGTAAATTCTCGGGACTGGTCACCAAGGTCTTCTCACCGAAGGCGATCAGGCGTGGCATGTCGTTTAGCTGCGAGAGGGACATCATCGCGTAGGAAACCGTCTGCGGTTCGAAGCGCGAATTGGGGAAGGCAGGCGTGAATTTCTCGATCTCAGACATCCGCGTCTTGGGATCGCTGGCCGCAGCGATCACGTTGAATGCCGCGACCTCCAGAAATTGACGGGAGTTTTCGGCCGCTTCTTTGTCTTCCGCCACGCGTTTGGCGAAGTCCTCGTCGCTGACGTCGGCGGGCTTGGGTTGTTTGGCGATGGCGTTGTAAGCGTCGCCGCCGCGGACGGAGTAGTCGAAGACTTTGGCGTCGTCTTTTAATCCTTGAGCGATGGTGGTCTGGGTGACCAGGATATCCAGGTTCTGAGGCGCCGCGGCAATTGCCTTATCGCCGTATTCCAAAGCTTTCTGGTTGTCGCCCGCCTGCTGGTAGGCCTGTGCCAACTGCCAGTTTCCATAAACAACCGCGATGGGATTGGCGGCAAACTTCTGCACGAAGTCGGTGTACATGGCCAGCTTCTTTTGCTGATCGGGTTCAGCGCCGATGGCTTGCAGCGCCTGGTCCTCCGGCGTGCCTGCTGGAATCACTAATTTTTGGGTTTGCGCGGCCAGCGGAAGCGACAGCGCGACAAACAGCACGGCAACCCAACCGGAACGGTTCATAGGCGACCTCTTGATGTTTGAGTGTTTATGCGTCGCGCATCGTACCGCCGAATGTCCAGGGTTGCAAGCGCTATTCGCGGGGCTTGCGGCGAAGCAGGGAGGCGCCGAGCGCTCCGCCCAAAGCGGTGAGCACCACGATGAGGAAGAAGGCAATGATCATGCAGCCTATGACGATGATGAGCAGTCCCTGTTGAGTTTGAATCATTTCAAGCAATTGTTTGGACTGCGGGTCCGAAGCTTGGGGGGATCGTGCAACCGCTTGCTCCAAGGCCTGGCGTAACGGGGATCCGCCACCCATGACGGTTGCAGAGACGGCAAAGAAGAGAAGAACCAGAAATCCGACGAAGCCGCTGAGCGCGCCGAGCAGCATGCCTGACGCCGGAGAAACGCTGGCGTCTGGGGATCGCCACCGGTAGAACACCACCGACAAGATACCGGCCAGAATCATGCCCAGGCCAAAGGCCCCGAAGAAAAATGGCACCATCAGGAAGGCGATGACGCCGGCCATGATAGCGGGTGTGATAGCGCGCGACCACCGCATCTCGGTGGGAAGCGCAGGGGGCGTAAGGGCCGTAGGCGGTAATTCAGGGATGGGCGGTTCCGCCATCTGCACATTGACCCGAATCAAGGGCGCATTGCACTGCGGGCAGAAGGCAGTGCCTTCTTCGACAGGAGTGTTGCACTGGTAACAGGGCTGTTCCACGGAATTTCAAGGTAACACGAAGATGTGGGGCGGACACTCTTGTCCGCCTGTTACCGGAGGCAGGACTGAAGTTCGCGAGTCGCGGAAAGGCATCCTATCAGGCGCAGCGGTCGCATGGTGCAGTCGACGAGTCCGCCTGCCGGACAAGAGTGTCCACCCCACATTTCTTAAATTGTGTCGCTGCCGTGGGTCTGGACTTTTACCAGGGTGAACTCGCAGCCTTTGGCTTGCGGCTCAATCGCCACCACGTGCTGATTTTCTTCCTGGCCTACCTTCAGTTCGATGGTTTTCCCTTCGTTGTCGTTCTCGCATTTCAGGCTGTGGGATTTATCTTTGCCCATCTCGACGTTGGTGTGGCCGCCGCTGTCGCGAGTGTGGCATTCGAGGACACTTCCGTATCTCTTGAGTTCGTTCTGGTAATAAGCCACTACTTTTTCGGGCGCGTCGTCGGATTCGTAATGGACGACCACAACCTTGAATCCAAACAGGCTGGTCGAAATGCCGAGGTTGGCGTTGTCGTCACCCTTGTCGCTCTTTTCCTTCCTGCGCGCGCCGGGATAGACCGACATTCCGGTGTCGCGCGGATCGACTTCCTTGCTGACGTGCAGTCCGCCGACCGGGGTGGTGATGTCGACGTTCTTTTCGTCACCCGAGTCGCCCTTCTTTACGTTCACGCTACAGGCGGGAAATACCATAATGGCGGCCAGCGCGACTGCATAGGCGCGACGCCAAGGGAGAGACGATTGATCAATCATGGACGATCTCCTTTAATGTATCGAAGGCCGCTCGATTCCCGCGCCGCGAGCGGCAATGTCGGGAATCGTGACTGGTAAGTGGCCGTGAATTGCGATTTCTCCGAACAACGCTTTTACTGCTGCCGTCTCAGAAACGGTCGCGCCCGAAAAGGTACAGAGATAGTTCTGCACCGCGGGAAAATCTTTGGCGATGTACGGACTGCCGGTTGCCACTACTGCGGTTTTTTCTGCTGCAGCCTGCAAAATGTTGGTAAGCAGCGAGCCGGTCGTAACTCCGGTGCCGGTGGCTTTGCCCGCCGACGGAACCATATAGACCGCAGCAACTACCGCCTGCGCCTGGTTCACTGCGTTCATGACCTGGTCGGACATGGCATTGGCAACGCGCTGGTCAATGTACATCACTCGAACATCAGGGACACGCGAACGTATCTGGCGCTCAAGTCCGCGGCCAGACTCGGTACGCGTATCTTCCGAGAAAATCACGACCAGCAGACGGCTTCCCGCCTCTATGGCTTTATACGCAGGGCCGGCCGCAACAGTTCCCTCATGTTTCAGGGGAAGCAGTTTGCCGTTGTCGCGGACCAGGGTAATGGCATCCTCCGCGGTCTTTTGTCCGCTAGAGACATTTTCGGTCGTGCCGAGAATTCGCGGAAGCTGTTCAGGATCAACTAGTTTCGCGTGATCGAGTCCGACGGACGCTTTGGCTTGCAGGATCTTTAAAACCGAGGCATCGATCTGCGGCTGGGTGACCTCGCCGCTGTGTACGGCCTTCATCATCGCCTCGAACGCCAGTCCGAGATCGGCGGGGATCAGGAGCAAGTCGTTGCCGGCTTTGAAGGCGTCGACCGAAGCGCGTCCGGGATCGGCGGCATATAGGCGGGTGAGCGCGCCCATGTCGAGGCCGTCGGTGACGACCAAACCCTTGAAGCCGATTTGTTTTCTCAGGACATCGCTGATGATGCCAGGCGAAGTTGTCGCGACGCGATTGGGATCGGAATCGAGCGCGGGCACGCTGACGTGGCCGACCATAACGGAATCGACTCCGGCGTCTACCGCTTTCTGAAACGGTGGAAGCTCGACTGACTTTAGGCGTGCCATGTCGCCGGAAACCTGAGCGACGCCAAGATGTGAGTCGGTGGCCGTATCACCGTGGCCGGGGAAGTGTTTAGCCGAGGTCAGCATGCCGCCAGAGTGGGATCCGCGAATGTAGGCCGCAGCCATCTCGCCGACCTGAGCCGGATCTTCGCTGAACGATCGCGTATTGATGATGGGGTTAGCCGGATTGGAGTTCACGTCGGTGTCGGGAAAGAAATTCCACTGGATGCCCAACGCGCGCGATTCGATCGCCGAGATGCGGCCGAAGCTTTCGGCATATTCGGTTTTACCGGCGGCGCCAAAGGCCATGGCGGCGGGAAAGTCGGTACCTCCGGTGACGCGCATGGTGACCCCGCGTTCGAAGTCGGCCGCCATGATCAACGGCAGCTTCGAATCGCTTTGCAAACGATTGAGCAGCATCGCGGCTTCATAGGGCCCGGTGCGGTAAAGAAATGGCGGATCGTAAGGCACGGTCATAATGAATCCGCCCACGTGATATTTCACGATCTGATTGCGCAGTTCGGTGTAGTACGGGCTGTCCTCGCTGAGGAACTCGGCTTTGAGGCGGGGCATGAAGAGCTGCCCGATTTTTTCTTCGAGCGAAAGTTTCTTGAGCGTCTTCTCTGCCCACTTCTGGCCGTCGCGATCGAGATGGACCGGGCCGGGCTTTTGAAATTTATCTTTGGCAAACGCCGGGAAGGCAAGCAGTAACAGCAGGCACCATTTGCGCATTTGCAGAAGATAGCACGGACAAGAGCGGGCACGGATTATCACAGATAAATCAAGACGCGATTTAACTGTGTTGATCCATGAATATCGGAGTAGAGCCAAAGCCGATGTGGGCCGGACGCTCTTGTCCGGCGGCGGACGGCAAGCAACAGGCGCCAGGGCACGGGCCTAGAAGGGCAGCATCACACATTCAATGGCTATGCCGCGAATCGCGGACTTGAGGCGTGCCTCTAGTAGCAGACGGACAGAAGTGTCCGTCCCACACTTGTTGCGTTCTAGCGGCTCAGTTCCCAGGCCTTGGCGTATTTCCAGGAGACGTAGATCGAGTGATAGATGTGCAACAGAAGGCCTTCCCGGCCGTCCAGGAATCCTCCGCGGAAGATGTAGTTGTAGAGGAAAGTGAACAGGGGCCGGAAGACGATATTCAATACGGGAAACTTTTGCCCTCCGTTGGCGACAACCATTTCCGCGCCCAACGACGAATAGCGGTTCATGTGCTCGATGTACTCGCTCAGCGTCGGATACGAATGATGCACCAACGCGCCTTGGTTGATGTGGGCGGTTTCACCCTCGATCTTTACCGTCTCATGGACTGAGCGATCTTCGAATTTTCCCGCGCGGCGGCGGAAGAGGCGCAACTTGGGATCAGGCCAGAAGCCGCCGTGTTTGATCCAACGTCCCAGAAAATGATTTTTGCGCGAGAGCGAGAAGCCAGAGAGCTTGGGATTGGCGTTTCCATCAAGATATTTACCTATTTCGGCGCTGGCATTTTGCACCATGAAGTGATGCGCGTCTTGCTGTCTCGACAACTGTTTCACGCGCTCGATACTTTCCAATGTGGCAATTATGGCTTCCGCTAGTGGGACTTCGACTTCTTCGTCGGCATCAAGGCTTAAAATCCAATCGCCGGTGGCTTTTTCGATCGCCGAGTTCTTTTGTGCGGCATAGCCCTTCCACTCTTCCACGAAGACTTTCGCGCCTTGCGATTTTGCAATCTCTGCGGTGCGGTCGGTTGAGCCTGAATCCACCACTATGATTTCGCTGGCTATGGCCTTGACGCTGGCGAGCGTGCGCGCCAAGTTGGCCTCTTCGTTGTGGGTGACGATGACGACCGAGATTTGCAATGGAAGCCTTTGCCTCGCTTCGCTCGCGGGACAGGTGAGACACCTGTCGCCACGTGAGCATTGCCGATTGTCGGGGAATTAGCCGCAAAAAGAAAGAGCCGGGCTTTTCGCCCGGCTCCGCTTAACAACTAGAGCAATTACTGTTTTGCCGCCGGAGCCGCCTGCACGTCGCTGCGGGGAGCTACGTAGGGGATCTTCGGCATGTGGGTGACTTCGCCGCGCTCGGCGTCGGAGAGAAGAACTCCGGCGTGGTCGAGCAGAAGTCCGGTGGCGCGGTCCAGTTCAATGCGCGACTTTTCGTAAGCGGCCATGGCCGATACGAGAGTCGATTCCGCCTGAGCTTGCGCGGTCGAATTCTGCAACACCAACGTGGTGGTCGAAGCGCCTAACTGATACTTCTTGGTTTCAGCGTCAAGCGACTGGCGGGCCAAGTCTACGGCAGCCTGCGCCGACTGCACGCTAGCCACGTTCTGCTGCACTGCGAATTGCGCATTACGCACTTCGATGCGGACCTGGTTTTCCAACTGCTGAACGCGCATTTCCGACTGGCGATATTCCAACTCCGAGCGGATTTGCGTGGCTTGCGCTGCACGATTACGCAGCGGAATATTCAGAGTGACGCCGACACCCTTATCCGGAGCGGTCGAGTCGACTAACTGATTCAGTGTGGTGCCGTAGCCCTGTCCGACTTGCGGAGTCAGGCTGCAACCGAACGGCGGGGGATTAGGAATGTTGCAGAGGTTCGCAGCGTTCTGCGATCCTCCGATGCCCGATCCGCCGTAGTAGCCGAACAGGTCAAGTGATGGCAACAGCGAGCTGCGAATGGCTTTCTGGCTGATGCGTTGGTTGGCCAGAGCAATGCGGTTTTCCGCCAGATCCGCACGATGCGCAAGGGCATCGTTGACCAAATCCTGGATAGGAACGACTGGATCATTTTCCGGCAACTGCATGGTGGAAGTCGGAATCACTTCGGCGTCAGCCAAAGCCGGATCGACCAGCGTGCGGCTGATGGCGTTCTTCATGAGTAACTGCTGCAATTGAAGATTGGTTTCTGCGATGGTCAGAGTCTGCTGGTCCGCAGCCACCGTGCTCTGTGCGCGAACCACTTCGATCGGCGCCAGAGTTCCAATTTCTACCTGTTTCTTGTTGTCGCCGTAGGTCTTCTGGGCAAATGCCA
>DATBAT010000135.1:0-39133 GCA_036271375.1 Terriglobales bacterium
GACGCGGTAAAGATGGGAGCAAATCCGTTCGGCAAAGATCAGGTGCCACGTATGTCGGTGCCGTCATGGATCACCGGACATTGTTTCGACCACTATGGACAGATGGTGGTGTACCTGCGTTTGAATGGGATTGTGCCACCGGCCAGCCGATAACTCTTCAAAGCGCAGGGATTTTGCGCGGATCTTTGCGGATGATTTTATCTGTGAAGATCCGCGAAATCAGTGGCTGGCGTTTCCGCCTTTGCCCGTGATTGAGGTCGCGATCAGTTCGGCTTCCAGTTTGTGTTTGGCCAGATGCGCGGCCACTACCTTCTTTGCCCGACTCGCGTTGGCTTTCGGATCCAGAAAAATCATAACGGAAGGGCCAGCGCCGCTTAGGGCCACGCCCAGAATTTCTGCGGTTCCGGCTAATTTTTCCAACGTCGGCAGCAACGGACAGAGACTTGCCCGGTAGGGCTGGTGAATGCGATCGCCGAGGGCCGAGGCAAGCATGTCGCCGCGTCCCTGGACGAATGCCGCGAGCAGCAACATGGAATTCTGAATGTTGGTGACGGCGTCGGCGCGCGAATATTGCGCAGGCAATACTTTGCGCGCCTCTTCTGTGGAAAGCGGCTGGTCTGGAATGGCCAGCAACAGGGGCCACTTCCCTTTGGGGGCGATTCGCGCGACGAGAGCATTGCTCTCGCTTTTCATTTTGGCGACGGTGAGGCCGCCCATCCAACAAGCGGAGGCGTTGTCGGGATGGTGCTCCCGCATCGACGCTTCTCCGACGATGCGGCTGTCGCTCCATTTCAAACGCCCAAAGTGAACGGCTAATGCAATTCCCGCAAGCCGAGCCGAGGCGGAGGACCCGCAGCCTTTGCCGATTGGAATCTGGTTGTCGATGGTTAGCGCCAGCGGTTGGACTAGCTTGCCTTCGCTTTCGAGGACTTCGCGATATGTTGTAAGGATGAGGTGGTTGTCGACTTGTCTGCAGATTTCCTGGTCGCGGCCGCGAGCGGTGACCGAGAAATCTTTCGCTGGCTTGGCACGCAGCTTAAGATAAAGCGCGAACGCCAAGGCAGCGGCATCGAAGGCTGGGCCGAGATTGGCAGAGGTTGCGGGAAGGCTCAGAGAAAAAGGCTTAATCGAACGGGTTGCCATTACGATTTTTCGGCCTGGTCAAGAACGCGGATGACGGCGTCAGCGCTGGCATCAAGAACGATGGGCGCGCGTTGGCGGGATTTTAGAATCTCGGCGTCTTTCTGGTATGGCGTCCCTTCGAACAGATCGCCGCGATGAAACTTCAGCGTGAAATCGGGATCTTTAAGCAGGTGTCCGGTGAGCACCAAAACTACCGACTCGTGCGGCTTTACGAATCCCTGAGCGACTAGTTTCTTCAAACCCGCCAAGGTCACGGCTGACGCGGGTTCGCAGCCGATGCCGTCAGCTCCAATTTCAGCTTTGGCGAGAGCAATTTCTACTTCGGTGACCTGTTCGACGGTACCACCAGTTTCTTCTAATACGCGAACGGCCTTCTTCCAGGAAGCTGGGTTGCCGATGCGGATCGCCGTAGCCATAGTATCGGCGTGGACCGAGACTAATTCCTTACCGCCCTTTTCGCGTACCGAACGCACCAGAGCATTAGCGCCCTCCGCTTGAATCACGGAGAGCTTCGGCACGCGCGAAATAAATCCGAATTCCAGCATCTCGCGGAAGGCTTTGCCTAGCGCCGACGAGTTCCCCAGGTTTCCTCCAGGAACAATCACGTGATCTGGAGGCTGCCAGTCGAACTGTTCCATCAACTCGAAGGCAACAGTCTTCTGTCCTTCGAGCCGGAACGGGTTGATCGAATTCAACAGATAAATCGGCTTTCGGCTGACGATGTCATTGAGCACCTGCATGCAGCCGTCGAAGTCGGTACGGACTTGGCAGGTAACCGCTCCGTATTCGAGGGCTTGGGAGAGTTTGCTCCAGGAAATCTTGCCGTCGGGAATCAGGACCAGGCTTCGCATCCCGCCGCGTGCCGCATAGGCGGCCATCGATGCTGAAGTGTTTCCCGTAGACGCGCACGCAACCCAGCGGAATCCGTCTTTACGGGCGAATGACGAGGCAACGGTCATTCCGGTGTCTTTGAACGATCCGGTTGGATTCATGCCCTGGTGCTTGGCGTAGAGGCGGTCGACACCGGCGATACGCGCGCAGAGCGAAAGCTCGTAGAGCGGCGTGTTGCCCTCGCGCAGCGTGATCGCGGGATGCTGCTCGTCGAGCGACGGAAGCACTTCGCGAAAGCGCCAGACTCCACTCTGATCGATAGGAAGATTCGAGCTACGGCGCTCGCGCCACAGGGTTTTCAGCGCGGAAGCATCAATCTTCTGACCGGTCGCGGGAAAAACAACTTCCAGCAAATTGCCGCAGTCGGCGCAGTTCAGGCCGGAGTCGGCGACCGCGGTTACCGCTCCGCAGCCGATGCAGCGCAGTAAAGTATCGTCCACTTTGGAGGCAGTAGGCATGGGGAATTCAGGCAATCAGAATAGCAGAGGAGGGCGCGTAGAGGCACGCATCCTAAATCTGCCGGTCGATTCATGAACGCATTCCTAATCCTAAGGTCGCTGGTGATGCAGGTGAGGGCACCTGCATCTACGTATATGATCTAGCGACGTCATCATTCAGGAGACAATTTACCTCATGGCCGGAAAGTTTCGCGTCTTTGCCACCTGCGATATTGGCGAGGCGCTCGATGTGTTGCGCAAGCGTGGATACGAAGTCGAGACCTACCCTAACCCAGAACCGGCGCCAAAGAGTCTGATCGTCGAGAAAGTGAAGTCCGGCATCGATGGGCTTATCACCACGCTGCGCGACAAGATTGATGCCGAGGTTTTCGACGCCGGCCGCGGCTCGCTCAAAGTGGTCGCACAGTATGCCGTTGGATTCGACAACATCAGCCGTGCCGACGCAACCCGCTGCAAGATTCCTTTTACCAACACTCCCGACGTCCTAACCGAGACGACGGCCGAATTCGCCTTCTTCATGATGGGCGCGCTGGCCCGCCGCATGTGGAGCGCCGAGCACTTGACGCGCGAAAACAAGTGGGGATATTGGCATCCGTGCCTTCCCTTTCTTGGCGATGAGGTCACGGGAAAGACCGTCGCAGTGATCGGTACGGGACGGATCGGACAGGCGATGATCAAGAAATGCGCCGGCTTCGATATGAATATTCTCTGCTACACCCCGTCGCGGCCTAATCACGACTATCTCGCGGCGATTCAGGAGACGATGGATCTACGCCACCAGCGCGGTATTTCGAGGGAACGTAACTGGATCAAGTACGTTTCGCTGGACGAGGCCCTGAAGCAGGCTGACTTCGTCAGCGTGCATGTGCCGCTGCTGCGGGAAGGAGAGAGCGCAAATCCCACGTTTCACATGTTCAATGAGAAGACTCTGCGCAGCATGAAACCTACGGCCTATTTGATCAATACTGCACGTGGACCGGTAGTCGATGAAAACGCGTTAGCCAAAGCGCTCAAAGAAAATTGGATTGCTGGCGCTGCGCTCGACGTCTACGCGAAAGAACCTTTGCCGATGGATTCGCCGTTGCGCGACCCAGCGATCGAAGATCGCTGCCGCCTGCTGCCCCATTTTGGCAGTGCGGGGAACATTACGCGGCTTTCTCCTGATCCGGACAAAGGCATGGCGGGACGAGCCGTGCAGGGTTTGATCGATGTACTGGAAGGTAACTACGGCGGCGATCTTACGAAGATGCCGTTTGTAGTGAATAAAGAGGCCTTTGTTAGCTAACCCCTAACTCTTGTCGTTTGAGGGGATGGACGAGTCGCTTCAGTTCGAGGGCACGCCCTCGGGCAGATTTCTCCCTTCGGTAGCACTAACAAAGGGTGAGGGGTGATGAAGGAACTACTCGGAAACCGTATGCTCTTCGCTCTGCGCGCGCAGCACGCGATCCACCGAATACGGCGCACGGCGAGAAGGCTCGTGGTAGTGCCGTACCTGCATTTCGCCAAGTAACCCGACGGCAAGCAGGTTCAGTCCCGCCAACAAGAGCACTGCGGCGAAAATAATCAGTGGACCGTGATTCGCCATGATCGGGGTGTGGCGCAGAAATTTCTCCACCAGCAGCCACATGCTGATCGCCGATCCTGAGAAGATGCTGACCATCCCGAACGTGCCGAAGAAATGCAGCGGACGCGAAAGGTAACGAAGCAGGAAGCGGATCGTGATCAGATCGAAGAACACACGGAAGGTCCGCGAAATACCGTAGTGTGAAACCCCGCGAGTACGATTCACGTTGCGAATGGGAACTTCGCAGATGGTGGCGCCATGCCAGGAAGCCAGCGCCGGAATGAAGCGGTGCAACTCGCCGTATAGCGGCACTTGTTCCAGGATGTCTCGGCGATAGGCTTTAAATGTGGTGCCGAAATCGTGAATGTCCACACCGCTCAACTTCGCCATCAGCCAGTTTGCGCACTTCGAAGGAATACGGCGCAGCCACAAATTGTCGATGCGCTGCTTGCGCCATCCGCTGACGATGTCGTAGCCTTCGGAAATTTTCTCCAGGAAACGCGGGATGTCCGCCGGGTCATGCTGCAGATCGCCGTCCATGGCGATGACGTACTCGCCACGCGCGTGGTCGAAACCGGCCGCCAGTGCTGAGGTCTGGCCGAAGTTGCGGCGAAGTCGCACCACCGTGACTCGGCTATCCACCGCGGCAATTTCGCGCAGCATGTGGAAGGTTCGGTCGCTGGATCCATCGTCGACTAGTACGAGCTCGAACGTTTCACCGTTCGTTTCCATGGTCGCCTTCAGGCGATCGTAGAGGTCGGTGACGTTTTCTTGCTCGTTGTGCAGCGGAACGACGATGGAGTACCTGGGCATGCTTTCATTATACGACCCGGCTGCGCTGAAACCGAGTAACTTTTTTGTCTCAGGCGATTTCTAAAGATCGTTCTACCTAGAATCCCGGCCCGTCCGGATACGCCGGCAAATCCGGAGGACGAGGCGGCAAGGTTTTGGGACTCGCCTTGATCTGCTTCATCACTTCCTCAATCGCTCGTTCCAGTTGTGGATCTTGCCCTTTGACCACCGCCTCCGGACGGTTTTCTACCACGATGTCCGGCTGCACTCCGTGGTTTTCGACCACCCACTTGCTGTCGAGCCCATAGCGTGCAAACTCCGGCCGGGTGATGTAACCGCCATCCATCAGCGGAATTTGGCCACGAATGCCGCGCACGCCGCCCCACGTACGCTCCCCGATGAGCGGCCCCAGCTTGTAGTACTTGAAGTAGTAGCTGAAGATGTCGCCGTCAGACGCTGCGTAACGGTTGGTCACGCACGCCATATAGCCATGAAACACATTTGGCGGGACAGTATTGTTCTCCCAGTTGCGCGCTGAACCCATCCCGGACAATACTCGTTGCAGGCGGTCGAAGATCAGCTGATCGACAAAACCGCCACCGTTGTAACGCACGTCGATAATCATTCCCTGCTTGCGAATCTGCGGAAAATATTGCTTCACAAATTCGTTCAGACCTTCGCCGCCCATGTCGGGAAGGTAGACGTAACCGACGCGCCCGCCAGTCGCATCCGAAACCTTCTTGCGATTGCTCTCGATCATGTTGAGTTCGTGGAGGCTGAACTCGTCGGCAATAGGCCGCACCTGCACGCGCCGTGAGCCCGCATCAGAAGGCGCTGAGTTCACGGTCAGCGTCACTGCATCGTTGGCTGTGTTTACGAAAAACTCGTAAGGGTTCTGCGGGGCTTTCAGCTCGCGTCCATTGACCGCGATCAGGTAGTCGCCTTCCTTCACGTTGACACCGGGTTCGGTAAGCGGCGAGCGGACCTGCGGGTCCCAATTTTCTCCGGGGTAAATTTTCTTGAAACGGTAGAAGCCCTTATCGATTTCAAAATCGGCGCCCAGTAACCCGACATTCACGGGATGCAAATCCGGCTGATCGCCACCACCCACGTAGGTATGCGAATTGGAAAGCTCGCCAATCATCTCGCCCATAATGTAGGTAAGGCTGTAGCGGTCAGCCGCATAAGGCAACAGCGCTGCGTATTTGTTACGCACCGCTTCCCAGTCCACACCGTTCATTGACTTTTCGTAGAAGAAGTCGCGCTCCTGCCGCCAGACTTCGTTGAAAATCTGTTTCCATTCTTGCGGCGGATCGATCTCCGCCCGTAAGCCACCGAGAGGCACCGAGCCCTCGCCAACTTTTTTCGGCTGGTCTGGCGGCTTGGCGTCGATGATGCCGTACACATGTCCTTCGCCTTCGTAGAGCAACTTCGATCCGTCGAACGAAATGGCGAAGCGCTCGACATCTTCGATCAAGAGCTTGTCTTTACGCTCTTTTAAATCGTAGGCATGGACCTGCGTTGACTCGCCGGGGATCGGCCCTGACAAGCCTTGAATCGCCGTGGTCGAGTAGTAAAGAAATCCCTTGGCCGCCGCGAACGAACGAATGATCGATGGATCCATGGGCAAGGCGACGATGCGCGCCTGAATTCCGTCGAGGTCGATGCGAAACTCTTTCGGTTTTTCGGTTTCTTTAGGCGGCTCGGCGGGCTTGGTGGTAGGAGCGCTCTTTGCGTCCTTCTTTTCTTTTGGCTTTTCGGTGTCGGGTGGAGGCGGCGTCAGCTCGTCCGGATTCGGCTTCACCTGAACTTCGTCACTCAATACGGGAAATGGCGAAGGATCATCCTTGCGAAGCGTCGCGATAAAAACCCGCGTGGTCTTGGGATTGGCGAAGTCGAAATCGATGTTACCCAGCACTTCGTTGAAATCGCGGTCGGAAACAAAATAAAGATACTTGCCGTCAAGATCGAAGATCGGCAAGTTGCTGTTGGTCATGTTGTCAGTGACCGAGCTAATTTTCTTGTCGCCCAGCGAATACAGATAAACCACGCTGTTGCCATTATCCGTGGCTTTGTCGTAAGCCAGCCACTTGCTGTCGGGCGACCATGAGTAGTCCTGCATCTCGCCGAAGCGCGAACTATCGACTTGTACCGGCTTCTTGTCATTGATATCGATATACCAAAGCTTCAGATCTTTATCGCCCCACGCCAGCTTCCTGCTATCGGGCGACCACGCGGGCGTGAACTTGAATCCTTTGTAGCCGCTGGTAATCTGCTTTTCCGCGCCGATGCCATCCTGCGGCGCGACGTAGATTTCATCTTCTCCGGTGCGGTCGGAAACGTAGGCGATCCAGCGGCCGTCGGGCGACCAGGCAACTTCTTTCTCGCGGATTCCCGGCGTGCGCGTCAGATTGCGAGCACTTCCCTCTTTGGCGGGAGCGGTAAACACGTCGCCGCGCGCGGCGAACACAGCGCGCTTCCCCTCCGGAGAAATGTCGAAATCTGTGATCAGCTTGCTGACGCTCGACCAATGCTTGAGGATTTGGTTTTGTTCGCTGGGTAGCGAGATGCTCAGCTTCTTCGGCTGATTCGATTGAAAATCAAAAGTGTAAAGGTAGCCGCCGTTCTCGAAGATGATGGCGTCAGATCCAAGACTCGGCCACATCACGTCGAAATCTGTGAAGTGGGTTAGCTGCGTGATTTGTTTAGAACTTAAATCGTAGCTGTAGAGATTCAGGCGGTGCTCACTGCCCCGGTCGGACGTGAAGTAGATTGCGCCGCCGTGCCACATGGGAAATGTGTCGGTCCACTCGGTGTGCGGCACGTCCTCCGAGGAATTATTTTTGAGATCGTAGAGCGAGATGCTCTGCGCCAAGCCCCCGGTGTAGCGCTTCCAGGTGCGGAAGTTACGGAAAATCTGGTTGTAGGCGATCTTCGTTCCATCGGCGGAAAACGACGCAAGACCACCCTGGTCCATCGGCAGGGCCTCGGGAATGCCGCCGTCGGTGCTCACGCTGTAGAGGCGCTTAGTCCAGCCGTTGGAAGCATCGCGGCGCGACAAGAAGACGACGCGTTTGCCATCTGGCGTCCAGGTCACCACTTGGTTGTGAATGCCCATGCGGTCGCTGAGCGGCTGCGCGGCGCCTTGATAGAAGGTCAACTGTCTGGGCTGTCCGCCATCCGCGGGCATCACGTAGACATTGAAGTTCCCGTCGTATTGTCCGGTGAAGGCCAGCCATTTTCCGTCGGGAGAAAATTTCGGAAAGAGTTCGCGTCCGGGATGGGCGGTGATGCGGCGTGCGACTCCACCTGTGCTCGAAGCCAGCCACAAATCCCCCCCATCCATGAATGCGATCTTTTCTTTGTGAATGTCCGGGAAGCGCAGCAGGCGGCCTTCCTGAAGATCTCGCGCGGAGGCGAACACGGTCAACATCAACAGGGACACAGCTAACCGGGGGACGAAAGACATTAAGGGGCTCCTGCGGGGACGAGATTTGAGAATGGAAACACGAGGTCAAAACGAAACAGAGATTCTAGCAGCTTGTCTAGGAGGACCACGATCTCCCTCTGTGATCTCTTGGTTATGGTTCTTGCCTGCGCCCCGGAAAATCCTTTAACCACAAAGTCACAGAGGTTCACAGCGCGAATGCGATCACGCCCCCACCATGCCCTATAATTGCTGACCACCTCCTACCATGCGAACCAAACTTGGCTTTCTGCTCTCGTTTACTCTGCTGGCGGCGCTAGGCGCGGCACAATCCGTTTCGGAAAAACAAAAACTGACGCCCGAACAAGCCATCTCCATGCGGCGATTGAACGACCTCCGCACCTCGCCTGACGGCGCACGCGTGGCGTTCACCGTCTTCGAGCCCGCCAAAGGCACAGAGCATCACAGCCACATCTGGATGTACTTCCCGGCATCGAAAGAATTGCGTCAGTTCACCAACACCAATAACGTCGAACGCAACCCGCGCTGGTCCCCAGACGGCAAGAAGCTGGCATTCCTCTCCGAGAAGGATGACGTAACGCAGATCTTCGTGATGCCGACAGACGGCGGCGAAGCGCTTCCCTTCACCGAGGGCAAGCGGTCTATTGAATCGTTCGAGTGGTCGCTTGACGGCAAGCGCATTGCCTTCCTTGCCAAAGAGGCAAAGAGCGACGCAGAAGAGAAAAAAGAAAAAGATAAAGACGATGCAAAGTCGGTCGACCGCGACGACAAACGCACGCATCTGTGGATCGCCGAAACATCAGACGGATCGGTGAAGAAGATCGGGGACGATCCCTGGGACTTCGGCGAACTGCAATGGTTCCCCAGCAATGACCGCGTACTGGTGGTCGCGACTGATCATCCAGAATCAGATCAGGAAACCAATCGCATCTTCACCGTCAACGTGCCTGACGGGAAGATGCAGCCACTCGCCGCACCGCACGGACCATTCACCTCCGTCCGACTTTCGCCCGACGGACAAAAAATCAGCTTCGTGGGAAGCCGCGTCGATGGCCCCAATCCGCACGATCTTTTTGTCATGCCAGCGTCCGGCGGCACCGCTGACAACGTAACTGCAAACACATTGGACCGTCCGGTGGAAGCCTACGAATGGCGGCCCGACGGCAAGCTGTTCGCTATGGCCCGTAACGGATTCCGCAGCCAGTTTTGCGTCGTGACCGACAACCTCCACGCCGACGCGCTGACTGTCCGAGAAATGAGCGTTAGCGCATTCAGCCTGGGGGCCAATGGCACGACATTTTTTGTCGGTGAGAGCACCACGGCCCTCCCGGAACTTTGGCAATGGGATGCGAAGTCACCGCCGGTCGCGGTTTCGCACTTCAACGACTCTTTCAACAAATTCGCTTTGGCGAAACCTGAGTTCGTGCATTACAAGTCCTTCGATGGGCGCACGATCGAAGCCGAGTTGTTGAAGCCCACCGGCTACGACGGGAAATCCAAATTGCCCACAGTGCTGCTCATTCACGGGGGGCCCACCGGAAATTGGGAAGATGCCTTCGAATCGTGGGGACAACTGCTGGTCAGTGCGGGCTATGCGGTGCTCTATCCCAACGTTCGGGGATCGACTGGTTACGGCTATGACTTCATGGTGATCAACCGTGCCGACTGGGGCGGCGGCGACTTCAAGGACGTGATGGCTGGAGCGGACTATCTGGTCAGCCGCGGCGTTGCCGATCCTAATCGTCTGGGAATCGCAGGCTGGTCGTACGGCGGATATATGTCGGAGTGGGCGATCACGCAGACGCAACGCTTCAGGGCAGCGGTCTCAGGCGCCGGGCTTTCGGACTTAGCGATGGAGTACGGGACCGAGGAGCATCCGTCGTATGACGAGTGGTTTTATGGACTCCCTTACGAAAAGCCGGAAGGCTTCCAGAAAAGTTCGCCGATTAATTACATCCGCAACGCGCACACTCCTACGCTGATCTTGCAGGGCGAAGCGGACACGGTCGATCCTTTGGGCCAAAGCCAAGTGCTTTATCGCGCGCTGAAGCGCTATGGCGTACCTACTGAGCTGGTGGTTTACCCTCGGGAGAACCACCCTATTCGGGAGGAGAAGCATCAACTCGACCGGCTGAACCGGATTGTTGCGTGGTTCGACAAGTACATGAAGTAGACGGCCATATCCGCTTCACTATATGTCATCTGTGGTTAGGCCCTTTTGCCAACGGAACAGGAGAGAGCCACATGCATTCGCGACGCAGTTTTCTGAAGTCCGGTCTGGTAGCCGCGACCGCCGCCCCTGCTCTGGCCGCGGCCCGTGTCTACGAAGCACCACAAGCCTCGGCAGCGGTCCCTCCGTTCGAGTTCGAAGAGGCCACCATCGCCGATCTTCAGGCGGCCATGGTCTCCGGTCAACTCACCGCCAAATCGCTTACCGAAAAATACCTGGCTCGCATCGAAGCCGTCGACAAGAGCGGCCCCACGGTGAACAGCGTCATCGAGGTGAACCCCGACGCCGTTTCCATCGCGGAGCAACTCGATGCCGAACGCAAGTCCAAAGGCACGCGCGGCCCCATGCATGGCATCCCGGTGCTTATCAAAGACAACATCGACACTCACGACAACATGCAAACCACCGCTGGGTCACTAGCTCTGGTTGGATCAAAGCCGGTTAAGGATTCATTTGTCGCGCAGCAGCTGCGGAAATCGGGCGCAATCATTCTTGGCAAGACCAATCTCAGCGAGTGGGCCAACATGCGCTCCAGTCATTCGGTCAGCGGCTGGAGCGGCCGCGGCGGCCTTACCAGAAATCCCTATGCGCTCGATCGCAACGCCTGCGGGTCTAGCTCCGGCTCGGGCGCAGCGGCCGCGGCAAATTTCTGCACCGTTGCAGTAGGCACTGAGACCGACGGCTCGGTGGTGTGTCCGTCCTCGTTGTGCGGATTGGTAGGGATCAAACCAACGTTAGGATTGATCAGCCGTTCCGGCATAGTCCCCATCGCTCATAGTCAAGACACCGCCGGCCCTATGGCCAGGACGGTTAGCGATGCAGCCGTGTTGTTGAGCGCGCTGGCGGGAGCTGATCCAAGCGACAAAGCCACGGTCGATAAGTCCATTTCCGACTACACGAAGTTTCTCGATCCGCACGGCTTGAAGGGTGCGCGCATCGGCGTCGCCCGAAAATATTTCGGATTCAACGACCTCGTCGACAACCTGATGGAAGAGGCGCTCAAGGAGATGAAGCGCCAGGGAGCGGAGATCATCGATCCTGCCGACTTGCCCACTCACGGAAAATTTGGGGACACGGAATTCGCTGTACTCCTCTACGAACTAAAAGCCGACATGAACGCCTACCTCGCGACGCGACCCGACGCCGAGGTCAAGACGCTCAAAGACCTGATCGACTTCAACGTCAGGAACGCCGCCAAGGAAATGCCTTACTTCGGCCAGGACGAGTTCATCAAGGCCCAGGCTAAGGGGCCTCTCACGGAAAAGGAATATGTCGACGCGCTGGCGGCCAATCACCGCCTCTCGCGCAAGGAAGGCATCGACGCCATCATGGACAAGCATCGCCTCGACGCCATCGTCGCTCCCACCGCCGGACCGGCGTGGCTGACGGATCTGGTGAACGGCGATCACGTAGGAGGCGGCAGCTCGGACGCCGCAGCCGTTGCGGGATATCCCGACATTACCGTTCCCGCGGGAATGCTCTCAGGATTGCCGGTGGGAATTTCATTCTTCGGTCGCGCCTGGAGTGAACCCACGCTGTTAAAAATCGCCTACGGATTTGAGCAGGCCACCAAAGCCAGAAAGCCACCGAAGTTTGTTGCTGACTCCAGATCTTGAGGGGTCTACTTTACCGCCGGAGCTAAAGGCACGGAATGGTTCGCCACTGTCGCCGGGGGCAAACTCCGCAACTGCTTCGCCCGCTCATAAACGCGACTGTATTCTTTCGCCGACGTGTTCCACGAAAAATCCTTCGCCATACCGTTGCGCATCAATGTTTGCCATGAACTCTGATCACGGTACGCGTGCAAAGCTTCTTTGATCGTGAGCAGCAGAACTTCGCCGTTGTAGTCGTTAAACTTGAAGCCAGTTCCCTTTCCCGTCCTCGGATTCCACGATTCGATCGTGTCATCCAATCCGCCGGTCGCGCGCACGATGGGCACCGTTCCATATTTCAGGCTGTAAATCTGATTTAACCCGCAGGGTTCGTAACGCGAGGGCATCAGGAACATGTCACTGCCGGCTTCGACTTTGTGGGCGAGCGCATTGTCGTACGCGACTTTTACCGCGATCTTCTGCGGAAATTGTTTATTCAACCGCAGGAACATTTCCTCATACAGCTTGTCTCCCGACCCCAGCACCACCAGCGTGAGGTCTTCGCGCACCAGACGGTCGGCGATCTGGCCAATCAAGTCAAATCCCTTCTGTCCGGCAAAGCGAGAGACGATCCCAATCACCGGCAGCTTCGGATTCGCCCCGGCCATTCCGAAGGCAGACAGTAAATCCAGCTTGTCTTTTACTTTGGCGCTCAAATCCTGCGGGGAGTATTTCTCGGCGATAAACTTGTCGGTTTGCGGGCTCCACTCTTCGTAATCTACCCCGTTCACAATTCCCGCGACCGTCGCAGACCGGTCGCGCAACACCCCTTCCAGCCCAAAGCCGAACTCGGAAGTCTGGATCTCCTGGCTATACTTCTTGCTCACGGTGGTCACGAAGTTCGAATACACCAGCGCGCCCTTCAGAAAATTGACCTGACCGAAAAATTCCATTTTTACAATAGTGAACAAATCCCAGGGCAAAGTCAGCAACGGCAAGGTGTCGGGGGAAAACAATCCCTGATAGCCGATATTGTGAATGGTGAAAACCGTGGCCACCTGCGCAAACGCCGGGTCTTCCAGGTACTGTGTCCGCAGCAAAACCGGGACCATCGCGGACTGCCAGTCGTGGCAATGAAAAACATCGGGCACTCCCAAAACCTTTGAAGCCTCCAGCACCGCGCGGCAGAACAATGCAAAACGTTCCGCATTGTCGGTGTAATCCCCGGCAGAAGTGCCATACAACGCGTCGCGGTCAAAATACGGCGGATACTCAATGAAGTAATAATTGATGCCGGGCTCATTCGCATCCGTGACCACCGAGCAAAAACGATAGCGGTCATCGAATGGGATGGTCACGCTCCGCACCACCGTTTTGGGATCCGTCAGCTTCGTCTGGCGGTATCGCGGCAGGAAAACACTGATCTGGTGTCCGGCGGCAGCCAGCGCGTGCGGCAGAGCGCCGACAACATCGGCCAAACCGCCCGTTTTCGAAAATGGAACGCACTCGGAGGCAACGAACGCAATATGCATCAGTTACTCCTTTTGGCAGGAAGTTGGCACAGACGCATGCTATAGGCACGCTATCATAGAGACGCCAGTGCATGCAGTCCAGTGGTTGGCCGTTGTCTCCAAGGGCCAAAGACGAACTACCAACGACCGCTCTCTGAAAGAGGTCACTTTGCCACGAGTCGCCGCGCAACCCCGCCCAGAACGCAAGCCGAAGCTGGGACAGCATTTTCTCACCGACCAGGCAGCCGCGCTTCGCATCGTCGAAGCCCTGGGCGATCTCTCGCAACGTACCGTCTTCGAGATTGGACCGGGCCGCGGTGTGCTGACCTCCATGCTGGCCCGGCGCGCCCGCCGCCTGATCGCGGTGGAACTCGACCGAGTGCTGGCTGCGCAACTGCGCATGAAGTATTCGCTGACCCCGAACGTCGAAATCATTGAGGCCGACGTTCTCGCCGTCGATCTGGACAGCATTTTCGGCCCAAAGCCGGGCAGCACGCGTCCCGGCCTCGAACTGACGCTGGAACCGGTCCGCGCCGTGGGAAACATTCCCTACTACATCACCTCCGATCTGTTGCTGCGGCTCTTCGAGCACCGCCAATATTTCGAAAGCATGGTTCTGATGGTGCAAAGCGAAGTCGCCGACCGCCTGGTCGCGAAGCCCGGCGGGAGCGAATACGGACTGCTCTCCGCCACTGCGCAACTCTACTCACGGGTAGAGAAACTGTTTTCGATCCCTCCGGCGTCGTTTGTGCCGCCGCCGAAAGTGAACTCAGCGGTCGTGCGACTGACCATGGAGCCCAGACTGGAAGGACTAAATGTGCCTGAGCGCCCGTTCATTGATTTCCTGAAGCTGTCTTTTGGACAGAAGCGCAAGACTCTGTGGAACAACCTGAAAGAAACCTACGAACCAGGTTTGTTGAAAGCCGCGCTGGAGAAAGCAAAGATCAAGCCGACGGTTAGGGCGGAAGAGTTGTCGTTAGAAAAAAATGCGGCGTTGTTTCGCGAGTTGCAACCTTAACCCGCTGAAGAGAGTTGTTTGCCGCCCACTCGCCATCCCGCTGTAGCCGGACGGTTCTATCCCGCCGACCCTTTTACGCTCCGCGAAGCTGTCGAGTCTTATCTGGTCCCCGCGGAAAAGAGCCCAGCCGTGGGCTGCGTCGTCCCTCACGCCGGATACATGTATTCCGGCCACGTGGCTGGCGCCGTGTTCTCGCGTCTGGAAATTCCGCAGACCATAATTCTCCTCTGCCCCAATCACACCGGACGCGGAGCACCGCTAGCCATCAACAGCCAGGGCGCATGGCAAACTCCGCTGGGCCCAGTATCAATTGATCAATCGTTGGCGGAACGCCTCAAAACGCAATTCCCGCTTCTGACCGAAGACACCGAAGCCCACCGCAGCGAGCATTCCGCCGAAGTCGAACTCCCCTTCCTGCAAGTGCTGAGGCCGGATGTAAAGATCGTCCCCATAGCCATCGGAACCAAGCAACTGGAAATCCTGCAAGCCCTCGGCAACGCAATAGCGGAATCCGATACACTGATCATCGCCTCAAGCGACATGAACCACTACGAGAACGACGCCATCACACGCATCAAAGACCATAAAGCTATCGAGAAAATTCTCGGCTTGGACTCAAACGGTCTCTACGAAGTGGTGCGGAAAGAAAAGATCACCATGTGTGGAATTGGCCCAACTGTCGTCATGCTGACCGCCGCAAAGAAAGCGGAATCCGCGGAACTGGTAAAGTACGCCACCTCGGGCGACATCTCGCAGGACCGCAACATGGTCGTGGGTTACGCCGGAATTGTCGTGAAATAAAAAAGGGCCGCTGAGAAGCGGCCCTTACAAACTTCGACCAACCTACCGGCGAGTGCTACCAGCAGAAGAAGGCCGCGATGCTCCGCCGCCCATTCCACCGCCGCTACCACCCATGCTGCGTCCCGCCGAACTCGGGGCTGACATCGTGCGCCCCGAAGTGGCGGTCTGGCCGGTGTAGACACCGGGCCGAGCCGCGGGAGAATAGGTCGGCGGGGGCGCAGTGATCGGCGTGTTGCGAACACCAGTTCTAACGCTTCCCCGCTCGCTCACCTGCTGCGAAATCTGCGCGGGGTTCCGCAAGCTTCCGCGTGCAACACCCAACCCTGCTGATCCATTGTTGATCACAATCTTGTTCGAGCGAACCGACGAAACCGGTCCGCGATTTACCATCAGCGTGCGTCCACCGCCACCGCTAGGCACCCGCAATCCGGGACGCGTAATACCCGCGACCATCGGCGTGCGCCCGTATCCAGCCCACGACCCGCCCGGCATCCAGACCCACCCATATCCCGGAATGTTGCTCCATGAACCGTAATGATAAGGAGTCCATCCCCACGGATAAGCCGACACCCACGTGTAGCCGACTCCGGGGTACGAAGCCCAGGAACCATTCATGTACGGATCCCAGCCAGCGCCCGCAAAATAGGGCTGCCATCCCATCCCGTATCCAGGGATGTTGGAAAAGCTTCCGTAGTAGTTCATATCGCTCATGCCGTAGGCATAGGGCGAAACATCATTCGCCTTCGCCATGTAGCGATCGTGATACTGCTGCTGCGATTTGTCCCAATCGTCAAATTCCAACTCAGGCACGCTCTTTGCAACCCTGGGCTGGTCCTGGTCAGGAAGGAAACTTGCGGAATGTTTCTTCTCGACAGCCACTTGTCCGCTGGGTGCATCGACATTCAGGTTGCCATTGAACACTGAAACCATGCTTCCGTCGGCAGCCACAAACACGCGAAAGCGTGACGCGTCGGTGACGGCGATGTGTTCTTTATCGAAGTTCAGCGTGAACTCGTCGTCTTTCTTCCCTGCGAAGTTCACGTAAGCGGTACCGTGCTTCACATCAATCGTCGAGACCTTCGCGCCGGAATCCCGCAGCGAAAGCGCGGGAAACTCCACTACCGAAAGCGGCGCGATACGGACCGTCGATCCGTCTTCAAACTCGACTTCGGCGCGGCCGTCGGCACGCGTCTTGATCTTCGCGCCCTGCGTAATCGGAAGATTGTCGAAAGCAGTTTCGAAGCCCTCGCCGGTGGCGCGGTCAATTTGCACGTCGCCTTGCACGCTGCTCAAGCGAACGATACGCACCTGCGAATCCGCGAGGCACGAAGCAGCGAGAAAGCAAACACTTGCGGTGAGGGTCAGAAGAAAAGTGAAGCGATTAGGCGAGAACATAACGCCTCCTGAGAAGACCTGGGAAGAACATGCCTATTAGACCACCATTTCTGCCTATCCAAACTAAATTATTACGGGGATGTAAACACCAAAGATGTGTCAGGAGCGCTACCCTAGCGGCTTTGCGAGGAAATACTTTACTGTCCGGCGCCGGCGGCGAGTAACCGTTGGGCGCGCGAGCGCACCACTTTGATCACCGACGGATCGTCGACAATTCCCCTCAAGACAGGTGCAATGGCCGACAGTTCGACCAACTGCCCGTGCATCGATTGCCCGTCCATCCGCTTGAGCTCTTCGTCAAGCGCCAGCTTCTGGTAGCGATGAAAATACTCAAGGCGGCGTCCGTATTCCAGCGTGCTCGACATGCTCTGGAAAAGGTCCGTCAATTGTTGGACGGCATTGACCGGAGAATAGTTGTAAGTCGCCCTCGTGTTCGTATTCCCGTCTGTGTAGACCAAGGTTTTGACCCCGGTCGAGGCCAATCCCTGCTTCTTGGAATCGATCTGGCCTTGCAGATATTTGGCCTTTTTGACCAGCTCGAACATGCGGGTACGGGTTTCTTGCGACGCCACGAACTCCAGACGGAAGTTGGAATCCGGCTCGGATTCTGCCATCAGCTTGCCGTTGCTGTCGTAGCTGGCCTTGCCGTCGCCGGCGATTGAGATGACGTAGTGGCTGGGCTCCGACCCCGGGAAATCGAAAGTGAAACTGAGAGTCGGCGTTATTTCTGACGAAGCGCCGAAGCAGGAAAGCGTACACGCCAGAACCATTACCGCCCGGAGAAAACTCTTCATCGTGCTCCCGCGCTTTGCCGCGCCAGCGTAGCCGAAGTATGCAGATGGCAGATCGCGATGGCCAGCGCATCGGCCGCGTCTGAGGGCTGAGGTAGTTCCGTCAGCTTCAGCAGTTGTTTCACCATGTGTTGCACCTGCACTTTCTCCGCACGCCCGTAGCCCACCACCGCCGCCTTGATCGATAGCGGAGAATATTCCGCGACATCGAGCCCCACCGACGACGCCGCCAACATCGCAACCCCGCGAACCTGCCCCAGCTTTAACGCCGACTTCGCATTCACGGAATAGAAGACCTCTTCGATCGCCACGTTGTCCGGGTGATGTTCCTGGATCAACTCCCCCAGCCGGATGAATATCGTCGAAAGCCGTTGCGCCATGGGCGCTCGCGGCGAAAGCTTGATCGCCCCGCACGTTAGGTATACGAGTTCGCTGTGGCGCTCGAGTTCCACCACGCCGTAGCCGGTGAACTCCGTACCGCAATCGATTCCAAGCACTCGCATGCGAAAAGTGTACCGCGTGTGACGAAAACCGTCCTAGTGCATGACGGGAGTCGTCCCAAAATTGCGCGCACGTTACCTCGGGAACCGTCGCTACACTAGACTCCGTATAGCGATTCGGTAAACCTTAGCGTAGTTTGATAACTCAAACTTTTGTTGTGAGCGCAGAAGACTTCTGCTGGACTCTGCCCCAGCGCAATGCCCAACGGAAAGGTTTCGGGCTTCCGCAACACCCATGAAAAATTCCCACCCAATGATGAGCTGGGTCGCTCTCCTCATAGTCTTGTCGGGGCTGATTTATGCCCAGCCAAAGCCGGGCGAAGACGAAGTAATGGCGGCCTATCTTTACAATTTCGGTAAGTTTGTTCGCTGGCCCGAACGCGCAACTGCCGAAGAGCCACCTTTCTCGGTCTGCGTATTGGGCAAAGACCCTTTCGGGAAAACTCTCGACACTATTCTTGAGAATGGTAGCTGGCAGGGAAAACCGGTTGGGGCAAAGCGAATCGTAACTGTGGATGATGCTGCCGAATGCAATGTTCTTTTCATCAGCTCTTCTGAATCGGAGAAACTGGACCAGATTTTGCCGGCGCTTGTGAATCGCCCAATTCTTACCGTGAGCGATGCTTCCCGGTTTGCCCGGCGCGGCGGCATCATCGAATTTGTTCTCAAGGAAAACCGGGTCCGCTTTGAGGTCAACTCCGGAGCCGCCGAAAAAGCCGGATTGGACCTCAACTCCCAGCTTCTGAAGATTGCAATCAGGGTGCGCCAGACCACACAGGTAGGAGCGCACCGATGAAATATAGACACTCTCCTATCTCGCAAAAACTGACACTGATGAACATGCTGGTCAGCGGCGTCGCGCTGCTGATGGCATGTGCGGCGTTCTTCACCTATGACTTGCTGACCTTCCGTGCGGCGCGCGTTCGCGGGCTCGGCATCCAGGCGCAAATCGTCGGCACCAACTCAGTGGCTGCGCTCGACTTCAACGATCCGCATTCAGCGGAAAACACCCTGGCCGCGCTCAGTGCGGCGCCCAACATCCTGTTCGCGGGAATCTACAAGTTAAACGGAGAACCCTTCGCCGGATTCTGGAGCGACAAGTCCGGCAAGATGCCGCCCGCTCCCACTATCCCGGAAAAAAAGATGGAGATCTCTTGGTTCGCCAACCATCAAGTCAGCCTGGCCAAGATAGTGGTTTTCCAGGGCAAGCCGGTGGCCATCGTCTACCTGCTCTCCGACCTGAAATCTGTCGACGAGCGCTTAAAGCGGTACGCCATCATTGTTCTCATCGTGCTGCTCACTTCCCTAATGGCCGCGCTGTTAATTTCCCGCACCACCCAGCGCGCAGTCGCCGTGCCGATCATCGAACTCGCCGAGGCGGCGCGGGCGGTCTCGCGCGATCGGAATTATTCCGTCCGCGTGATACCGACCGAAGGCAATGACGAAGTCAGCACCATGATGACCGCTTTCAACGAAATGTTGGGACAAATCCAGGGCCGCGACACCGCGCTGCTGGAAGCGCACGATGAACTCGAAAGTCGCGTGAAAGAACGCACCGCCGAACTCAAAAAGGCGGAAGACAGCCTTCGTACCCTATCCACCCGACTGCTTCAACTGCAAGACGAGGAGCGTCGCAACATCGCCCGCGAACTCCACGACAGCACCGGCCAGGTGCTAGCGGCTCTGGGGATGAACCTCGCCGCTATCCAACTGGAAAGCAAAAGGCTGAGCCCTGCCGCTGAGACCGCGGTTTCCGAGAGTATGGATCTGGTCCGCACTACGCTGAAAGAACTTCGCACCATATCGTACTTGCTGCATCCGCCGTTGCTCGACGAAGCCGGACTACAATCCGCGCTCCGTTGGTTCGTTCAGGGATTCGTCGAGCGCAGCAAGATCGCTGTCGATCTGCAATTGGCGCCCAATCTCGGTCGTCCCGCGCGCGAAGTTGAAACCGCCATCTTTCGAATCGTGCAGGAAAGTCTCACCAACATCCACCGCCATTCCGGAAGCACGTCGGCCCATATCGCCATTACCCGAGAGCCCAGATTTATAAAAGTAGAAATCGTCGATCAGGGTAAAGGAATCGAAGCGGAATCCACACGCCCAGCGACTATTGGTATCGGAATTCAAGGCATGAAAGAACGCGCGCGCCAGCTAGGTGGCCGCTTAGATATTCAATCCAGTCCAACCGGAACCACCATTACCGCCATCCTACCCGCGCCATAAAGGTAGAATAGCCCCGCATGCCCACCTTCGCCGCGGTTGACATCGGCTCCAACTCGGTCCGCCTGAAGATCGCGCGCTTGCAAGCCGGACGCCTCGTCACCATCGCCGAAGATCGCGAAGTCACCCGCCTCGGCGAGTCCGTCTTCCGCAGCGGATTCCTCTCGCCCGACGCAATGGACCTGACTGTAAAAGTCCTCCGCCGTTTCCATCGCGCCGTGGAACAATCCGCGGCCGATACCATCCGCGTTGTCGCGACCAGCGCTCTGCGCGATGCCCGTAACTCGCAAGCCTTTCACGAATGGGTACGTTCGACCACCGGGTGGAAGCTCGAAATCATCTCCGGTGTCGAAGAAGCCCGCCTAATTCATCTGGGACTGGTCTCCACCTTACGCGTCAACGCCTCGCCTATCCTCATGATGGATCTGGGCGGTGGAAGCTGTGAACTCACTATTTCCGTCAAGGGCCACATCAGAGACACAGTCAGCTTGCAACTTGGCGCGGTCCGCTTAACCAACGAATTCCTGCGTCACGATCCACCGAAAAAGCCCGAACTTCTCCGCATGAACGGATTCATCACCCGCGAAACTAACCGTATTGCTGACCGCATTATTCGCGCAAAACCTAAAGTGGTAATTGCGACATCAGGCACAGCGGAGTCGCTTGCCGCCGTTGCGCATGGCCTATACAAAACCAAAGGTGCGAGAGCCATGTCGGCGTCACGCGCGCAAGTAAGGAGCATTGCCAGGAAGTTGGCGAACCTGCCGTTGGAGGGAAGAAAAAAGCTTTCGGGCGTAGGTCCCCGCCGCGCGGAAATCATCGTTGCAGGCGCCGCAGTTTACGCCGAACTCTTAGAACGCTGCCAACTCTCCGGATTCCGCTTTTCGCCGCTGGGACTTCGCGACGGTCTTCTGGCTCAGATGGCGGCCGAGTATGACAGCGCCACCCGCTCCGGCCGTCAAATCGAATCTGAACGCTGGGACTCGATCCTCGCGGCGATGGAGCACTACCGCGTCGAAAAGGACCACGCTCTCCTGGTTCGTCAGGCAGCGATGTCGCTTTTCCGCGACCTCAAATCCGTTCATCACCTGCCATCCGAATTTCAGGAATGGCTCTCCGCCGCCGCCATGCTTTATGAAGTGGGAGACTACATCAATCGCAACGGCCGCCATCGCCACTCGCACTACATCATTTCTAATTCGGAAATTTTGGGGTATACACCCGATCAGCGCCGCACTATCGCCGCCATCGCGCGCTACCTGGGGAAGTCTCGCCCCACCTTGGACGATCCGCAAATGAAAGTGATCGCACCGGAAAATCGCGAACACGCGCGCCGCGCTTCCCTGTTGCTGCGTCTCGCCCGCGCCCTCAATCTCGGACGCACCGGCGCCGTCCGTAAAGCGCGAGTTCAAGTCCGCAACGCCAAAGTGGAAATAGCAATCCAGGCTAAAGCAAAAGCCAGTGTGGATTTGGAATTGTGGGCGGTAGAAAAAGAAGCGACTTATTTCGGAGAGGTCTTCGGACGCGAACTCTCAGTCGCGGCCACATAAAGCGTTCGCAGGATCTTGGGCGTCATACTCCATGACAGCGTTCCGGAGTTACGCGAAGTTTCCACCCGCGCCACCGCGCCCTTCTTGAAATCGAAACTCGCCTCGCAGCCGCTCTCACTGATGCTGCGGCCCAGAAACTCGCTCAAGTTCGGGTTATGCCCCACCACCATGATCGCTTCGCGTTTACCGTGCTTGTCTACCAGCCGACGAAAATCGTCGACGCTCGCGCCCGGCTTAAGCGCATCATCTAAAGCTAACTTTCCTTCATACCCCATTTCATTTCCCACTAGTGAGGCCGTTTGCGTGGCCCGCTTCAGCGGACTCGAAATGATCACATCCACGTGTACATCGAGCGCTGCCAGCGCGCGGCCCACATAACCGCACTGCTCTATGCCGGTCTGGTCCAAAGCACGCTTCTCATCCTTCTTCGGATTCATTACGTGCTCACCCGCGCTGGCATGCCGCAAAAAATAAATGATCATTGGCCCCTATCGTTCCTTCCCGGCTAGCGCCCGCTTCTTCCGCGGCGCGGGCGACGCGGGAATCGCTTCCACCGACTGCCGCCCTTCGGAGATTCCAATTAGATAATCCTGCGAACTGAACGCGCCCGATCCGGTCGGAGCTTTGCGCTTGCCTTTTGCCTGCCAGGCTTTGATGTAGCGCCCATCTTTTTGCATAATGCGCGACTTCACATTGTCCGCGAGATAGGCATCGAGGATCTCGTTCTTTACCCGGTCGCGCAACCGCTCATCTTTAAGGGGAAACATCACTTCCACCCGTTCATAAAGATTACGCGGCATCCAGTCGGCGCTGGCCAGATAAACATCTTCCTCACCGCCGTTTGAAAAATAATAAATACGGCTGTGCTCAAGATAGCGGCCGACTATACTGCGCACCGTAATGTTGTCGCTGACCCCGCGAACTCCCGGCCGTACCGCGCACATCCCGCGCACCAGCAGGTCGATCTTCACGCCCGCCTGCGACGCCGCATACAACGCCATGATGATGTTCTTGTCCAGCAGCGCATTCATCTTCGCGATAATGCGCGCCGGTCGGCTGTGCCGCGCATGTTCCGCCTCGCGCGCGATCAGCGCCAGACAGTTTTCCGCGAGGTTGATGGGCGACACCAGCAGCGGATCATAGCTGGGATGCTCGGCGTAAGCCGTCAGAAAGCTGAAAACGTCATGCACCGCCGCGGTGATCGCCGGATCGGCGGTCAGCAAACTTAGGTCCGTGTACATCTTCGCCGTGCTGACGTTGTAGTTGCCGGTCCCCAAATGCGCGTATTGCCGAATGACTCCATCAGGATCACGCCGCACCAGCAGCGATAACTTGCAGTGCGTCTTAAGCCCCACCAGTCCGTGAAATACCTGCACACCGGCATCTTCCAGATCGCGCGACCACTTGATGTTATGGTCCTCGTCGAACCGCGCCTTCAGCTCCACCACCGCCGTGACTTCTTTCGTGTCCGCTGCAGAAATCAGCGCCGGAACGATCAGCGAGTGCTCGTTCGTCCTGTACAAGGTCTGTTTGATGGACAGCACGCGATCGTCTTTCGCTGCCGACTCGATAAAAGAAACCACCGAATCGTAGGAATCAAAGGGATGGTGCAGCAACACGTCATGCCGGCGCAATTCCTCGAACAGGTCCTGCGACTTGCCCGTCAGCCGTAGCTCTCGCGGGATAAACGTCTTGTACTTCAACTCCGGATGCGCGGTCTCGCCGTAGATATTCATCAGCCGCGACAGATTCACCGGCCCATCCACCGGGAACACCTGCCACGGATCTAGCTCAAAATTAGTCCGCAGCCGCTCGATGATCTCCGGGTCGGCATCCGACTCGATTTCCATCCGCACCGCGTCGCCCTTGCGCCGGTTGTGTAGTTCCGTCCTCACCGACTCCAGCAGGTTCCGGGCTTCCTCTTCTGCCAGATACAAATTGCTGTTGCGCGTCACCCGGAACGCCGCCGAAGAAACGATGTCGTAGCCGTGATACATCCGCGCCGCGTGGAACGCGACCAAATCAGCCAGGAAGATAAAATCGTCCGTTCCCTCAGAGGGCAGCCGCACCAGCCGTGGCAGCACCCGCGGAACCGTGACTACTCCGGTATAGGTCATCGACGAACGCCGCCGCCTGCGCAGTAGGAACGCCACGCAGAGTGCTTTATTGATCACTCGAGGGAAAGGGTGCGCCGGATCGATCGTCACCGGAGTCAGCAATAAATCCAGCTCGCGCTCGCAATATTCTTCGATGAAGGCCCGGGCCCGTGAATCGAGCTCGTGAATTCCAAGCACCCGCACACCCTTTTGCGCCAGCGCCGGACGCAGATCTTCGTTCCAGCAGCGGTACTGGTCATCGACAAACGCGCGCGTCTCTCGCGCCATCACATCGCGTTCTTCCGCCAGCGTCAGCCCGTCGGGGCCGGCTTCCGTGTAGCCATCTTCAATCTGCTGCAAAAGGCTCGCGATACGGACTTCAAAAAACTCGTCCATATTGCTGGCCGTGATCGCCAGGAACTTCAACCGTTCGAGCAACGGATTGCTCTCGTCCTCAGCCTCTTCCAGCACCCGCCGGTTGAAGGTAAGCCAAGATGATTCCCGATTGATGTAATAAGCCGGATTGTCGAGCGAGACACGAGCCATAGAAGCAATTCAGAACACGTAGCGGCAGGTGTCCTCACCTGCCCGAGCAACTTTCACCACCAGCCCAACCAACTTGTAGTTCTAAAACGCCGCAGCGTGGCCCATCACAAGGCCACCCTACTATTCATTGTATTTTGATCGTCAGGTAATTCAAAACCCCGCGTGATTTCCACGCGGGGTCCAACTTACAAACTTACCCGATACAAAATGAAAAAGCGCCGGCAAGGCCGGCGCCTTTTCTTAGAACGTGTAGACCAGGTCAAACTGCATGCGCCGCAAATCTGGTTCGGTCCCACCCGCAGCCGTACCGCCTGCGCGGATCGAATTCTCCAGCCCGGTATTCAAGGTACGTCCCCAGAAGAAGGTGTATCCCGCGGTCACGTTCGAGCGCAGCTTCCAGGTTCCGTAGATCTTGTTTTGTAGAATGTTGGTTGGGGCGCGTTGATCGCTTTCGTTGAAGGCCGCGAGCACCGAGTCCTGTTCCTGTCTTAACCACGCGTATCCAATCTGAATATCGTTCTTGGCTTTGGCTTGGCCGATGCTGAAATCAACTCCGTAGGCTTTGTCCTGCGCCCCCAGGTTGGTCAACTCGGTGCTGCCATCGTTCGCGAATGGGTGCGCCGCTGCATCCAGGTTCTGCTCAAACTCAGCCACGATGTTGATCGGCAGACGTGCAACGCCGGTCGCAATCGTGTTGTTCAGGATGAAGTCAGCATAGTTGTACTGCGACAGGTAATGCGCCTTTCCGCTAGCATCGAAGAACGTACCGTTGGTGATGCCGTTAGGGCCGAAAGCGCAAGGAGCGTACGCGGAGAGGCTCACGCCACCACGCGCGCAACCCGGACCTTCGCCCGGCGTCGGGAACGGTCCAAGCGGCGTGGTACCTGCCACTCCGGTCGTGGTCGCTCCCACCGCAAACGCGCTGGCGTTCAAGATGGAATCAACATTGTTCCACTTCAAGAGCGTGAACGAAGGTACTGCGGTCCAAAAGTGCCCCAGTTGCAGCTTTGCGGATACCTGTCCACCCAACGCATACGAGTCGGTACCGCCGCTCGATTCGTTGTAGAGGAGCTGCATGAGTTGGAAGGTGAAGTTCTTGAAGAACGGGCTCTTCAAATCGAACGACAACTTTTCGCTGAAACCTTCCGGATTCAAGTCGGAGTCGAAGGTGACTGGCGTCCGGTTCCAGGTGTAGGCGAACTTACCAGCTGTGATCGAAAGTGGCTTGAACGCCCTCGGGTTATAGGTGATATAGCCGCGATCAATGCCAATCGTCTTCTTCTCGAAGTAGTTGGTTAAGGTGGTGTTGGTGCTGGTCGGGTCGCCGAGTGAGCCAGAGGCCAGATAGAAGCCGCCGACGAAGTCGTCGCCCAACTTGCCGTCCACACCGAACCTTACGCGGATACGCCCACGGTTCCGATCCTGGAATCCAGGCGCGCTCTGAAAGAAGCTTTCACCGCGCACTCGAACGTCTCCGTTGAAGCGGAAGCGTCCAACCAAACCTTCCAGCGCGGCAAATTTCTTCTGCTCTTCCTGAGTGTTGACAGCAGTATTGGTCAACGTGGTTTTTACATCATCCATATCGCTCGATAGCTTGGTGACGCTGTCTTTTTGTGCATCGGCAACGCTCTGCACCTGCGCAGCTTTTTGCTGGGCGTCGGTTGCAGCCGACTGCGCAGCCTGTAACTGCTGTTGCGTGGACTGCCAATTCTGGTCGCGAGTCTGCAACTCTTGCTTGAGCGACTCAATCTGCGCTTGCTGCGCGGCCAGAGCATCTTTCAAAGCCTGCACGTCTTGCATCGAGACTTGCGGCTCAACCGGCTTGCGCACCACTTTCTTCTTGGGCTTGGGCGCAGTTTGGGCTACCAGTGCGGACGCCATTAAGGGCACCACACACCACTTTAGAGCGAACTTCATTGCCTCTCCTTTTTCCTCGTTGAGGATTGAACGCTTCGTTGAAGCTGAACCTGGAACTTTAAAAACCTAGCGAACTGTTTTTACCGTCTCTTTAACTTTGCTGACCACACCCGCCGGAAGCGGTGCGTAGCTCAGGTCTGCGGTCATGGTCTGGCCGTTGTCCAGCATCCAGCCGAGGAAATCCTGGATGATCTTCCCTTTCGCCGCATCCTTCGATTGGCTCGGAATCAGCAGCCAGGTGAAACTCGAAATCGGATACGATTCCTTGCCCGGCGCATTGGTGATCGAGACCCGGTAATCCGCCGGCATGTTCTTCACTGAAGCAGCCGCCGCAGTTACGCTCTCGAGCGAAGCCTTAACGAAATCACCCGCGGAATTCTTCACTGATCCGTAGGTGATCTTGTTCTGCACTGCGTAAATCAGCTCGACGTAACCAATCGATCCCTGCATCTGCCGGATCATTCCTGCCACGCCTTCGTTGCCCTTGCCGCCCAGACCCACAGGCCACTTCACGGAAGTACCTTTGCTCGGACCGCCTGCCCAGTCACTGCTCACCTTCGAGAGATAGTCCGTGAAGATGAACGAAGTACCGCTTCCATCCGACCGATGGACAACGATGATTGGCTGCGCCGGAAATTCAACGCCCGGATTCGCACCGGTAATCGCCTTATCATTCCAGGTCGTGATCTTGCCCAGGAAAATTCCCGACAAAGCTTGCGGCGTAAACTTGATTTCGCCGGTGACGCCCGGCACGTTGTAAGCTGGAACCACCGCGCCCATCACGGTAGGAATGTGCAGGATTTTTGTCTTGGCCTGCGAAAGTTGTTCGTCGGTCATGGGGCCATCGCTGGCGCCGAAATCGACAGTCCCCGCCAGCACTTGCCGGATACCGCCACCGCTACCGATCGACTGGTAGTTGATCTGAATATCCGAGTGGGCTTTGTGATACTCGCTGAACCACTTCGAGTACATGGGATAAGGGAAAGTGGCGCCCGCCCCGTTGAGCGTGGTCTGCCCAACCGCAGGTACCGCCAGAGCCAGACAGAGAAGCGCAATTCGACGAATCACTCGATGTTTCCTCCTGAGAGTTGTTGGTAAAGTTTTACGTCCGGAGTGTTACAGGAGGGTTACAAAATGGTGAATTTCTGGTGAATAGCCAACAAAACCGGGGAAATAAGCAGGTCCGTAGAGACGTAGCTCCGCTACGTCTTCCGCCACAAATCTGAATTTTTCTTGATTTCCCTACGGCGTCGAAACCTTAACCCCATCCAGCCGCGCGATCTCGCGCTCGAACAACGCATTCCCCGGATACTGCGCCTTTAACCCGGCCAGCAACTCTCGCGCCTTGGGCTTATCTTTCTCTCTAACGTAAGCAATCGCCAACAGGATTCGCGCGAACGGCGCCAGATACTGCCCCTTGTCCGCGGTCATGTGAAGCTCATTCATCCCGGCGGTCTTATCGCCATTGACTCCGCCAAACTTAAGCAGCCAACGCACCGGAGCAGCCATGCTCCCAATGATGTACTTGCTCACCCCGGTCGCCACATAAGCATCGAAGCAATTCGGGTCCGCCGCCAACAACTGTTGCGCCCACCTGCTCGCGTCTTTGGTCAGCGACAGCGACGCCAGGTTCCGCTTCTCGATCAGTGCCGCATAGTCGGCCTTCAGCCCCGACGACAACGTCATCGCCAACAGCCCATCGCGATCGTTTGCATTCTTCGCCAGCTTGTCTTTCGCCAGCCTCTCCGCCGTCGCCAGCGCGGCATCAAAGCGGTCACGCATCAGAGCATCCGGATTCTGTTTCTTACGCTGGTCAAATGACTTGTCGTCCTCATAGAACTGCGACTCCAAGACCCCCAGCCGGTTGAACTCCGAAAATAGATACCCTGCGGCATCGCACACCGGCCCCATCGGGTCCGTCGGATTCTGTTGCTCATAAAGCGCCAGCAGTTTGTGGGCCTGGTCGAAATCGAGGTTATAAAGAAGATGGAAACCGTCGTTCAGGGAAGGCCGTGCCCTGAACTCATCCGCAGCCATACAACTGCCGACCATTACCAATAAGAGGAACCCAACCCGGCGAGAAGATGCCAGAACCATAAAGGAAGAAAGTACTAACCGCTTTTGGATGCAGTCCCAAAGGCCTGCGTCCGCCCAAACCGGAAAACATTGTAGCAAAGCCAGGATTAAAAACATCTAACTTAGGTTTGACCAGGCCCCGGCCCTTTCGATACCTTCTAAAGTTCGGCCCAACGGCCAGAGAAAAGAGTCCACAATGCCTGCCATGAAGTTCCGCGGTGTCGATTTCGTAGAGTTTGATTCCCTGCTCTCCGACGACGAGCGATTGGTCCGCGACACTACCCGCAAGTTCATCGAGGAAAACCTCGTTCCTATTATTGAAGAGTGCAACCGCGCCGGCCGTTTCCCGCGTGAACTGGTGAAACCCATGGCCGATCTCGGGTTTTTCGGAGCCTCGCTCAAGGGCTACGGCTGCGCCGGCATGTCGAATGTCGAGTATGGTCTGGTCATGCAGGAGATGGAGCGCGGCGACTCCGGCGTGCGCTCCTTTGTCAGCGTGCAGTCGGCGCTGGTGATGTATCCCATCTACACCTTCGGCAGCGACGAACACAAAGAGAAATGGCTGCCCGCGTTGCAGAAGGGCGAGAAGCTGGGCTGCTTCGGCCTCACCGAACCTGACTTCGGATCGAACCCAGGCGGCATGCGCACCCGCGCAAAAAAGACGGCCGACGGCTACGTCCTCAACGGCGAGAAGATGTGGATCACCTCTGGCTCCATCGCGGATGTCGCCGTCATCTGGGCGAAAGTGGAAGACGAAAAAGATAGAGTCCGCGGGTTCCTGGTTGAAACCGACCGCCCGGGCTTCAAAGCCGAGGACATTCACGGCAAGTGGTCACTGCGCGCTTCGGTGACGTCAGGCTTGTCCTTGCAGGATGTTCACGTTCCCGCCTCTGCGCTGATGCCCGGCAGCGACGGCCTGAAATCTCCACTGATGTGTTTGAACCAGGCGCGCTACGGCATCTCCTGGGGAGCCATCGGCGCGGCCATGGCCTGCTACGACTGTGCGCTCCAATATTCTCTGCTGCGAAAACAGTTCCGCGACCAGCCTATCGCATCGCATCAACTCATTCAGGAAAAGCTGGCCTGGATGGTCACTGAGATCACCAAGGCCCAACTGTTGGTTCTGCAGGTAGGGCGATTGAAAGATGACAGCAAAGTGCAGCACCAACACATCTCGATGGCGAAGCGTAACAACGTCTGGATGGCGCTTGAATGTGCTCGCATGTCCCGTGACATCCTGGGCGCCAACGGCGTCGCCGACGACTATCCCATCATGCGCCATATGATGAACCTCGAATCGGTGAAGACCTACGAGGGCACCCACGACATCCACACCCTGATCATCGGTTCGAGTGTCACTGGAGTTGACGCCTTCTAACGTCACAAAACCCCGGCACCTAAAATGGCAGGACACCGAAAAATAAACCGGCTGCTCCTATTGCTCGGAATCACGGTAGCTGCGCACGCCATGGCTCAGTCTCCGCCTGCCGGAAGCCAGCCCCCAAAACTACACGGCCAGACTCTTGGCGACAAACCGATAATCCTGCCCGATGCTAGCGCCGGAAAGGTTACCTTGCTGGTAGTTAGCATCAGCCGGAGGGCCGGCGAACGCACGGCTCCGTGGAGGGAACGTTTCGCTGCCGATTTTGCATCCGATCCTCACGTCGCATACTACGTTGTTGCGTTGCTCGAAGACGCACCGTCTTTCATCCGCAACATGATCCGCTCCGCTATCCGCAAGTCCACCCCGGCGGCGCAGCAGTCCCACGTACTGACTTCGGCCACTGGAGAAGCCGCGTGGCGAAAATACCTGGACAGCAAAGACGACACTCAGCCCATTGTTCTGCTGCTCGACCAAACTGGCGGCCTCCGTTGGAGCTACAACGGAGCACTTGATTCCGATCATTATGCAAGCCTGAAGGATGCCACCAGCGCCACTCTGATCCGTTGAGGATCAATGAGGACCAAATGCCTCTCGTGAGCTTAACCCGCCTCAGAATCCGGTCCGTGCGCTTCCTCCCTCGATTCGCCTGGTACACCTTCCACTCGCTCCGCCAGGTAAAAAAAGCTCCCGGTTTCCGGGCTGGCATGCTCTTGACCGACCGCAAATGGACTTTCTGGACCATGACCATCTGGGACTCCCAGGAAACCATGCGTAAATTCATGACTTCGGACGCTCACAAGAAAGCCATGCCACATCTTCTGAATTGGTGCGATGAGGCATCGGTTGCGCATTGGGAGCAGGAGGACGACAGTCTGGCCTCTTGGACGTTGGCGGATCAACGCATGCGCGACAGCGGGCGCGCCTCGAAGGTCCACAATCCCAGTCCACAGCACGCAACCCTGACCTACGGCAAACCGCGCACCACCGCGTCCAGTCCGATCCGGCGTTATTGAAGCAGATGAAATCGCAGCCGAACCCCTATGGAGTGACCCTCCCTGCTTCCAGGTAATTCTGCGGAGGAATGCCGAACGAATCTGCTACCCGGTTGAAAAACGCAAACATCGCCGTGATGTAGACGCCTTCCGCTATCTGGCTCTCTTCCCACCCAAGGTCGCGCAGTTTCTGTACGTCGGCAGCCGTCGACGTGTGCGAGGCCTCCGTGATCAGCTTGACGTAGTCCATCAGCGCACGCTCCGCCGGCGTCAGACCGGCTTCGTCCAACTTTCCTTCGAGCACTGCTATCAAGCATTCATCGGTGGCTCCCTGAACACGCAGGAAGTGGGCGTGGCTGTCCAGTCAATAGGGACAGCGGTTGAGGTACGAGACATAGCTCGCAATCATCTCTTTGTAGCGGCGCGTGAGATGGCCTTCGGAGAAGTGGACTGTGTCAGAGAACTGCATAACCTGGCGCAGGAAATCCGGACGATGGCTAAAACACTTCAGAATGCCTGGCATTTTTGTGCGGCCAGATTTAGTGCGCCATTCATCGTAGACGGCAGCGGTTTCTCCGCTCGCTTCGGCGTCTTGAACTAGCCTGATCTTCTCGCCCAGGTCAGAACCGGCCTTGATGTAGTCGGGCATCAACGCCTTTTTGTCTTCGCTCAAGGCGTCATCCTTCCCATAGCCACGTAATTTTGAACCGGAACGCCGAAGGCATTGGCGATGCGGTTGAACATGGCGAACAACCCGACGATGTAAACCGCTTCGGCGATCTGCGCTTCTTTCCATCCCGTGTCGCGGAGTTTCTGCACGTCTTCTGGAGTAGACCGATATGCAGCTTCAGTAATAATCTTTACGTAATCGAGCAGATCGCGTTCCGCGTTCGTTAGATCCGCCTGTTCGAGATCGCCGTTTATGAATGCCGCGACGGTCTTGTCGCTTGCCCCTAGCAGATTCAGGAAAAATGCGTGGCTATCGAGGCAGTAAGCGCAATGGTTCAGGTACGACACATAGCTGCCGATCATCTCTTTGTGACGGCGGGAAAGGTGTCCGTCGGAAAATTGAACGGTGTTGGAAAAATCGACCGCTTCCTTCAGAAAGTCAGGGCGCGCGCTTAAGCACTTCAGAATTCCGGGGACCTTGGTTCGGCCGGAACCCGCGCGCCAATAGTCATAGGCTTCCTTTACCGCACCGGTGGCTTCGGCGTCCTCGACAACTTTAATCTTGTCTGTCGCCGTCGTGGGCGCGACCGGTATGTTCGTCTTGTCTGCCATAAGGTTTCGAGACCGCCCGGCGGGCGAATGCATCGCTGTGGGAATTTTCCTTACTCCCGCCGGGTTTCGGTCGGCATTAATGAATTCAGGAAATGTTACACGTTCTCTTTCTGCAAGGCTCTAGTGGTTTTATACGATTGCCAGTTTCGAATCGCCTCTTTAAGTTGACACGGACTCCGAACGAACCCACAACCTGAAAGGTTCTGCGACTTATGGATGCCCTTAAGAAATTTTTGTGCCTGGCGCTTATATGGACGGGCGTAAATGTTTACGCCCAGCAGATCACGGCAAGTATTCGCGGAACGGTCACCGATCCCAGCGGGGCGGTGGTAGAAAACGCTACGGTAAGCGCCACCCAGACGGAAACCGGCCTGACGCGCTCTACGGCGACTGACCATAGCGGCGGCTACGTTCTAATCGAACTTCCGGTCGGGCACTATCAGGTGCAGGTCGAGGGCAAGAGCTTTCACCGCTACGTTCAACAAGGCATCACGCTAAACGTCAACGAGACAGCGACAGTTTCGGTGCGACTCACGGTCGGCGCTGAAGACCAAAAGGTTGAGGTAAACGCCGATGCCGAACTGATTCAGGGTTCAGTCACCAGTCTGGGAACGGTTGTTTCGGAGCGCGAAGTTCTCGATCTACCATTGAACGGCCGCAATTTCACTCAGCTTGGCTTGCTGCAACCCGGAGTAGTACCGCTGACGCCGGGCCTCGCCGAAGCAGGTGGGTCGCTGCGTGCCAGTCAGGCTTATGCGGTGAATGGCCAGCGCCCGGAGTCCAACAACTTCCTGATCGACGGCGCGAATAACTTCAACGGAGTCGACGGCGGCTTTGTGCTGAAGCCTCCGGTGGATGCGGTCACCGAGTTCAGAATTCTTACCCACAACTCCAATGCCGAGTTTGGCAACAGCCTGGGTTCGACGACCAACATCATCACCCGCTCCGGCACAAATCAAATTCACGGCGCCGCTTGGGAGTTTCTGCGCAACGATGTTTTCGACGCTACCAACTATTTCGCGCAAACCACGGAACCACTGAAGCAGAACCAGTTCGGAGTATCGCTGGGCGGACCGATTCGCAAGGACAAGACGTTCCTATTTGGATTCTTCGAAGGATTCCGTAACCGCCAAGGCGAAACGGATTCAGCTACCGTGCCTTCGCTGGCCGAGCGTAATGGCGATTTCTCGGCGATTTGTACCGCGGGTTTCGAAAACGGATTTTGCCGCGACCAGAACCAGCAGTTATTCAACGTGTTCATGAACCAGCCGTATCCCAACAATCAATTCCCTCAGCAGTTTATGAATCCGCTATCACTGAATCTATTGAGCTTCTTCCCCGAGCCCAACGCAGGGACCAACGTCTTCACCTCGACTCAGATCGTCCGCCAGGACAGCAATCAGTTCGGCCTCCGCCTGGACCACTACCTGACTCCTTCCGATGTTTTGAACTTTCGCTATATGTTTAGCGACGGTTCGGAATTCCACCCCATCCCGGTCTCAGGCGCCGGCGTCCCGGGCTTCCCGGTCGGCCAAGAACAGCGGGCGCAGAATTTCGTAGTGCAAGAAACCCACACGTTTTCGCCCGCAATGATCGGCGTGCTGCGCTTCTCCTTCCTGCGCAACAAGTTCCTCTTTGGTGAGCGGACTAACCACACCACTCCGGAGAGTCTGGGCTTCAAATACCAACCCAGCCTCGACGTTGCTGTCGGTCCGCCGTACATGCAGCTTAGTGGTTACACAACTGTCGGCGATCCGATTACCGGTCCTCGCAACACATTCGAAAACGCCTTTGACTACTCAGGCTCGTTGAGCTGGGTGAAGGGAAAGCACGAATTCAAATTTGGCGGCGGTTATCAGAGCCTTCAGGTCAACGTCCTCCAGGGCATCGCCACTAACGGCTTCTTTGTCTTCGCGCCGTTTCCAGTTGTCCCTGACGCGTTTGCCAGCTTCTTGTTTGGCCAACCGGTATTCTTTCTGCAGGGCCGCGGCGATTTCGCGCGTGGCATTCGCGGAAAATCTCTCAATGGATACGCACAGGATTCCTACAAGGTCACGCAGCGCCTTACATTGAATCTTGGTCTGCGCTACGAATTGCCCTTCCCCTACACGGAAATTCATAACCGGCAGACGCTCTTCGTTCCGGGACGGCAATCCACCATCATGCCCGATGCGCCTCCGGGCTTGCTCTATCCCGGGGATGCCGGAGTATCCGCCGGTCTGATTCCTACGTTTAAAAAAGGATTTGCTCCCCGTGTCGGTTTCGCGTGGGACCCAACCGGTAGTTCGAAGTGGCTGGTCACTTCTGCGTACGGCATTTTCTATGAGCCTTACTACACTGGCCAGGGTGGCCCGTTGCAATCTCCTGTTAGCGCTCCGCCGTACTTGCAAACCGAGCAGATCAGCCTGCCGAATTTTTCGGACCCTTTCAACGGCAACCCTCCGGTCAACGGACAATTCGCCACCCCGCTCACTAACCTGACGCTGGGGGCCAATCTTCCTCTTCCTTACGCGCAGGATTGGGACTTCAACATTCAACGATCGATCGGGTCCGACCTGTTATTTCAAATTGGATACGTCGGGACCAAGGGCACCAAGCTGCCGCGCTTCGTCGAGGCGAATCCGGCGATTTACATTCCCGGCACCAATCCTGACGGCTCTCCGATTTCAACCTCCGACAACGCCGATCAGCGGCGGCTTTATTCGGGATGCACGCTTGACCCGGCCTCGCCGCCCTGCACCTACTCGTCGACCGGCCTGATCGAAGGCATCGCAGGCTCGTCGTATAACGCGCTCGAGACTAGCTTGAAGAAGCGCTTCAGCCACGGACTCTCGTTCCTTGCTTCCTACACCTATTCGAAATCCATCGACGACGCTTCTTCCTTCAATATGACTGGCTCGGCGGCAAAGCCGGTCGCCGGCGAGAACGATTTGGCGCAGAATCCTTTCAATGTTTCCGCCGAGCGCGGTCGTTCTTTGTTCGACGCTCGCCACCGCTTGGTGCTCAGCTATCAATGGAGCCTGCCCTTCTGGAGACAGCCTCATGGCTGGTATCAACAAGCGCTGGGCAATTGGCAGGTGAATGGAATCACCACCTACATGACGGGCACGCCCTTCACCGTTTTCGATTCAACCGATTTTTCGGTGCAGGGATCAGCGCCAGAAATCAGCGGCTTCTTCGCCAATCGGCCGGACTTGGTTGACGGACAGAATCCCAACTCAGGGCCGAAAACTCCCGATGCATGGCTCAACCGGAGCGCGTTCCAGAAGATCACCCAGGACCCCAATTCGCCGGTGCAACAATTCGGCAGCGCAGGCCGCAACATCGCGCAAGGCCCGGGCTACGGCAACTGGGACTTTTCAGCTTTTAAGAATTTCCGCATTACGGAGTCCCGGGAATTTCAGTTCCGCGCAGAATTCTTCAACATCTTCAACCACACCAACTTCCGGCTGCCTGACAGCGATATTAGTTCGCCTACATTCAACTCGATTCAGGCAGCGCTACCGCCGCGCGTAATCCAACTGGCACTGAAGTTCCTGTTCTAGAAAGAGTGCTCAGTCATCTATCGGCAAGAGACCCACATTACTCGCGGAACACTTTAGTCGATTACGGATTCAGCGACGCCAGGTACGCCACAAGGGCTGTCAGATCCGCCTGCGAAAGCTTCGCCAGCGCAGGCTTCATGGGCAAGCTCGCGGTCCGCCGCGAGCACCCGAGTACTTGGGACAATGGCCAGGCAGGTGAGTACACCCGCCTCTACGCGTTGGTGCCGTACCAACGCAGCACTCGTAAAGCCCGCAGCGTGTTCCAGCGGCTCGCCCGGCCTACTTCTGTCTCCATCTTCAACGGAAACTGTTCGCGATGAACGAGGTTGAGCGGCCAGCGGCCATTCTGGTGGCGGCGAGCAATCACAACTTCGATGGCTTCGCGGACGCGACTGTCGGGCTTGATTTCTGCTCTGCGCAGATAGTCGAGTCCGCGCAGGACATCGTAGTGCCAGAACACCGGGTACGAAAAGCGGAGCCAGCGTGGATCGATGACTCCGCCGGTGCGGAGCAAGCGGAACATGTGGCGATCGAGTAGATAGCTTTCGCCCCGTTTGCGGGCACGGCTAAGGGCTGCCGATTTTCGTCCGGCGCGTTCGAAGTCGAGCAGCCCCTCAAGCACGCAGATGGTAGTGTGAAACGAAGAGCGTGTGCTTTTGGGGCGCTTCGCGCTTTCCTCCACCGCTTCACAATTCCAGCCGCCATCTTCGAGTTGTTCGCCAAGAAGTCGCTTGGCGAGTTCGTCGTTCGGCCGTCTGAAATACGCGCCAATGCCGAGGATTCTGCCGTTGATGCAGGGCTCGGTCTCTCCGTGCAAGAACGGCCGATGGTTGAGCGGCTTGAATACCAGCCGCTTCTCGACACGGTCGATCATCTTGCGGGCCTGCTTGCTGACGGGATCGAGGCCAAGATCTTTTAGCGCTACGAGACTGTTGAAGGTCACCAGCAGGCCCGGGTACTCCTGCGGGCCACCCCAGCTCCCTGCGGCCGATTGCCGCGCGAGAAGCTGGGCTCCCCATCCTTCGGTCGCCACGCGAGAACGTTGGGCGGCAACCGCATCGGCGGATTCGCCGGTCAGGTCACGCATGACTTGCCAGCGGATGGCAGGATCAGAATCAAGCAGCCACTTGATGTGCGCGGGCTTGGGTGCGTAATCGCTTGGGGGCATGGGCTTATCCTAGCAAGTAGGCTTACCTTGCTCCAAGTGAAGCCCGTTTTACGCCGCGTTCCTTTCGATCTAGTTCGTAATTACAAAACGGTACAGATGAAAACGTCGAGACGATACATCCCGCGTGACGCGATCAACGCAATTCGTTACGCAACCATCTCGCGATTTATGGACACCTCGACTGTTCTGGTTCCCTTCTTCCACGTCTCTTCGGGATTTGACGACAGCAGCGGCCAGCCTTTGCTCAGGACAAAGCGCAGCCACGCGCCGCAGGCTTGCGATGTGACGACCGCGGTAATCACAAGAGCCGTATAGAAGGCGGCGTTGATGATGCCGGCATCGTAGGCCACGCTGGCGAGGACGATTCCCGGTCCGCCGCGCGCATTGGTGGTGAGGGCAATGTTGACGATGTCCAGCCGCTTGAAGCCTCCCAGGCGCGCGGCCAAGGCACTGGAGAAGATGGCGATGGCGGAGGACGCAAAGAAGAAGACCAGTAGTACCGCCATCGAGAACTCGCGGCCAAAGACCAGGCGATAGCCGACCATTCCAAAATAAATCGGGATGAATAATCCGAAAGACATTTTGGCGATGGCCTCGATTGGAACGGCGAAACGTTCGCGTTCGGTACCGCTGACGCCGCCAACGATGCCGTATCCCGCCAGCAGCGCGGCAAATTGTATATTGACATCCACGAACGCGGCGACCGCGCAGTACGCCATGAGCACAAATATTACGTAGCCGAGCGGGGACGCCTGGTTCAGGATGTTCCAACGCGACTGATTAAACTTCCGCAACAAGTAAGGCATGATCGCCATGGCAACAATCATGAAGACCAGCGTGCCCACAATGTGGACGCTTACGGTTTGTGCCAGGTGTTGCGTGCTGGCCGCGGTCGATTTCGCCAGCGCGGTGGCGGAGGCCAGCACCGTCCATAGAGCGATATCTTCGAGCACGGCGTAGCCCAACAACAGGCTGACGAAACGGGTCCGCATGATTCCGAGGTCCCAAAAGATGCGCGAGATAACCGGGATCGACGTCACCGAAGTTGCGATGGCCAGTACCAACAGGGTCGAGGTCTGTTGCCCGAGAGTGCCGGTCAGGCGCGCCAGAGGAATGAATCCCAGGAAACCCAATCCCAGCACGAAGACGAAGCTTGAAACGTCGGAGACGGTAATCAGCATCACCGTCTTGGTGCGATTCTCCTTAGCCAGCAGGCGGCGGGTCTCCGCGCCGGAACAGAACATCAGCAGGATCAGACCGAGTTGGTAGAGGAAACCAAGCACAGTGTTCGCGCTGGGCGAGAATCCAAACAGATGCAAGAACGCGCCGGGGGCCAGCGACTTGAGCACGAAAGGTCCGAGCAGAACGCCGGCAAGAATTTCGCCCACGATGCGTGGCTGCTTGAGTCGCTCCGATAGATAGCCAAGTCCGTGGACGGCTAGCAGAAATGCGGCGATAGTGAGGACGAACTGGCCAAACTCGTTAGCGGACATCAGCTTTCTCCTTGAAAATAAAACGCGGACATCGACAGCGGACGATCTAAGACGTGCAGATGGGAAGCGGAAGAACGTAGAGAGGGGAAGGTCGCTGCGGAAAAGGCTTGCGAATCACAGGGAGGAGGGAGATTGTGCAACGAGGGGAAGCAAACAGGCTTGTAAGGTATTTGGCGTTGCGGGGGAGCGTGAGCAAGAACCAGCTCCTGGCAAGCCATCGCTTGCTTACGCGAAACCTGAAATTGCAGACGTGGCTCCGTCGACCGAGCGGCGAGCTGCTGGGTGTGCGCCAGGCGAGCCTGCTTGATTAGAGGCTTTGCTTTCGCGTTCGTCTCCAGCACGGTTTCACGTCGACTGTCGACAACAACGAGCTTTTCCGCGCGTAGCGGAGAAGCGATCAGAGCGAAGGCCGCCAGCAACATCAGACGTACTGTGCGATACGCAAAAAGACAGTCCGCGGCCAGTTCCGGATCGAACATAATCCAGCGCGAAGCATCGCTCGCCCGCGATTGCAAGGCCTTGAGCGGTGCTACTGGCATGTGTGCGTTGTGGTTCACCAGATACCTTTTGTCTTACCTGTGATGCGAAAACGAACTCCGGCGGCCACCGCCAGAGGCGGAAGCAGGCTGATGCGCAAACTTTTGCCTATATCTTTCCGTTTTACGGCTTTGGCCAGCTCGCGGGTGAAAAGCCCTGCACTCTGGGGGAAGAGGGGCACGCGCAGGAAT
>DATBAT010000136.1:0-3082 GCA_036271375.1 Terriglobales bacterium
CCGCCCGCATCCCCGACCCTATAATTGATTCACTCTGGTAGTAAGGTTCTCCGTTCAGGTTTCCGGGTAGGCAATCGCGGGAGTGTGTCCAGCTGCCCGCTTATGGAGTTTCGTTCACCCGGTATGCGAAAAAACCTGCAACTCGCCCTGATGGCAACAGCCGTAATCGCGACCTCCTTCTCACTCACACCATCCGTGCAGGCCGAAATCGGCGCGGGCGGAATCTCTGTCACCAAAGATGACAGCGGACATTCCGTCTACGTCAACGACTTCGTCGCAACACCGGCAACTCGTGGTACTTCAGCAACCATAGGAACTCAGGCAACGCAGCAGAGGCTGGTCTATTGGAGCGCTTCGGAAAAACGTTGGAAGCCCGTGCAAGGCGTGACTATGCGCGCCGCGCGCTCGGCAGCCGCGGAAGTGAATCGCTTGTTAAATAGACCGACCAGTTCCGTGGCTATGGTCCCGGTTCGCGGCAGGATGTTCACGCAAGCCGATATTGATGCCGCAATCGAACAGGCTGCTACTCGGCACAACGTTGATCCGAACCTGGTGCGGGCCGTGGTTAAGGTGGAGTCCAACTTCAATCCCAATGCGATGTCTCCAAAAGGTGCAATGGGCTTGATGCAACTGATGCCGCAAACTGCACGTTCCCTGAACGTGAACAATCCTTTCGATCCGCAACAAAACATCGACGCCGGGGTTCGCCATCTAAAGAGACTGATGGAGAGCTACGGTGGCGACATCAAGCTGAGCCTCGCGGCGTATAACGCGGGGGCCGGTGCGGTGGCGCGGAGCGCCGGGGTTCCACGCTTTGCGGAAACGCAGAATTACGTTAAGCGGATTACCCAGCTTTACTACGGTGGTGGCAGCATTCCAAGTTCGCGCGCGTTTATTCCGGCGCATGATCCAGTGCATATGCAGCGGGATGAGCGCGGCGTTATGGTGATGTCGAACACCGATTAGTAAAAATAGAAAAGCACGAACGCGATTACGGCCATAAATTAAGTGAACACATTCTCTCGACACCAACGCGGGTTGCGCTGGTCGGCGGCGCTGCTTTTGTTTGTGCTGCCCACTCTGTTGGCCGAAGCCAGTAGCCATAAGTCTGCCGCTTGGGCGAGTTCCCATCTCGACGCAGCAGATAAAGCACGCGAAACCTTTAATAACCGTCCAGAAAAAACCCGTACCCGTCACGATTACCAGCGGCTGATCAATTCCTATCGCCAGATTTATTACGCAAGTCCGTCGTCCTCGCAGGCCTCGACCGCAGTATTGAGCGTGGCCCAACTGCTCGCGGAAATGGGCAGCCAGTTTGACGACGAGAAGAACCTCCGCGCAGCTATTGAGCAATATGAGTATTTGCGCCGGGAGTATCCCTCGAGCAAGTATCGTGCGACCGCGCTGTTCGCCATCGCCCAGATTTACCGCGATGACATAGGAGACCGTGACCGCGCCAAGGAAGTATTCGCCGAGTTCGTGCGCCGCTATCCGAACAATGAGTTGGCGGGCGATGCCCGGCTCGCTCTGGCCGATCCGGCCCCTAAGGTCGTGGAAGCGGCGACTTCGGAAGAGACCTCTTCGGGTGAGAAAGCGCCGATCGCGCACGTCACTGGCATCCGCCACTGGTCGACGCCGGATTACACTCGCGTCGCCATCGATCTTGACCGCAACGTGAAGTTTGAATCGCAGCGCATCGATAATCCCGCGCGCGTGGTTTTCGATCTGGCGAATGCTCAACTGGACCGCTTTGAGATTGGTAAGAACTTCGATGTGAAAGACGCGTTCCTTAAGAAAATCCGCATCGCGCAATCCACCGCGGACACGGCCAGGGTTGTGTTGGATGTCGACAGCCTGGCCGACTACAACAGTCTATTGTTGTCAAACCCTTCGAGACTGATCATCGACATTCGCGGTAAGGGCAAGCCTGCTCCGAAACGCGAGGACATTGCGGTGAACGCCCCCGCGCCGGAAGAGCTTGCTTCCTCACAGCCGACGAAAAAAGTCATTATCGAGCCGGAAAACGATGACGATCCGGTGATCGTCACGCGGCAGCCTGCCAAACCGGTTGCTCGTGCGAAGGTTCGCCAGAGCAATGGACGTGAGGCGCGCCCCACGGCTGGCGGCGACCGCTCGCTGATTCGCGCCCTTGGCCTAAAGATCGGCAAAATCGTGATCGATCCCGGCCACGGTGGCCACGACACCGGCACCATTGGTCCCAACGGTCTGCTGGAAAAAGATCTGGTGCTCGACGTTTCGCGGCGCTTGGCGAAGCTGCTCGATACCCGCCTCGGCGCTGATGTGCTACTGACCCGCAGCGACGATACTTTTGTTCCGCTGGAGACCCGCACTGCGGTTGCCAATCAAGAGCAGGCAGATCTTTTCGTTTCCGTGCACGCCAACTCAAGCCGCGACGCGGATGCCCGCGGAGTGGAAACCTATTATTTGAATTTCACTTCGTCCCCCGAGGCCCTCGAAGTCGCGGCCCGCGAGAACGCGGTTTCTGAAAAATCAATCCACGAACTGCAAGATCTAGTGAAGAAGATCGCACTTAAGGAAAAGATCGAAGAGTCGCACGAGTTCGCGTCGAATGTGCAGCAGGCGTTGCACAGCAGCCTGGCGGCAAAGAGTTCGAGCATCCGCGATCGGGGCGTGAAGAAAGCGCCGTTCATCGTGCTGATCGGCGCCAACATGCCGTCGATCCTGGCGGAGATCTCCTTCGTCAGCAATCCCACCGACGAGCGCAAGCTGCGCACCTCCGAATACCGCCAGAAGATCGCCGAGTCGCTATACAAGGGCATCGCCAAATACGTGGGTGGGCTCAGCGGAGTAAAAGTCGCCAGCAAAATTGACAAAGGCGAAGGCCAGTAGATTCGAACTCGGAACCAAGAACTGGCAACTAACAACTAATTTCCCAACCAACCGCTGGAAAACTACTTCAACCCTTCATCAACTCCGGCACCGTAACAAACTCATAACCTTCCGCCTTATACCGCGTGATCAGAAGATCGGTCGCAGCGACCGTCCTCGACCGGTCAGTCCCCAGGTGCTTGTGACTGCCATCGTGCAGGACGATCACGTC
>DATBAT010000137.1:0-2831 GCA_036271375.1 Terriglobales bacterium
TAATGCGGAAATTGTCGTCGTCCTTGCGGCCAATCGATACATTGCCCGGGTTGATACGGTACTTGGCCAGCGTGCGCGCGCACTCCGGGTACTTTTTCAAAAGGAGATGCCCGTTGTAGTGAAAGTCTCCAACAATGGGGACATCGATTCCCAGTTTGGACAGGCCCTCGACGATGGCCGGCACGGCGGCTGCCGCGGCATCGTTGTTGACCGTCACCCGCACCAACTCCGACCCCGCATTCGCCAGCGCAGCTACCTGCTGGATCGTGCCGCGCACGTCCGCGGTATCGGTATTCGTCATGGACTGCACGACTACCGGCGCGGAAGATCCCACGCGCACATTTCCTACCTTCACCGTCACTGTTTGCCTGCGTTGCAGTTCCGCCATAGAGTCCTCCGTTCTAGTTTACAACCGGGCTTGTCTTGACATGAATTGGTCGCATGATAGGTTGAAACATAGACCCGGCTGCCAACCTTTGAACGAGTGACCCCAGGGGGGCTGTCCATGCCCGAATCGGTGAAAGAACCTGTCGCGGTGGAGAGCGCAAACGACACAAGAGTCTTGAATGTCTTACTCAGCGACCAGTTTTGCGGCAAACTCGAAGAGCTGGCAAGGGCCAGGGCAGAGGAATACCAGGCGAACGCGCCGTACCCCCATATTTATTTCGATAATTTTCTGCCCCTTGACGTAGCCGAGGCGGCATTGCGCGATTTCCCTGAGCCTAAGCAAGCAGCCTGGTACGCGCACACGGATCTAAACCAACGCAAGAAGCTGGCGTTTGACGTCGCGGAGGAACTGCCGCCATCGATTCGTGATGTGCTTTACTTCCTCAACGCCCGGCCGATGCTCCAGTTTCTCAAGACCCTGACTGGGATCCAGAGTGTACTCCCTGATCCCTACTACACCGGCGCAGGCCTGCACCAGATAACGCCCGGTGGCTCATTGGAAGTGCACGCCGACTTCAGTTACCACCATGGACTGCGGCTGGATCGGCGCATCAATGTTCTGATCTATCTCAACAAGGATTGGAAGGAAGAATACGGCGGACATTTCGAGCTGTGGGATCGGGAGGTGACGCGAGCGGAGAAGAGGATTCTACCCGTCTTCAACCGCTGCGCCATCTTCAGCACTACGAGTGTGTCGTTTCACGGTCACCCCAAACCACTGGCATGCCCGCCCGATCGCAACCGGAAATCGATTGCGACTTACTACTACTCCAATGGACGTCCTGAAGAAGACCCTGCGCTCACCTATCGGCACGAGGTTGCTTTTCAGGAACGCCCCGGGATCAGCGGAGTGAAAGCCGCGATCTGGATCAAGAAGGCGATCCGCTCGCTTCTGCCGCCGATTGTTACGGATCTGTACCGGTCGCTGCGCAAATAGAAAACGAACGCTATTTTTGGACGGCGTCGTTGTGCTTGTCGTTGTAGATGGAGCCGGAGATTTTGTTCTGGCGGTTGTTGAGTGCGGTGCGGTCGGCCGCTGTTAGTTTCCCGCCGTTGGCTGCACGCATGTTGCGTTCTTCCCGGTTCACGCTGGTTTCCCGTTTTTCCAGGTTGGCGGTTTCGTGGGCAGTCAGTTGCCCGCTCTTGACCCCTTGAGCAATCCTCTCCTGTTGATTGGCTTTACGTTGCCCTGCTGTTCCGGGAGGTGGTGCTGTTTGAGCTACTGCCGCGGCAATCAAAAAGAGTGATGCCGATCCTATTGCAATCGTGCTGAATCTCATGAACGCTCCTTGCCAGGTGACGGTTACTGGTGTAACAAACCATTGCGTCATTGAGAAGGTGGCCATCGCGCCATATCGCGCGGACGTTAGTTGTAGATGGGGTTGTGGGCAAACAAAATCAGTCCCGATGGGAAGACGGAAAGCTTTTAAGGATTGGCTCGCGGCCTGTTTTCAGCCGTCCCTTCGGGACTGAACGCGGTCGGCGGATATGGGCAGCGATCTAGGGAGGAGGGCTTCGTACTTTCCTCCAACGTCAACTCTCGCTCTTGCGCTGCCTTGGCTTCTTGCCGTAGCGTGCGGCGGGGAGGATGCTATTCCAGGGCACTGGAGAAGCCAGGACCATGGAGGTGTTGGTCGAAACGTAGGGCATCATGGAATCGATGACTTCTTCCATGTGCCTCACGTCGCGGACGGCGACTTGCACGATGAAGGATTCCGCGCCGGTCACGCGATGGCACTCCAACACTTCGGGAAGGTTGCGCACCACGGCGGCAAATTTTGCCAGCTTGTCTCCAGCCACCGTCACATGAACGAATGCGCGTACCGGCAGGCCGACGCGGGCCGGATCGACCAGCGTCCTGTAGCCGAGAATCACCTTGCTCTCCTCCAGGCGATGAACCCGTTCGATCACCGCGGGAGTCGACAGGCCAACTCTTCGCCCGAGCTCGGCAAACGCAATGCGCGCATTCGCTTGCAGCTCAGCCAGAATTTCGCAGTCGATATCGTCGATCGATGGATGTACCAATTCAGTCAATAGGACACCTCGGGGCTTCCATTCACAGCGTAACAGTTGTCCTTAAATCATGAGGTCATAACCTCTCCTTACCCTCTGTTTATTCACCGAATACGGACAAATTTCGTACATTCGCGATTCCCGGCCGAGGGCAGGACGGCTATGATGCCCGTGGAGTGAGTTAAGGAAGGAATCATCCCTCATGGCAGATCATCGAGCGCTAGGCGATACCGCAGCACGGCAGTTAGCCAATACAACCAAGACGCCGCCGCAACTAACGGCCATCACCCCGCGCTGGCTGGTCCAGCTGCTTGGTTGGGTTCCGGTGGAGTCGGGCACTTACCGGGTGAATAAGGTCAAGAACGATCAGG
>DATBAT010000138.1:0-2933 GCA_036271375.1 Terriglobales bacterium
CTCTCATCCGCACCAGGATCAACAATAACTTCTAAATTCTCACCGGCGAAGGATGTTGCGTCATTGTTTCCGTTGTCGTCGCGGGGCCAATTGTCCTGGAAAACTGCCTTTGTCGCTTGCTAGTGTCATGCTTCTAAAATAGCTGGACAACAGGAGAGAAGAGACTTAGGCTGGAGGAATGTGGAGTCCAGCGGAAGCGATCACAGTCAGTACAGAGGAGAAAATCCTGCTGGAGCAACTGCTCAGTGCGGGCAGTACGCCGCAGAATGTGGCGTTCCGTATACGCATCATATTGAGTGCGTCAGAAGGGGCCTCCAACAATGAGTTAGCGGGGCGGCTATCGACGACGCGGACGACGATTTTGAAGTGGAGGCAGCGCTTTGCCGAGTCGGGGGTAGAGGGCATTTTGACGGATGCGCCTCGCCCAGGGCGCAAGAAGACGATCAGCGCGGAGAAGGAAGCGGCGATTATCGAGGCAACTTTAAAGACCAAGCCCCGGAACGCCACGCATTGGAGCACCCGGATGATGGCCGCTGCGCAGAAGGTAAGTGACACCACCATTCACCGAATCTGGCGGGCTCATCGATTGCAGCCGCACCGGGTGGAGAAGTTCAAGGCGAGCCGGGACCCGGAGTTCGTGGATAAAGTGAGGGATATTGTCGGTTTGTAACGAAATCCGCCGGAAAATGCCCTGGTTTTCAGTGTGGACGAAAAGAGTCAGATTCAGGCATTGGACCGCACGCAGCCGATTTTGCCGTTGCGGGAAGGCCTGCCCGAGAGGCAGACGCACGATTACCGCCGTTATGGAACGACAACCTTGTTTGCCGCGCTGAACGTGCTGGATGGAACAGTGATGGGTCATTGTTCGCCGCGCCATCGGCATCAGGAGTTTTTGAACTTCCTAAACAAGCTCGACAAAACTGCGGTGAACGGGCAACAGCTCCATCTGATTCTGGATAACTACGGAACGCACAAGCATCCGTCGGTGAAAGCATGGCTAGCCGAGCGGCCCAACTATCATCTGCACTTTACCCCGACCAGCTCTTCCTGGCTCAATATGGTCGAGCGCTTTTTTGCCGAAATCACGCAGCGCCGTATTCGGCGCGGCACCTTTCCTAGCGTCTCTGCCCTGATCAAGGCCATCACCGACTATATTCGAGATCGCAATAAAAAACCTAAACCGTTCACTTGGGTGGCCTCCCCTGACCAGATCATCCGCAAGGCTCACCGTTGTCTAACTATCTCAGAAGCATGACACTAGTTTCGGACTGCGGATTGAGCGAGCGGCATTTCCGGCGCGTTTGCCTGGAACGAGCCGGCGTTTCGCCAAAGTATTTGGCGCGCCTACTCCGGTTTCGCCAAGTGGCGGAGCGGATTCGGGCCATGAAGACCAGTGCCGCTCAGCCGAGTTGGGCGCAACTCGCCGTGGCGTGCGGCTACTTTGACCAGGCGCATTTGATCCGGGAGTTTCAGGAGTTTGCGGGCGCTACTCCTGGCCGATTTTTACAATCGCAACAGCAGCGCGGCGATTTAGAATCAGATCACGATGAGCCGAGCCAAACCCGAAAATCAGATTGACTATATTGAACTGCCGGTAAGTGACATGGCCAGTACGAAGCAGTTCTACGGAACCGCTTTCGGGTGGAAGTTTGAGGATTACGGCCCTGATTACACGAGCTTTTTCGATGGCCGCCTAGCCGGAGGCTTTACTAAGGAAAGGCCGACGCCCGCGCAGGGTTTGCTGTTGGTGATTTACGCCAGCGACTTGGCCGCCGCGCAGGAAAAGATCAAGGCAGCGGGCGGGACGATCGTGAAAGACACGTTCTCCTTTCCGGGTGGCAGCCGGTTTCATTTTGCGGACCCGAACGGCAATGAAATCGCCGTGTGGTCAGACGCCGGCGTCTAAACGTTCGATGCGAACCAAGTCGTGCCCGGTATTTGCGATTTTTGCGCAGATTCGTCGTTCATCTCGACGCCGATGCCCGGCTTGTCGGGAATCTCCACATGGCCCTTGACGATGATCTCGCCTTCCTTGACCCAGTTTCTCCAAGTATCGAGATGGTTGATCCAGTGCCATTCACAAACCAGGAAGTTCGGTACCGAGGCGCACACATGAGCGGAAGCCATAGTGCCTACGGGCGAAACTACGCAGTGGGGCGCGAACGGAATGTAGTAAGCGTCCGCCATGTTGGCAATTTTGTGGGACTCTGAAAGGCCGCCGACCTTTTGAATATCGGGCATGATGATATCGGCCGCCTGCTTCTCAAAAATCTTGGCGAAGCCCCAACGCATGTAGATATTTTCACCGCAGCAGATGGGGGTCTTCGTGGAGTGCCGGATATCCGCCATGGCATCGATGTTCTCCGGCGGCACGGGCTCTTCCAACCAAAGCAGACGGAGGCCCTCGGACGCAATGGCCACTTTCTTACCAGTAGGCGCGTCGTAGAAGCCGTGCATGTCCACCGCGAGGTCCATCTCTTTCGGCATGGAATCACGGACGTGGTGCATCTCGCGCAGCATGCGGTCGATTTCGCCGTTGCTGGCGGTGCGGTTTACTTTGTCGAAGCGGGCGGGATCAGAGGCGTCGTCGATATCCATTTTCATGGCGGTGAAGCCGGCGTCTTTGATCCAAGGCATTTTTTTCGAGAACTCGTCGCCCATGACGTCTTTCATGTCTGAATCGCAGTACATGCGTATGCGGTCTCTGAACTTGCCGCCCATGAGTTGATATATGGGGAGTCCCAGCGCTTTGCCCACTAAGTCCCAGAGAGCGATTTCAACGCCGGTCAAGGCGGTTACGAATTGGCCACCCTGCGCTCCCGCGAAAATGCCACCGCGGCGCAACTCTTCCCAGATCGCGTCCACGTTCAGCGGGTCCTTTCCCACCAGACGGTGGGCGAAGCTCTTCACGATTCCTGGAGTACCTTCGGCGG
>DATBAT010000139.1:0-5463 GCA_036271375.1 Terriglobales bacterium
TCCGCTTGCAGTGAGGGTTGTTGGCGACACGAACATGGTGTTCATTGCGACTCCCGCGAAAAGAACCCGCGCGCCAGTGACGAATCCGGTTCCGGTGACGGTGAGAGAAATTGGTCCCATGGAGAAGGTGCTGGGTACCACCGAACTGATTGCGGGGGCCGGATTCAACAGCGACACGGTGCTGGTTGCGGTCGCGCTGGCATCGGCGGAACTGATGGCCTTGATGGTTACCGTGTTTGGAATAGGAAGGGCGGCGGGCGCGGTATATGTTCCAGCCGCCGAGACGGTTCCCACGGAAGAATTGCCGCCGCTGATACCATTCACTTGCCACGTTACTGCCTGATTTGAAGAATTGTTGACCTGAGCGGTGAATGCCTGCGTCGCGCCCAGGCGAATGCTCGCGGAAGTTGGGCTCAACGCGACCGCAATCGCTCCTGCGGAGGGGGTAGAAGAATTGGTGGTGTTGTTGCCCGAAGACGTACTTCCGCAACCCGTTTCCAGCAGGACCGCACACACCAAGGACATAACTACCAAGCGTTGCACGCGTATCATCAGATTTCCCAAAGTAAGAGAGGAAAGCGTTTCGTTGGTTAGTTTGCGGGCCCAAGGGCAACGTAACAACTGGCCCGGTGGACAAGTTCGGTTCAGGCGAAAACGTCGTCTTGACGGCGGGTAGTTAGAAGTTAGATTATCTACCGCGTTGATAACCCAACGCTCGTTTGTGAGAACCGTCAGGCAATAGGAAGGATTCCGAAAGATGTATAGCTCTCAAATCAAGCGCGCAATGACTCTTCTGGCTCTGATCGGCTGGGCGGGCATCGCCACCGCGCAGCAGAATCCTCCCGCCGCAAATCCCGCACCGGCTGCGCGCCCTGCGGCTGGCGGCCGACAGGCGAACGCGGCTCCGCCGCCCCCCATGAAGCTAACCAGCAACGGAATCGCAGATGGCGTCCAGATCGCGGCGAGATATACGTGCAGCGATCCTCAAGCGATTTCGCCTGGGCTCAAATGGACGGATGCCCCGCGTGGAACGGAGAGCTTTGCGCTGATCGTGCACGATATGGAGCCTCGTCCGCGAAAAGGGAACGACGATATTCTCCACTGGATGGTCTGGGATATGCCGGCGACGGCAAACCAACTTCCGGAGGGGGTGTTGTCGAATACCGTGGATCTGCCGGATGGCAGCCGTCAAAGTAATGGCAATCCGGGTCAAGGTGGCATCCTGGGATATCGTCCGCCGTGTCCGCCGCAAAACGTCCCCATACCGCATCATTATGCGTTTGAAGTTTTTGCTTTGGACCAAAGGCTGAATCTTGCGTCGGGTGCGACTCGCGCGGATGTAATGCGCGCCATGGACGGACACATAGTGGGACACGCGTCCCTCGTAGCCGTGCTAAGCCGGTGAGGAAATTCCGGCTGGATCTGGGCTGATAGAAGGAGAAAGCTCAGTAGTACACGTACGCCGCGCCAGAATCTTTTATCTCGCTCGTGGTCGCCTTGGGGTTCACGCCCATGCCGCCACTGTCTTCTTTCGTTGCGCCCACCGCGAGCACTTTACCATCAGCATTTAAAGCGACAGAGATTCCAAACTCTGCTGATTCCTTGGTGTTCGGCGCTTTCACGTAGGCTGCAGGTGTCCACTTTCCATTGTCGCGGGTGTAGACGTAAACCGCGCCGGAATCCTCGGCAGAGGCGTCTGTCTGATCCCCGTTCAGCCCGGTGGCCTTGCTGTCTTCCAGATGCGAACCGACGGCGACGGTGTTACCGTCCCGGCTGATTGCGACTGCCCATCCGAATTGGTCGTTGACCCTGGAGTTAAAAGCCTTCATGTAGGCTTCCTGCGACCATTTGCCGCCGGAACGGACGAAAACATATGCCGCACCCACCGAAGAATCATCCTTTTCGTCGTTCGCCCCCATACCTGGCGACTGAATTCCGGCGAGCAGTGCGTCTTCGTCAAATGCGCCGGCAAGAATCGTGTTTCCATCGGCGCTAATTGCCAATGCGCACCCTAGGGAGTCACCGCGTTCAGCGTTTGAAGCTACCAGCCGCAACTGCTGCGACCACTTTCCGTCTTTGCGCGCAAAGGCATATACGGCGCCCTTTCCCCCATCTTCGTCGTAGGCTCCCACAGCTAGCGTGTTGCCATCGTCACTCAGACCTACTGAATACCCAAAAAGCGCACCGCGGGCGGTTGTGTTCCAAGGCTTAACGTAAGCCTGTTGCGACCACGTGCTGCCGGCGTTGGTAAAAACGTACGCAGCACCCGATTCCGGGACGGAGTTGTCCGCACCACTTCCATTAATGCCGGTAGCGCCGCTGTCTTCCGCGATGGCGCCGACTGCCAGCGTTTTCCCGTCACCGCTCAGCGAAACGGAATATCCAAACTGATCGCCGTCTTCTGTTTCGCCGGTGTTGGAAGCCTTTAGATAGGCCGATTGGGTCCACTTCGCGCTCACTCGCATAAAGATATAGACTGCGCCGGCGCCGGGCATCGAGTTGTCGCCTTGATTTCCGTTAACACCTGTGGCCGAACTGCCCTCACCGTTTGCGCCAACGGCCAAAGTATTGCCGTCCGCACTGATGCTCAGCGAGGAACCGAAGGCATCGGCCCCTTCTGCGTTAGAAGCTTTTAGATAGGCCTGCTGTTCCCATCCGCGGGCTCCGCGGATATAGACATATACGGCTCCTGCCCCTGCTGCAGTGTGATCGTTTTGATTCCCATTCACGCCTTTTGCGCCGCTGTCCTCGCGGATCGAACTGACTGCCATCGTATTGCCATTGGCACTGAGAACGATCGCGTTACCGAGCTGGAGATCATTTTTAGAATTGGAAGGTTTGAGGTAGGCGATGGATTTCGGCGTCCATAATCCACTGGGCTTGATTGTCGCCTTCGGCGCCGCCGGCGCTTCAGGCCCACGGTGCGGGGTCTGTGCCGAACTTGAGAATGCAAATAACAGCGTTGCGCAAGTCGCAAATGCCCAAGCGGAGCGTCGCTTAGGATTTGCTCGCGAACTTGATCTAAATTGCTTCGAGAGGCAAGGGGCGTCCGACCTACTCACCGGGCGCCTTTTCGCTGTTGTGAATCTCTTTCCCGGTGTCGGTCATGACGATGCGGCTCTGGTGAGAGAGGTTCATGTCATTGGCGCCATTTTTCGCGCGCGGCCCGCTGATGGTGATGTGATCACCGGGCTTGAGGGTGTCTTTATCCCAGCCATCGGCGCGGTGGAGTTGGCCGGCACCGCCGAGCTCAGCCTCCCAACGTTGCACGGTGCCCTTATCGTCTTTTACGTCGAAGGTAATCATCGAATGCGGATTCATGAACTGATACTCGACCACCGTCCCGGATACGGTTACGGGATTCGCTTCGTCGTAACGCCCGGCAAAGCCGTGGTGAGCAAATGCAGGGGCCGAAATAAAAGCAAGAAGTGCAGCACTAAACAAAAAAGACCGAACATGGTTTGTCATTGGGATCCGCCTCCACTGCCGGGGAATTTCTCATTTCCGCCAGGTACTGTCAATATGGTTAATGACGTGGCTCGGAGCGGAAGGGTTTCCCTAAATCATTGAATTCCGGGTTTATAGCGGTTACATACCGCCTGATGCTTGTTCCTGGAAGGCATTTAGCACTAAAGCACCTGTCTGCTCTTAAGTGGCTACGGAGGCCCCGGCTTTTGTTATTTTTGTAGTTACGGAGCGCTAAGCACCGAAGGGAATTAACAGTGGCAGAGACTGAAGTCCAGGCAGCACCCGCACGACGCACGCAACGCGTGCAAATCTCCATGCCGGTGCTGGTGCGTGGCCCGAACTTCCATGAGGCGACCAGCACCGTTGCGGTCAATGCGCACGGATGCCTGGTTCTGCTAAAGACCAAGGTCTTGCGCGACGATCAGCTTTCGCTAATTAACCCAAAAACCGCTGAAGAATTGCCCGCAAAAGTGGTTTCGCTCGGCAAGCCGGAAGATGGCAAGATCCCCGTAGGCGTAGAGTTTGGCGAGCCTTCGCCTCTCTTCTGGCGCATCAACTTCCCACCGGAGGATTGGTTCACGTCCTCTGAGCGCAAGCGGGCCACGATGGCGCGCCCGGTAACGCCTCCCGTTTCCGGCTCGCCCGCTGCAATCAAAAAATAGACTTCGCTTCGATATGTTTTTGATGCGTGCCTCGGCTACGACCGCCGGACTTCCTATGTCCAGTGCCGATGGCTTGCCCGAATGGCGGCGTGTGCGGCGGTGATGCCATTGCCACGTTGGGAAAAAACTAGTCGGAGAAAATATCCAGTTGCCAGTTCGCTTTGGCCAGCACGTACTGGCGCGAGTCTTCCGCCAACCTACGAATCTTGTTGAAATCCTGCGCGACGAGTTTGTTTGTCATGCGCCCGCGCCATTTCTTTGCCTGCCCGGCGATAAATACGGCATCGAGATCGGCGCGCGTGCTGGCGTGAACGATCGCACCATAAGCATTATTCAGCGGAGTGTGCCGCACCGTGTCTGTGCGGATCATGAGTAAATCCGCTTCTTTTCCCGGTGTGAGGGAGCCGCACTTGTGGTCCAACGCGTTGCATTGCGCGCCGCGGATAGTGGCGAATTCCAACGCGTCCCGCACGGTGATCGCCGCCGGATATGTCGGGTTTCCGTTAAACTTCGCCAGTTGCGCTAAACCGCGCTGCACGGTGTAGAGCACCTTCATATCGAGAAACATGTCCGAAGCGTAGGCGCTTCCGTTATCGCTGCTCAGTCCCGGGCGGATACCGTGATCCAGCGCATCTTGCAAGGCGTTGAACCCGCGCCCTTGGCCGCCGTAGCCGGCTTGTGTGTCGGCGCGCGGACAGACATTGATTTTTGCGCCGTGGTCGCGAATGAGCTGCCAGTTTGCCTCGGGCGTCCCGCCGCCATGATTGAAGCTCTCTTTGCCAACCAGGAGGCCGTCCTTATACCATTGCGGAAGAACGGGGCTGGCCGATCCCGCATCCCAGCTGATCCACAGGTCAAGGTCTCGCGCAACGCGAGCCTGCTTCGGCTCCACGGCGCCTGCGAGAAACGCGCGCATGGTCAAGAGTTGGTCGTCAGACGAAAAATATTGCTTCTTGATGCGCACGAGGTCGTCGGGCCATTGGTGATCCCAATTCTGCTCGGGATATCGGATTCCGCCACCTGCGTATACCGCCCGCGCACCAGAGTCCATCAGCCCGCGAACCGCGCTGTCGGCATGGGCCGCAGTCCGGGTGTTATGCGAGTTGTCGCAGAAGCAGGTAATGCCAGTATCGATGCATTCCAAACCCGTCAGAAGATTTCCGATGTAGATATCCTCGGGGCGATATCCGGGACCCAGAATCTGGTGGATCGCAGTGAAGTAGTTATGCTTGTCATCTTTCGGGATGGCGTTCGAGTTGGGAATGAGGCGGCCGAGGCCTGCCTCCCCTGCGTGGATGTGCGCGTCAATGACTCCGGGGAGAATAATGGTGTC
>DATBAT010000140.1:0-16494 GCA_036271375.1 Terriglobales bacterium
CGCCAGGCGGACATCATCGCCATGGAAGCGCAGTCCTTCGGCGTGCCTCTGGGATTCGGTGGCCCCTACTGCGGCGTGATCGCGACCCGCGACAAGAACGTACGCCAGATGCCAGGCCGCCTCGTGGGACAAACCGTCGACAGCCAGGGCCGGCGCGGCTTCGTCCTTACCCTGGCCACGCGCGAACAACATATCCGCCGCGAGAAGGCCACTTCCAACATCTGTACCAATCAGGCGCTGGTCGCCCTGATGGTCAACATATTCATGACCATCTACGGCAAAGTCGGGCTGCGTGAATTGGCGAAGCACAATCTCGCAAAGACCGCCTACGCCGCCACACAATTCGGCAAGCACGCCACCATGCTTTTTGAAGGCTCGCCACGCTTCAACGAGTTTGTAATCCAGACCAGTGAAGATCCTTACGCGATCAACAGCCGCCTGCTCGGACACAACATAGTCGGCGGCCTGCCTCTCAAGAAATTCTTCCCCGAACTCGGTAATGCCTCACTCTGGTGCTGCACCGAGATGTCCAGCCGCAGCGTGATCGACACCGCCGCCGGACTGGTCGCGGAAAGCGAACGCTCTGTCAAATCTGCGAAAGAGGAAGTGGAAGAGGTGACGCGATGAAGCAACCCACTCGCAAGGCCTCTCAGCAAGTCAACCAGAATGAAGACCTCATCTTCGAGAAGTCATCCGCCGGAAAGGCTGCGTGGAAGCTGCCGCCGCTCGACGTCCCGGAAGTCGACTCCGCAAAGCTCCTCGGTTCCTCCGAAAGAAAAGATCTCGGCAACATGCCGGAAGTGAGCGAGATCGAAATCATCCGCCACTTCACGCGCCTTTCCACTTGGAACTACGCCATTGACCTCGGCATGTATCCGCTGGGCTCGTGCACTATGAAGTACAACGCTCGGGTCAACGAAGTCGTCACTCGCATGGATGGACTGGCCAACGGCCATCCCTACCAGCCGGAGAAGATTTCCCAAGGTGCGCTGCGCATCATCAAGACGCTAAGCGATTGCCTCATCGAAATCACCGGCATGGACGCCATCACCATGCAGCCGGCAGCTGGCGCCCACGGAGAGTTTACCGGACTGCTAATGGTCCGCGCCTACCATCAGGCCAAAGGCAATCCTCGCAAAAAAGTTCTGATTCCTGACTCCGCGCACGGCACCAATCCTGCCACCGCGGCCATGGCCGGGTATGCGGTGGAAAACCTGAAGTCGAACGCGCAGGGCATGGTTGACATCGAAGCGCTGGCCTCGCAGATGAACGAAGAAGTCGCTGCGCTGATGCTCACTAATCCCAACACCCTGGGCGTCTTCGAGCAGGACATCCACAAGATCGCCGACATCATGCACGCCAAAGGCGGCCTGCTCTACATGGACGGTGCCAACATGAATGCGCTGGTCGGCAAAGTCCGCCCCGGAGATTTCGGCGTCGACGTGATGCACCTGAACCTGCACAAAACTTTTTCCACGCCCCACGGCGGCGGTGGCCCCGGTTCAGGCCCGGTGGCGATCAAGAAAATTCTCGAACCGTTCCTGCCCAAGCCGATCGTCATCACCAAGCCAGACGGCACGCTGGCGTTTGATTACAACCGCCCGCAATCCGTCGGACGAGTGCGTTCTTTCTACGGCAATTTCGGCATGTTCACCCGTGCGCTCGCCTACACCCTGGCCAACGGCCCCGACGGGCTGCGCCAGACCACGGAAGACGCCGTCCTGAACGCCAACTACATCCGCAAAGGCCTCGAGGGCGCCTACGACCTGCCCTACTCCACGCCCAGCATGCACGAAGTAGTATTCAGCGATCGCATTCAACTCAAAAAAGGCGTCCGCACCATGGACATCGCCAAGCGCCTCATCGACTATGGCTTCCATCCCTACACCACGGCGTTCCCGCTGATCGTCCCCGGCGCGCTGATGATCGAGCCCACCGAGAGCGAACCAAAAGAAGAGCTGGATCTGTTCATCGAAGCCATGCGCTCCATCGCGCAGGAAGTAGAAGAAGATCCGCAAACGGTTCTGACTGCGCCGCACTCCACCAGAGTCTCCCGCCTCGATGAAACCACCGCGGCGAGGAAACCGATTCTGCGCTGGAAGCCCGGGAGTAACCAAGCGAATAACCAGCCATAGCCGACCCGGCTCTATCGTGAGGGTGTGATTAAATCCTCGATGTGGCCGGAGAGACCAAATCCCCTTCGTTGTTTGCGTCCTCAAGAAATCGCACCATCGTCATTTGTCTGCTCTTAGCCGTTGCGACGCTTGCGGTTTACAATTCCGCTTCGCGGCACCCGTTCGTCAACTATGACGACGATCGTTACGTCACCGCCAACGTGCAGGTTCGCTCCGGCCTCAGTTGGCATACGGTTTCCTGGGCCTTCACCTCTGTGGAGCAGGCAAACTGGCATCCGCTGACTTGGCTGTCGCATGCCCTCGACTACCAACTTTTCGGCATGAATCCCGCGGGTCATCACTACGTAAACGTCTTGTTGCATGCGGCGAATGTAATGCTGCTGTTCCTTGTGCTCTATTGGGCCACGGGTTTCGCCGGACGCAGCGCCATGGTTGCTGCGCTTTTTGCCCTCCATCCCATCAACGTGGAATCGGTTGTCTGGGTCTCAGAGCGGAAAAACCTGCTGAGCATGCTGTTTTTTCTGCTGGCAATCGAGGCCTATCGCCGCTACGCAGCGCGGCCTGCGGTATTGCGCTACGTTTTGGTGGCGGTGCTATTTGCCTGCGGACTAATGGCAAAACCGCAGGTGATCACGCTCCCCATGGTGTTGCTCTTACTGGATTACTGGCCGCTGAATCGGTGGAGCAATACGCCGGCAAGCCGGTTATTGCTGGAGAAACTTCCCCTGCTTCTGCTGAGCGCAGCCAGCGCTGTAATCACCATGAAAGCGCAGAGGGCCGGCGGCGCGATGGTTGCGATGATGAACTACTCTCTCTCCACCCGCGTGGCGAATGCCGTAGTCACCTACTGGCGTTATCTGGGGAAAGCCATTTGGCCCGCCCGGTTGGCCCCGTTTTATCCCTATCCGGAAGACGCCTTGGGAACCTGGAAGGTTGTGTCCGCCGCACTGTTGTTGCTTGCGATCACGATACTGGTGATACTGGCGCGCCGCCGCCGTTATCTTGCGGTGGGATGGTTCTGGTTTTTGGGGACACTCGTTCCAATGATCGGCTTGGTGCAAGTCGGAGACCAGGCCATGGCCGACCGGTACGCTTATCTGCCCTTCATTGGACTTTTCATGATTGCCTGCTGGGGAGTCGCCGACCTTGCGGCTCGTGGCAACGTCTCGCCGCGCTGGCTGGTCATCGCCGGTTTACTTGTGTTGCTCCCACTGGTGACGGCAACCAGCCGTCAGATCGGCTACTGGAGCGATGACCTGACGCTCTGGTCAAGGACGCTGGCGGTGACCAAAGACAACTACATTGCTGAAGATGCTCTTGGCGGAGCGCTCGTAATGGCCGGCCGTTTCCCTGAGGCTTTGCCTCATTTCCGCGAGGCGGTGCGAATCAATCCCAGCGACGGAAGTGGCAATTTGAATCTGGCCGCGATCGACCAGGAGCAGGGAAACCTCCGGCAGGCCATTAGTCGCTATCAAATCGTGGTCCGGTCGGTTGAAGACCCGCAGATGCTCTCGTACGCGTTCAGCAATATGGGATTTGCCTATCGCACTTTGAAGGATCCCGCCAGCGCCCGGCAGAGTTTTGAGACCGCGGTACGCTCCAACCCCAACAACGCCAAAGCTTGGATGGGCCTGGGATTGGCAGAGCAGCAGGCTAGTGATTTCACCTCTGCGGCGCACGCTTACGCCACCTCCATGGGAATTCAGCCCAGTGACTTCGGCTATCTGCTGCTTTCGCAATGCCTTGAAAAAAGCGGCCACGCCTCAGAGGCGCGGGCCGCTCTCGCCGAGTCGCAGCGTTTATCGCCCAACTTCGGGCAGACCCAGAAAGTGGTCGCTAGCCTTCTCGCCAACTGATTCGACTACTTTTTCTCCATTAAATCCACCGAAGCTCGGGTGTTCTCCCAATCCATGTGCAGGCTGCACCCGCTGCCCGACGAACTCAAATTAATCGTGAAGTTTTCCATCGGTGATCCCAGCTTCGAAGCCGCCATATCCACGCGCGCGAAATCATCGCCCTCACCCGGATAAGGCACGCCCCACTCGCCGGTCTTCTTGCTGATAACCAGCGTCCACTTGTCTTCCATCGGAACGGTGAACAAGGTGTACGTTCCGGCAGGGACATCCTTGCCGCCCACCGTAAGGTTCGCGCCCGTTGTCAAAGTAGTAGCTTCGTTGGCCCCGGCCCGCCAGACCTGTCCGTAAGGAACCAGGCCGCCATAAACCTTCCGCCCCTTCATCCGCGGGCTCGAATAATCGATGTGAATCGTTTTCCCGCCCGGCAACTTGCACTCAGTCTGAGCCGGAGGACTGGGGCGCTTGCTCTTGTCCTGCTGAGCAAACGTCAATGTACAAACCGCCAAAATCAGAACGGAGAAAAAGGCAATGCGCTTCATCGTGGAATCTCCTATGCGATATGTCCAACGCAACCAACTTAGACTATGCAGACATGCCTTGGATAGCAACCCGGTAAAAGCTCAAAGCGGCGTCTCCCTGCTTCAGAGTGCGGTAGCGCTGTAATCTGCCGAACTCATCCCCGGGGTCAAATCGCTTCTGATGTTCCGCAATAACCAATCCCACAGCTTTGTCGCTCACCGCCGTCAAAGCCTGGCCGTACGCCGCTTCCAGCCGATAGGGCGGATCGATAAACACAAAATCAGCTCCAGCCAAGTGATCCAATTCTTGCGTAACGTCCCGCTGCAAAAGCTCGTATCCGCTCTCAATCCCCAATGACTTCAAGTTCTTCCGGATCACGCCCGCCGCCGCCGCCGAAGACTCCACAAAGCGCACCATCGCCGCTCCACGGCTGATCGCCTCAATCCCCACCGCCCCCGTTCCAGCGAAAAGATCGAGCCATGTCGTGCCTTCCAGCGCCGCCGGATTCCCCGCCGTCAGCACATTAAACAGCGTCTCCCGAAGCCGGTCCGACGTAGGCCGGATGTCCGTCCCTGGCAACGAACTCAGCCCGCGGCTACGATATTTCCCCGCAATCACTCTCATATGGCTCCGCCCTATAGAATAGTATCTGCACTCTTATGAGAAATTGGTCTATCCCAGTTGGCAGGCTGTTTGGCGTCGATCTCCGCATTCATCTATCGTTCTTTTTCCTGTTTGTTTTCGTCCTGTGGACCAACCCCACCACCGGCCAATCCGCGGCTGCCGGACCGCGCAGCCTGGCGCTGGTCGGCATCATTTTTGCCTGCGTGGTCATTCACGAGCTTGCCCACTCGTTGGTCAGCATGCACGAAGGCATCCCGGCGAAAGCCGTGATCCTGCTGCCCATCGGTGGTGTTTCGCTCACCGACGATTCCCGTCAGCCCGCCCAGCCCAATTCCGACGATTGGAAGCGCGACACACGGATCGCTCTGGCAGGACCGCTGGCTAGCCTGCTGGTTGCTTTCATCGTGCTGATGGCCGTACATTCGGCCGCGCCGGAAATTCGAATCGTCTGGCAGCCCCTGGTAAGCGTCAGCAATCTTCCGCGCAGCCTGTTCTGGGTCAACCTTTTTCTCGGCGCGATCAATCTGTTGCCGGCCTACCCGCTCGACGGAGGCCGTGTCCTCCGCGCCATATTCGCCCGCAAAATGGATTCCGTCCGCGCCACCCGCCGCGCCGTTTCCATCGGCCACACTTTCGCCATGGCGTTCATGTTCGCCGGTGTCAAGGATTTGTGGTTTATCGTGATTGGCCTCTCGCTCTTCGCGGCCGCGCAACTGGTGGAACGCTCCGTGGTTTTTCAATCCGTATTGGAGAACGTCCAGCTCGAAGATGTGATGCTCACGGACTTCGCTACGCTCTCTCCCGCCGATACGCTGGAAGACGCCCTGGACAAGGCCGTCCACTCCTTGCAAGATGATTTTCCGGTGATTCGCGGCAGCGACATGGTCGGAGTGATCTCGAAGCAAAAGATATTGGAAGCGTTACGCTCGGAAGGGAACGGCTACGTGCAGGCGGTGATGAACCGCATCTTCGAAGTAGCTCAGAAAAAAGAAACACTGGCCTCGGCGTTCCGCAAGCTGACCTCGCGGAACCTGAGCATCATTCCTATCGTCGAAGATCAGCGGCTGGTGGGCATCGTGACCTTACAGAACTTGATGCACTCCATGGCCCTGCTGGCGGAGAGCCGCAAACTCCGCCGCGAAACCTAAACAAGAAACCTAAACCAGCCGCACGGCCTTGGCTACGCGCACCGCCGGAATTTTCTTCAATTCGGCGAGGACCGAGTCAGAGACTTTTCCATCCACGTGGACCACAGCGATCGCTTCGTTGGGCTCCCCGGCTTTGCCTTTCCCTACGCGGCGTCCCAACGAAAAATTCGCGATGTTGATCTTCTGCTCGCCCAGGATCGTCCCGACCTTCCCGATTACACCCGGAACGTCGTCGTTCTTCATGTAGATCAGGTTGGTCTCGAGCGGAGCTTCCACGTCAATGCCATCCACGTGCATCAGGCGCGGAACTTCTTTATGGATTACCGAGCCCTTCACGATGTGCTCTTCCTTCGCCGTCTTCAGCAGGACCGAAATCACGCTCTCCGTGCTGCCGGAAGTTTTGGATTTTTTGGCCTCATGCACCGGAAGTCCGCGCGAAGCCGCCATGCTGGCGGCATTTACCAGGTTGGCTTTATCTTCCAGTCCCTGATGATTAAGGATGCCTTTGATCGCGGCGTTGCGAATCAACTCTGTCTTGCCCTCAGCCACCTTTCCGCTGTAGCGCAACGAAATTTCCACCAGCGATCCGTCGCTCACCTGCGCCAGAAATGCGCCCAGCCGCTCCGCCAACACGATGTAAGGTTGCAGTTCGACATATTCCTCTTGCGTAAGCGAAGGCACGTTGACCGCGTTCTGGATTACGCCGTCTTTCAAATAATCCTTCACCTGGTTCGCAATCTGCACTCCGACCGCTTCCTGCGCTTCGTTGGTCGAACCGCCAATATGCGGCGTCAGAATCACATTCTCTAATCCAATGAACGGAGAATTCTTCAGCGGCTCTTCGGTAAATACGTCGAGCGCTGCTCCCGCCAGCAGTCCCTGCTTCAAGCCATCTGCCAGGTCTGCTTCGTTGATCAATTCACCGCGCGCGCAATTCACCAGCCGCACGCCTTTCTTCATCTTCTTGATCGACTCGGCGTTAATCATCCCCGCGGTTTGTGGAGTCAGCCCCACGTGCAGGCTCAGGTAATCCGCCGCTGCGTAGAGTTCGTCGAGCGTAGCCATACGGATACCTTGCTCTTTAGCGATCGAGGTCGACACAAACGGATCGTGCGCCACTAACTCCATGCCAAACGCGCGCGCCCGCCGGGCAACCTCCATCCCTACGCGGCCCAGGCCAACAATGCCCAGCGTTTTCCCGCGTAGCTCGGTGCCTTGCAGCGATTTCTTTTCCCACTTCCCGGCGTGCATCAATGAGTTTGCGCGCGGCAGGTGCCGCGCCATCGCCAGCATCACCCCCAGCGTCTGTTCTGCCACGGCCACGGCATTCGCCCCCGGAGTGTTCATCACCGCGATGCCCTGGCGCGTCGCTGCTTCCAGGTCGATGTTGTCCACACCAACCCCCGCGCGCCCAATCACGCGCAGCTTTTTCGCATGCTGCAGCAGTTCGGCATTCACCTGTACCGCCGAACGGACGATCAGCGCATCAGCCGTTTCCAGTTGGGCGGGGAGATCCCCGTTCACTTGGTCCGGAGTGATGATTGCCCACTCGGGTTCGCGCAGCAGGTCGGTGGCGCGAGCAGACATTTTTTCGGCGATGACTACCTTCATGATCTGAATTTCTCCGGTTTCTAAAGCTCGATTACTTCTTTTTTCCGCCGAACATTTCGTCGGGATCGCGTTGCACTTGCGTAAAGCCTGCGGGAATGTCGAACAAGGATTTATCGATAGAACTGCTCGAGTAGGAAGTCACTTCCGTCTGCATGTCCATCAGCGATCCGCTGTTCGAGGACTGCTGTCCGGACGAACTTCCCGAACTGTTCGAGTTGTTGGAAGTATCCTGGTCTTTTTTCTTGTGGCCGAACATTCCGCCCAAACCCTTGGTGAGCGCGTCTTTGGCGCTGGTCGGCTTTGAGTCCTGGTTCTGCGACGAGTCCTGTTGCTGCGGCGGAGGCGCCTGCATCTGCTGGCCTTGCGCGCCCATTCCCATACTCATGGTTTGCAACAGCGGCATGCCTTGCAGCTTGACGGCGTTTTTGCGGAACTCTTCCATCGCCGGGCCCATCTGCGGATTCATCGCCATGCCACCCATATTGCCCATCGCCCCCGGCAGCCAGTCCAGTTCCTTGGCCATCTTCACGTAAAAATCATGGACCTCGCCGTAACCCGGCACCGACGGCGCAACCCACGAGTCGGAGTTCAAGGTCATCGACATGCTCTGCGCTTTTTCCTGCGCCTTGGGGTCAGTTGCCTCCATCTGCATGTCCACTTTCATTTTCACTTCTTTGGTCGGAAGATTGAGGATGGTTTTGGTCTGTCCTGTCTCCTGCATGTCGATCTTGGGCGTGATTTTGACGTTAGCCTGCTCGGGATGCTTGCTGACTTCCTTCGCCTGCTCTTCCTTCGCTCGTTCCTGCGCCTTCAGCAGCGCGGCTTTGAACTCCTCAAAGGTCATCGTCGAATAGGTTTTCTTCGCCGTATCGATGTAGACAAACTTCTTGCCTTCGGCATCGATGATGTCGATGCGCCCATCGGAGTGCTCGGTGCGCAGCATGTTGCTCTTCAACATGATGGTCGAAGTCTGCGGATCGGTCATCTGACGGGCGTTCTTGCTGAACACGCCCAGCGTCTTGGTCATGCCGACCAGTGCGCCGCCGGTAATTTTGGTGGTTTGCGAATACTGGAAGTCGGCGAAGCTAACCCCAACTCCACACACGACGACGAAGATTGCAGTGCTTTTGATTTTCATGAATGACCTGCTGAACTCAAGGATGCGAACAAGGAAATTCTAGCAGTTTGCAGCCTGATGAAATGATGCTATAGAGGCGTAGCCCCGCTACGTCTCTAAGAACGTTACAAAAGCTCTGTCATCCCGAGCGAAGCCGAGGGACCTTGTGTTCCTCGGCGCTCGACAAGAATCCTACGCGCCGACCGCCACTTCCCGCGAACTGCGCGCATAAACCTCCTGCGCCGCTTTCACCGCCGATCCAAACTCCACATCTTTCCCGGTCACAACCGACAACACCTGCTCCAATCCCGCCAGAAGCCCCACAGTGTCGAGATAGTCGTAATAGCCAATGTGCGCAACCCGGAACAGCTTGCCCTTCATGTCGTCGCCCTGCCCGTTGGCCACCACGGCGGAAAACCTGTCCCGGAATTCCTTCACGATCTTGCTGGAATCCAATCCCGCCGGGGCTTTGATCGCCGTCAAAGCCGCCGCCGGTGCCGAAGGCGCAAACAACTCCAACCCCAACGCCTTGATTCCGGCCCGCGTCATCTCCGCCGCCAGTTCTGCGTTGTCCACCAAAGCTTTGCGACCAGCCGCGACATCGCCGGAGCCCATCTGCCGCACGAAGTCCAAAGCCGCGCCCAGCGCCGCGAACAACGACGTCGCCGGAGTGTAAGCCGACTCGCCCTTCGCCGCCGACTTCCGCTCCTTGCGGAAATCGAAGTAGTACCTCGGAGACTTTGCCGTCTCCATCCGCTTCCACGCCCGCTCGCTGATCGCGCAATACGCGAGGCCCGGAGGAATCATCAAAGCCTTCTGCGATCCGCCAATGATCACATCAATGCCCCAGCCATCGACATCGAAGTGTGTCGTACCCAGGCCAGTAATGGCATCAACCACCAGCAGCGTGTCATCGCCGTTGGCGCGCACCAGACCGGCAATGCCCTTCACGTCGTGTCGCGCGCCCGTCGAACTCTCGGTCGCCTGCACGTAGACCGCTTTCACGTCTGGCGTCAGCTTGGCCTTCACGTCGCTCAACGAAAACGTCTGCCCGTAAGGCACGCTGATCACTTCCACCGCGCAGCCAAAGGCTTTGGTCAGATCGCGCCACCGCTCGCCAAACTTTCCGGCGGTCAGCACCAGCACCTTGTCGCCCGGCGAAGTCAGGTTCGAAACTGAACCTTCCATAACGCCGGTGCCCGACGAGGCCAGCACCAGTACGTCATTCTTGGTGCCGATAAATTCCTTCATGTCAGACAAAACGCGGGTGTAAAGCGCGCGGAATTCGGCGGTGCGGTGATGCAACGAAAACGACGCCATCGCAGTCTGCGCAGCAGGGAGCAGAGGGGTGGGTCCGGGTGTGAACAGACGATTCTTCAGCAGCATTTCTAATGTGTCCTTGTGTTGAACGACGAGGTTTGGAGCAACCAACTAGTCTACCTTCTGGCGGCGATTTTTCGCGTGCGGAATCCTCGCTGAGCTCTATCGACTAATCCGATAGCGGATATAATGATTATCCAATTATGACGCTCAGCGAGCAAATTCAGAAAGACATCACCGCCGCCATGAAGGCGCGGGACGAAGAGCGCCTTTCCACACTGCGCATGGTGAAGGCCGCGCTCAAGAACAAAGAAATCGACAAGATGGCGCCGCTCGATGACAAAGAGTCGCAGCAAATCTTGACCACCCTGATCAAACAGCGCAAAGACTCGGTCGAACAATTTACCAAGGGCGGACGCGCTGAACTGGCCGCCAAAGAAGGCCGCGAGATCGTGATGATCGAGGCCTATCTGCCCAAAGCTGCGGGAGAAGAAGATGTCCGCGCCGGGGTCCGTGCCGTAATTGCGGAAATGCCAGCCCCGCCCGCCATGAAAGACATGGGTTCAGTCATGAAGGCGGTAATGGCCAACTTCGCCGGAGCGGGCATCCGCGTGGACGGGAAAATCGTCAGCGACATCGTGAAGCAAGAGTTGACACCGAAGTAAGGGATTTTGCTTTCCTTCGTTGGCGCCAAAGTAAAGTAGCCGCGGAGCGGCGAAATATTGCAGCCCAGAGCCTGCCCTGAGCGAAGTCGAAGGGGCGTAAGCTCTGGGTAAGCACAAAAAATGAAAAGCCCCGAAGGGGCGAAAGACCTGCATCAAAAAGCTTATGAAGACGATCTACACGGCCTTATTCCTAATGCTGGCCCTGCTGGCACCGGCGCAAGACGCGACGCTGCTTCAACCACCCAAGGGATCGAAAGTAGCCCTGATCGTGTTTGAAGATCTGCAATGCCCGCAGTGCGCCCGCACCAACCCGCTGCTGAAGAACGCCAGCAAGACCTACAAGATCCCGCTCATCCGCCGCGACTTCCCGCTCCCCATGCACAACTGGTCGATGGACGCGGCCATCATCGCGCGCTACCTCGACACCCACTCTCAGAAACTGGGCGACGACTACCGTGACTACATTTTTGAACATCAGCTGGAACTGACGCCGCAGAACCTGCGCTCCGTCTCCGAAAAATTCGCCGCCGACAACAAGGTGACCCTACCCTTCGCTGTCGATCCCAAAGGCGACCTGGCCGCAAAAATCGCGGCCGACAAGAATTTAGGTCAGCGCGTAGGCATCAACCACACCCCGACCGTCTACGTGGTAAGCGCCACCACTCAGGGCAAACCCTTCGTGGAAGTCACCGACAACAACCAACTCTTCCAGTTGATCGACGCCATGAAACGGCAGAATTAGTCGAAGGACACTCGAACAAAATGTGGGTCGGGCACTCTTGCCCGCCAGGCGGACTCATGTGCTCCAGCCTTGGTCCACCGTATTTAAGAACGAGTAGAGACGTTGCTCCGCAACGTCTCAGCACTACCTCGGACCTCTGCCGGAAAAAATACGGTGACGCCCGCAAAATTCCGCCGTCGATGATCAACCCAAGACGTGGCGGAGCTACGTCTCTACAAAACAAGGTCATCCACGCTCGTAAGCGTACTTCTTCTCCACTTCCTCCAGCGCCGCCGCCGCATCCGCCTCAAACTTCTCCGCCAGCGCCATCAGCGACGCATTCGCCGAAGCATATTCGCCTTCTAAAGTGAGCAATCCTTCCTCCGCCAACTTCCGCGCAATCTCCAGAATGTGGGCCGGGGTGGTTTGCAGATATAAGGCCTCTGTTGGATCGCCTACCCAAACCGTGCTCCCCACCACTTTCGTCTGCCAGTACACCTTGCGCCGAACCAGCGTCTCCACATCGCTCTCCGTCACTTTGCCGAAGGTCCACTTCTGGCGCTTGAAATCGTAATGCCGGCTGGAAAAATTCACCGGCACCAGCTTTCCTGATTTCACGAACTCAACCTGCTTCTTGTCGATCTCTTTGCGCAGAGAATTGATCGCCGGCCCTTCGGCGTCCTTCGGCTCGAGCGAAGGCATGATCTCGTGCACGGTGGTCGACATATTGACTGCCACCAGCGCGTGCAGCGGAGGCGCACTTTCCAGATGGATATCGGAATGCAGCACCCAGAAATCCGCGCCGGAATTTGACTGGTGGAACGGCCACTCCAGCTTGATCGAAACTGGAAGCCCGCTAAGGGTCACGTAAATTTGTTTTGGCGTATCGGCACTCATCGCCAACATTCTACTATCTGCGGCTTGTCATTCCCCAGCGCCACCCAACCCTGTCATCACGACTCCGCTCTGGATGACAGGGCTGTATGGATTTAAAAAGTCCAGGATGGCAAAAGCTTTCAGTCCCCGAATCCGTGTATCGTAGTGTCGCTGACAAATTCCAACCTTGAGGGCGTAATGGTGGGCGAATGGAACCGGAGAAATTTTCTTCAAGTCGCAAGCGGAGCAACCGCAGGCACATTCCTGGGCAAGAACGTCTTCGCATTGGCCCCACAAACTGACGTGGCCAAACCCGTCTCGGCTAATGACAATATTCAGCTAGCCCTCATCGGCGCGGGCATTCAAGGCCAATACGACACCAAACGGGCGATTCAAGTCCCCGGCGTCAAGTTGGTTGCGGTCGCAGACTGCTACGACGGACGCCTCGCGCACAGCAAAGAACTCTGGGGCCAGGACATCTTCACCACCCGCGACTACAAGGAAATCCTGGCGCGCAAGGATGTCGACGCCGTCCTCATCGCCACGCCCGACCACTGGCACAAGCAAGCCGCCGTCGACGCCATGAACGCCGGCAAAGATGTCTATTGCGAGAAGCCCATGATCCACCTCTACTCCGATGGGCCGGAGATGATCGACGCCGCGCGCTCCACCAAGCGCATTCTCCAGATCGGCAGCCAGCGTGTCAGCTCAATGATCTACGCCAAAGCCAAAGAACTGCTTGCCTCCGGCGCCATCGGCCAGCTCAACATGGTCACCGCCCGCTGGGACCGCAACTCCTCTATCGGTGCGTGGAACTACACCGTACCGCCTGATGCCTCGACGCAGACCTGCGATTGGCCGCGCTTCTTAGGCACCGCTCCAAAAATTCCCTTCAACGCCGAACACTTCTTCCAATGGCGCAAGTGGAAAGCCTACGGCAGCGGAGTAGCGGGAGATCTGTTCGTCCACCTCTTCAGCGGGACGCATTTCATCACTGGATCGCACGGCCCCACTCGCGCCATGGCTACCGGTGGCCTCCGCTTCTGGAAAGATGGACGCGACGCCGCCGACGTGATGCTCGGCTTGTTCGACTATCGCGAGGGATTCAACCTGAGCCTGCGCGTCAACTTCGTCGATGGAGGCGAAGAGAGCGAAGGCCTGATCTTCACCGGCTCAGAAGGCACCATGGAGATCGCAGGCCAGTCGGTCAGCGTCAACCGCTCGCCTCGCGAAACCGAACCCGGCCACACCGTCGACACTTTCGCCGAAGCCACGCAACAGCAAATCATTACCGAATACGACAAGAAATATCCGCCAGCTCACCCCACGGAAGCGCCCAAAGCCGGCTATGAGAAATACGTAGCCCCTCCGGGATACAACGACAGCTACGATCACTTCAAAAACTTCTTCGCTTCGGTTCGCTCGCGCCAACCGGTAGTCGAAGACGCCACCTTCGGATACCGTGCCGCAGGCGCCGCGCTGCTAGGAAATCTAAGCATGGAAAAGGGAACAGTCATTCACTGGGACCCAGATGCGATGAAGCTGACCTAATTCCAAATCTCGTGTAGAGACGTAGCTCCGCTACGTCTAGCGGATGACAAGGCTCTTGGCGGCATTCTTGACTACGCCCCCGCTGCCCTTTATCCTTAACGTTCGCCCCTAGAGATTTGCGCTCCGAGCGTGCTTCCGCGGCTGGCGGAGGTTCCTGAAATGTTCATCGCAATCGAAGATTTAGAGCGTCATCCCATAGATTTTCGGGAGGAGCTAGCTCCCGGCGCGCTCGATCTAGGGCCGGAAGCGAAACAGATCGCGCCACTCAAGACCAGTGGCCGCGCCCAGCTGGTGCAGGAGCATCACAGTAAGCGCCACGTAATCAATGACATAAGAGTGGCTGGTGAGCTGTCTGCCAGTTTAGAATTGACCTGTGCGCGGTGCCTGGAACCAGTCACCGAGAAAGTAGCCCGTGCTTTTGACCTCCTTTACCGCCCGCAAGGGACGGACGCGGGCAAAGAAGAGCAGTCGGTGACGACATCCGAAGCCGAGGTAAGTTATTATCAAGGTGAGGGATTGCAACTGGAAGAGGTGATCCGCGAGCAGGTTCTGCTGGCGATCCCGCTTCGGGCGGTTTGCCGTGAAGATTGCAAGGGATTGTGCCCGCAGTGCGGCAAGAACCTCAATCAGGAAAAATGCTCGTGCAGCGTGCGGATGGAAGATCCCCGCTGGTCGGGCTTAAAAGATTTACGTAGCAAGTTGCAGCACAATTGACATCTGGTAGCGGCCCAAGAGCCGCGCCTGAAGAAGGAACTTCTGATGCCCAATCCGAAACGGCGACACTCCAAAGCGCGTACCGGCAGCCGCCGCGCCCACGATTTTCTGAAGGCGAAGTCACTCTCCGAGTGTCCTAACTGCCACGAGCGCAAGATGCCGCACCGCGCCTGCCCCAAGTGCGGCCACTACAAGGGCCGCGAAGTCCTGGTTGTGGAAGAAGCCAGCTAGACCTCTCCGTCATGCCAAGCGTCATTGCTCTGGACGCGATGGGGTCAGACCGGGCGCCGAAGCCTGAGATCGAAGGCGCAATTCAGGCGGCGCGGCACCACGACGTCCACGTAATTCTCGTTGGACCCGAGGAATTACTCCGCGCCGAATTGCGGCGCTATCCATCTGCGGCTTCTCTCCCTATTGAAATTGCGCACGCCAGTGAAGTAGTCACCATGGCGGAAAAAGCGGTGCAGGCCGTCCGCACGAAAAAAGATTCCTCCATTCGTGTGGGGATGCGCCTCGTCCGTGAGGGCACCGCCGTTGGATTTGTGAGCGCCGGCAACACCGGCGCGGTCATGGCCACGGCGAAGATGGTGCTGGGCATGTTGCCGGGCGTCGATCGTCCGGCGCTGGCCGCGGTTTTTCCCACTGCATCGAGCACTGCCGCCATTCTCCTGGACGTGGGCGCCAACGTCGATTGCAAACCCGAAAATCTGGAGCAGTTCGCCGTGATGGGCGACACCTATTTCCGCACCATGTTCGGGACCCGCCGCCCGCGGGTGGGATTGCTCTCTATCGGCGAAGAAGAAACCAAGGGCAACGAGCTCACGCGCGATGCATTCCACTTGTTGAAAGCTTTGCCGATAAATTTTGTGGGGAACGTGGAAGGCCGTGAACTCTACAGCGGCAAAGTGGATGTCATCGTTGCCGATGGATTTGTCGGCAATGTAGCGTTGAAAATTTCCGAAGGCGTAGCCAACTTAGTCCGCTACACACTCAAAGAGACTCTGCGGACGACCATTACGCGCCAAGTTGGATACTGGCTTTCGCGCAGCGCCTTCGCCGACTTCAAGAAACGCCTCGATCACACTGAATACGGCGGTGCTCCGCTATTGGGGGTCAAGGGGGTGTGTTTCATCACCCATGGCTCGTCCAACACAAATGCAATAAAGAATGCGGTGCGGGTCGCCGCGGAGTTCGCCGAGCGCCGCATCAACGATAAGATCGAGCGCGAAGTTGGCGTGACCAGGCCTACCGCAGTCATGGCTATAGAGACGTAGCGCGCTACGGCTCTTTTTACTCAGAGTGAAGGAAGACGGGATTTGCCGACACCAAACACGCTAGCTTTCATCTTCCCCGGCCAGGGTTCCCAGACCGTAGGCATGGGCCGCGAACTCGCCGCCCAATATCCCATTGCCCAACAAACCTTCGATCAAGCCGACGAAGCCCTCGGCTACAAACTCTCGCAGTGCTGCTTCGAAGGCCCGGAAGACCGGCTCAAGATGACCGAAACCACGCAGCCCGCGATCCTGACCGCGTCGATCGCGGCATGGCGAGTCTTGGACGAAAAGGGCGTCAAAGCCGGATTCGTTGCCGGACATAGCCTGGGCGAATATTCCGCGCACGTTGCGGCCGGCACAATC
>DATBAT010000141.1:0-7537 GCA_036271375.1 Terriglobales bacterium
CCCTTGCTGCTGCGCGCAAGTAGCGGCGTGTGAAAAGACCTTTCCAGGTCCGAAAGCCGCTTGCTGACTGCCGAGGCCACCGTGTGGCACTGCGCAGCCGCCTTGGCGATGCTGCCCGCTTCTGCCACTGCGATGAACAACTCCAGGTCTTTTAAAGAGAATTCCACCGTCAGATTCTGCCGCCTAACACCGCTAAATACAACATCTGGGCAGTCTGAAGACCCTATTTCGCATCTAGAGTAACGACCTGACAGCGGAATACGTGGCCTTCCAGTAAACTGAGGGCTACTTTTAAGGAATCGACTGTGCCGAAATCTGAAATTCAAGTACCGACGACTCGCCCGGATCTCACGTTGCTTTCCGCCGACGATATTTATTTATTTGCCGAGGGCAGCCACTACCGCATTTACGACAAGCTTGGCGCACACCAGACCACGGTGGGCGGCGAACGCGGCACCACGTTTGGCGTGTGGGCTCCCAATGCGTACGAGGTTTCTGTCGTCGGAGATTTCAATAACTGGGTACCCGGTGCCCACAAACTTTTCCCCCGCGGCGACTCCGGCATCTGGCAGGGATTTATCGCCGGCCTCGGCAAGGGCACACTCTACAAGTTCCATATCGTCTCCAATCATGAGGGCTATCGCGCCGCCAAAGCCGATCCCTTCGGCCTCTACCACGAGGTTCCGCCGCGCACCGCATCAGTCGTCTGGGACCTCGAATATCAATGGTTAGACGGCGAATGGATGAACCAGCGCTCGCGCAACAACGCGCTCGACGCTCCGATGTCGATCTACGAAGTCCACTTCGGTTCGTGGATGCGCATGCCCGAAGAGGGCGACCGCTCGCTCACTTATCGTGAGATGGCGCCGCGCCTGGCCGAATACGTGAAGCGCTTGAACTTCACTCACGTTGAATTTCTGCCGCTGATGGAACATCCCTTCTATGGATCATGGGGATACCAGACCACCGGCTACTTCGCTCCTACGTCGCGCTACGGCACGCCGCAAGATTTCATGTACCTGATCGACTATCTGCACCAGCAGGGTATCGGAGTAATCCTCGATTGGGTGCCGTCGCACTTCCCTTCTGACGAGCACGGGCTTGCCTACTTCGACGGCACGCATCTTTTCGAGCACGCCGACTGGCGCAAAGGGTTCCATCCCGACTGGAACACTTACATCTTTAACTATGGCCGCAACGAAGTTCGCAGCTTCCTTCTCGCGAGCGCTATGTTCTGGCTGCAGAACTATCACATCGACGGACTACGCGTAGATGCAGTCGCTTCAATGTTGTACCTCGACTACTCGCGCCGCGCCGGCGAATGGATTCCCAACCAGTTCGGCGGACGCGAGAACCTAGAAGCCATAGACTTCTTGCGCCGCTTCAATCAGGAAGCCTACAAAGAGCATCCCGACACCCAGACATCCGCCGAGGAATCGACCGCTTGGCCGATGGTGTCAAGACCGACTTACGTTGGTGGCCTCGGCTTTGGCCTCAAGTGGGACATGGGCTGGATGCACGACACGCTCGAATACTTCGCGCACGATCCCATCCACCGCAAGTATCACCACAATCAATTAACCTTCCGCTCGCTCTACAGCTTCACGGAAAATTTCATCCTGCCGCTCTCGCACGACGAAGTCGTGCATGGAAAGGGCTCGCTCATCGGCAAAATGCCCGGCGACGAATGGCAGCGCTTCGCCAACCTGCGCCTGCTCTACGGCTACATGTATGGCCAGTCGGGAAAGAAGCTTCTCTTCATGGGAGACGAATTCGGCCAGGTCCGCGAATGGACCCACGAGTCCAGTCTCGAATGGCACGTATTGCAATATCCATTGCACTCAGGGATGCAGATGTGGGTATCGCAACTCAATCGCCTCCATCGCGACGAACCTGCTCTTCACGAACTGGACATCGATCCCGCCGGCTTCGAGTGGGTCGACGCCAACGATCACATGGGCAGCACAATTTCCATCCTGCGCAAAGGCCGCGCGGAAAATGAACGCGTACTGGTGGTTTTCAACTTCACCCCGGTCCCTCGGGAAGGCTACAAAGTCGGCGTTCCCGCCGGCGGCTACTGGCGCGAGTTGCTAAATAGTGATGGCAAAGAATACGGGGGCAGCGGCGTAGGCAACAGCGGCGGAGTCGAAGCGAAAGCTGAAACAGTCCACGGGCGCCCGTTTTCGTTGAACCTGACCTTACCGCCTCTAGGGGCCCTGTTCTTGAAGGGGCCGGCGTAACTGACTATGTGTAGAGACGTAGCTTTGCTACGTCTCTCTTACATCCGCACATGACTTTTCCCGCCGCCGAGAACATCCCCGCAAAAGCCTCCGACGAACTCTGGATGGAAGAAGCTCTTCGCATGGCGCAACGTGCTCTCGAAGCCGGCGAAGTTCCGATCGGCGCTGTCGTCGTACGTAAAGGCGAAATAGTGGGCCGCGGCTGGAACCGCAACCTAACCGACGATGACCCTACAGCACACGCAGAAATCATAGCCTTGCGCGATGCCGGAGCAACACTGGGCAATCATCGCCTGATCGACTGCGAACTATTCGTGACCATCGAGCCCTGCGCCATGTGCGCAGGAGCCATGACTCACGCGCGCTTAAAGCGCCTCGTTTATGGCGCTGACGATCCGAAGGCCGGAGCAGTGCATTCTGTGATGCAAGTTATCAATCATCCGCAACTGAATCATCGGATGGAAGTGCACGGCGGCGTACTAGCCGGACGTAGCGCCGAACTGCTGCAAGCATTTTTTCGCAGCCGGCGTTCCAGAAATGAAGGATGAAATCCTTCTGACCGGCATGGGGATCACGCGCAACTGCACCGGCGAATCTCAGCAGTTACAACCACTCGCTTGACCGATCGTAGATGGCTTAGAGAAAGCTGATGCCCATTCCTAAAGCTGCGCGCAGAACCGCGAAGCGAGCAAGATGGTTGCGACGGCGGTGTAAGATAGCACCCGCGTAAACGCTTACGGTCACTATGCCGCCAGCCTACGCTTCGCGACGCGAAGAAACGAGGATCGATGCTGGATCGAAAGACAGTCCTGAAGGTAACAGCGGTTGGTTTGGTTTTGTTGGCGGCGCTTACCGCCCAGGCCCAGTGGACTCCCGCCAACCCCATCAAAGACGTGCAGCGGGAATCGGACGGCGTGCAGTTCGCCATGGGGACCGGAACGCTCAAGCTTCAGGTCTGCACCGACACCATCATTCACGTGCTCTACTCGCCGACCGCGTCGTTCCCAAATACTAAAGACTATGTCGTCACCAAATCGGACTGGCCGGGCGCGAAGTGGACGATGCAGTCCGCCGGCGACAACGTCACGATTTCGACCTCCCGGCTGAAGCTGGTGGTTTCGAAGATCGACGGCAGCATCACCTATCAGGACGCCGATGGAAAACAAATCGTCCAGGAAGCCAACCGGCATCTGACTCCCGTCAAAGTAAACGGCGAGGATACCTACCGCGCCGAGTCATTCGTCAATATCTACGGGTCTCGCGAAGCCCTTTACGGACTGGGCCAGCATCAGGCAGGCGTGTGGAATTACCGCGGAGAGTCGGTCGACATCTCGCAGGACAATACTGCCATTGCCGTTCCCTTCCTGGTTTCGAGCAATGGCTATGGCATCTTCTGGAACAACACCTCGCGCAGCCGGTTCAATAATCGCTTCGCCAACTATCTCTACATCAGTTCGGAAGTTGCCGACGTTATCGACTACTACTTTTTCTACGGGCCTGACCTCGACAAAGTCGTCGCCGACTATCGCGATTTGACCGGGCAGGCTCCCATGTTCGGCAAGTGGGCTTATGGATTCTGGCAATGCAAGAACCGCTACAAATCGCAGGAAGAAATCCTCGGCGTCGCCAAGAAATATCGTGACCTGCACATTCCGCTGGACAACATCGTGCAGGATTGGTTCTGGTGGAATCGCAAAGGCGAACACGTCTTCAACAAGAATTATCCAGATCCGAAAGGCATGGTCGATGAATTGCATCGTGAAAACGTCCACCTGATGCTTTCGGTGTGGCCGTTCTTCGAGCCTGGCTCGGCCGTCTACGACGAGATGGACAAGAAAGGCTGGTTCGTCGATAAATTCAAATTCGCCAAGCCTCCTTATCACACCGCGGGGATGGCGGTGTACGACGCGACCAGTCCAGAGGCGCGCAAATATTACTGGAACCTGATGGAGAAAGCTCTGTTCGACATCGGCGTCGATGCCTGGTGGCTGGACACAACCGAGCCTGAGACCGAGGGCCTGGAAGAAAACATTTTACTGGGACACAAGCTCGCCATTGGCAGCGGCGACCGTTACGTAAATCTCTTTCCCTTGTTCACGACGGGCGCGGTACACGACGGACAGCGGGCGGCTTCCGACAAGAAGCGTGTCTTCATTCTTTCGCGCTCGGCGTTTGCCGGCGATCAGCGTTACGGAGTGACTGCATGGTCGGGCGATATTAATTCCGACTTTTTCAGCTTCCGGCGGCAAATTCCGGCAGGGCTCAATTTCGCTTTGTCGGGAATTCCCTACTGGACGACCGACATCGGAGGATTCGTTTCAGTCAAGTCCGACGATCCGGCCTATCGCGAACTCTTTGTGCGTTGGTTCCAGTACGGAGCGTTCTGTCCGATTTTCCGCGTCCACGGGACGCGCTCGACCGACCAGAACGAGCTTTGGGCCTATGGGCCCGAGGCGCAGGCCATTCTCACCAAGTTTGACCGGCTCCGTTACCGGTTGCTGCCCTACATCTATTCCATGGCCTGGATGACGACCAACCAGAGCTATACGCCGATGCGGCCTCTGGCGCTGGACTTCCGCGATGACGTGCGTGCGCTCAATATTGGCGATCAATACATGTATGGCCCGGCATTTCTGGTGAGCCCAGTCACCGAGCCTGCGGCCACGACCCGCCGCCTATATCTACCGCACGCGACCTGGTACGACTTCTGGACGGGCCGTAAGGCTGATGGCGGCAGCATGATCGACGCTGCTTCCCCGCTCGACAAGATGCCGCTTTATATTCGCGCCGGTTCGATCTTGCCCATGGGTCCCGATCTTGAGTGGTCAACGCAGAAACCCGAAGATCCAATGGAGGTCCGCGTCTATCGCGGGGCCGATGGCGATTTTACGATCTACGAAGATGAGAACGATTCCTACAATTACGAGAAGGGCGCCTACGCGACCATCCGGATCCACTGGGATGATGCCAAGCAAACCCTGACTATCGGCGACCGCAAGGGCCAGTTCCCCGGGATGTTGGAGTCGCGAACCTTCCGCGTAACGTTCGTGGGAGAGAACCACGGCATGGGTGTGGACGCGACGGAAAATCCGGACAAAGTGGTTTCGTATTCAGGGAAGGCGCTGACGGTTACGCCTTAGCGGAAGGAGCTCTTGAGGTTTGTGGTGAGGCAGGGTGAGGACATGCTTCGACTTCGCTCAGCACAGGCTCTGCCTCTACGCGTGGCACTTTGAATCAACCGAAGCGTTGCTGCAAAGGCGCGGGAGCGCTGCGAACTTCCTGCGGTTTCATTTCGTCATCCGGTTCGAGCGATTGGCGTTGCAGGAAGAAATCGAGATTGCCTCTCATCACCAGATGAGGAGCAAGCGTGATTGGTGAAGTTGGGTACTGCCCTTCCGCGACGAATCCATGAAGAGTGCGGAACGCCATGCGGCCCTGGGTTCTAGGCCGCTGATAGATGGTCGCGACTACTGTGCCGGACCGAATCTCCGGTACCAGGGCGGGAAATAAATCCGTTGTGATGATGGTAAGGTGCGGCAGAACTCCGGCGTCGCGCGCCGCCTGGATCACCGGAATCGACGCTTCCGTGGTGACATAAATTCCTGACAAATCGGGATGCGCTTCGAACAGCCGCCGGCATTTGTCGTAAGCGACGGACTCGACGTCACCGTCCTCGATCGGCTCGAGCAAACTCATCTGCGGATAGTACGAAGCCAGTGTCTCGCCGAACGCTTTATGCTTTTCCGCATGCTCGGCGATGGCCATGCAGCTCAAAGTCACGGCCGCTTTGCCCTTGCCGCCACGGATTCGTCCCATCAAATCGGCAGCCAATGCTCCGCTTGCCAAGGCATCGATGGATACCACCGCCAGCCTTTCGGTGCCAGGAGCGTCAGTCGCCACACAAACAATCGGGATGCGAAGGTTCGAAGCTTTTTGAATCCACGAGCGCAATTTGGTTATATCGGTGGGAAAAATGACGATGCCATCGACCTGCGCCTTCACCGCTTCTTCAAAGGCTTCTTCCTCGCCGTCCCCGATGTGCGGATAGGTGCGGAATTGGACGTCAATCTTCTCCAGCAACAAGGATCGCGCTTCCTCGGATATGCCGGCGCGGACCTCGTCCCAGAAAGAAGTGGTGCCTTGGAGCGTGTTCACCGAGACCGAAAGATTGCGTTTAGAGGACAGGAACCGCGCCGCGAGATTCGGACGGTAGCCGAGCGTCTTGGCCATCTTGAGCACGCGCGCCTTGGTGGCGGCGCTGACTCCGGGATGGTCATGGAGGGCACGGTGAACCGTGCCAGTCGAGATTCCTAACGCATCGGCCAGATCGAAGAGTGTGACGCTTTTGTCCATTGAGACGACCAGATTCTATCACTTGCCATCCGCGGCACAATGCGTTTAAAGCATTCGCCACTGCGGCGATAGACGAAGCAAACCCCATTCTGTCAACGACTTCCCTGTCTACCCAACAAATAATCAGGCAAACGAAGGAATCGACGTTTAACTATACGTTTCAGGAGGGAAATAAGTTCTGTTTTTGATTTGACGGTCAAGGCGGCCACTAATCTTCACGGATCGCTTTCTATCGAATTTCATTCATCCAAAGACCGGGAGATATATTCATGGAGAGGACTATTTCCCATGAAAATCGGATTCATCGGGCTCGGACAGATGGGCACGGGCATCGCGCAGAACCTGCTTAAGGCGGAGCACAACCTCGTCGTTTACAACCGTACGAAAAGCAAAGCCGACGCTTTGAAGCCGTTGGGTGCATCGGTGGCTGCGACACCGGCAGAAGCCGCCACCGGTGCCGACATCGTGATGACGATGATGGCCGACGACCATGCGCTCGAAGCAGTCGCGTTCGGCTCTCAAGGATTCGTTCCCGCTCTCGCCGCAGGCGCGCTTCACATTTCTCTGAGCACAATCAGCGTTGCGTTGTCCCGTCGCCTCACCTCTGCCCACACAGAACAGAAACAACACTATGTGTCGGCCACCGTCTTCGGCCGCCCCGACGCCGCTGCCGCTGCCAAACTTTTTGTGGTTGCCGCAGGTGCGACTGCTCAACTTGGTCGCTGCCAGCCGCTGCTTGAGGTCATTGGGCAGAAGGTTTTTCGCGTGGGAGACGATCCGGTCGCCGCCAACGTAATCAAGCTGGCTGGAAATTTCATGATCACCACAGTGATTGAGAGCATGGCGGAAGCGTGCGCGCTCATGCGCAAATCTGGTGTCGCGCCCGAAACATTTCTCGACGTGATGACCAATTCGCTTTTCAACGCGCCGATCTACAAGACCTA
>DATBAT010000142.1:0-4260 GCA_036271375.1 Terriglobales bacterium
AAGGGTGAAGTAGAGAGTGGCGCCTTTCTGGATTTGGGCTTCCGCCCAAACTTCTCCACCGTGGCGGCGGATAATTCGTTGCACGGTGGCGAGGCCCACGCCGGTCCCCGGAAATTCCGTCGCCGAATGAAGCCGCTGAAAGGCTCCGAACAGCCGTGACGCATATTGCTGATCGAAGCCGGCGCCATTGTCGCGAACGAAGAAAGTTGATTTTCCGTTACTTGCGTGGCGACCTACCTCCACTCGTGCCGAGTTGTGGCGGGAGGTGTATTTCCACGCGTTGCCAAGCAGGTTTTCCATCACCACCCGCATCAGGCGGGGATCCGCGTTGACCGTGAGATTGTCTTCGATGATGAAATCCACAGTGCGCCCGGGCTGTTCGGTTTGCAGATCGGCGGCGATAGATCGCGCCATAGGAGCGAGATCGATCGGTTCCGTCTTCATCTCGGCCCGGGTCACGCGCGCAAGGTTCAGCAAGTCATCGATCAGCGCCGACATTCGCTGAGTCGCTGCGCGCACGCGCCGGAGGTAGTCCTTGCCGGAATCGTCGATCTTGTCCTGATAGTCTTCCAGCAGGGCCTGGCTAAATCCGTCAATGCTCCGCAGGGGCGCGCGCAGGTCGTGGGAAACCGAATAAGAAAAAGCTTCCAGTTCGCCTTTTGAGGCGGTGAGTTCCGCGGTGCGTTCCTGGACGCGTCGTTCCAGGTCGTCGTGCGCTTGCAGCAGGGCCGCGTCGCGCTCCTGAATATGCGCTAGCATCTCGTTGAAAGCGCGAACCAGGCTTCCCACTTCATTTTCGCCGCGAGGGCTGGGGGCACGGATGCTGTAGTTCTTCTCCTGGGAAACCACTTGGGCAGTCTGCGCCAGCTGCACAATCGGCTCAGAAATGGTGCGTTGGAACAACCCCGACAAGAGCAGAGCAATGGCCAGGCACACCACGAACAGGCACAGACTGGTCAGGAGATATCCCTTGAGCCGATTGAACAGTCCGAGTAGGTCGGAGCGGATGTAAACCACTCCGATCACCTTCTTGTCGGAAACAATGGACTGCACCAGCGCAAGCTGATCGGCATCGAACCAGTGCAGTTGGTCCCGGCCTGGAGGAGCCGACCGCATGGGAGGAATGCGCCCCTTGCCATCTCTCCAATATTCGGCGAACACTGTGCCCTCAGGGGTGTAGATACCGGCGTAAACAATGCGCGGCGCCGCTTTCAATGCGGTGAGAGTCTGTTCCGCGGATTTGGAATCGTCGAACACAATCGCCGACACCGTGTTCGACCCGATGATCTGGGCTTGCGTGGAAAGATTGCTTACCGTGCTTTTCCGAAACATATAAATATCGTACGAACTCAGCGCGGCGAGCGCGAGCAGGAGGGTTGCGCCGCTCACCAGCAGATTGAGCGCCGTCAGTTCTCGCGCAATGGATAGATTGCGAAATCGCACCATAAGTCGTACGCCTAAAGCTGCCGTTACTTCCTTTTCACGGTCATGGCCACCTTCAGAAGCTCCGAGCTGAGCACCAGCCGCGCGTTCTCGGCGGCGTTCAAATTGATCTGAAAGCGAATTTTTCCTTCCTCCAGGACGAACTGGATCATTCCTCCCCGGTCCAGAAATTGCGGCATGTCGCTGACGGTGAGGACCGAGATCTTGCCGACGCCATTCAAAATCCTGTCAACGCTGCCGGCCTCGGAAGCGCTGATGTAAAGGACCTGGCAAGAGGCGACTTCTTCGACACGGCCGATGCGTTTTGCCGTTATTGCTTTGCCCTTTACGGTCCCGCGCTGCAAAATGCTGTCCAGCGATGATCCGAAAGGGTCTTCGCCTAAAACACAAACCACCAGCGGCGCTTCGGTGTTGGGCAGACTGGTTGGCGGCCAATCAACGAATTTGCCGAAGTTGAAAAGGTAGGCGGCCTCCACCTGGTATTCGGTTGGCTTGCGGTCGGCAGCCGCTAGCCGGTTTGCTACAACGGTTACTCCCGAGAGGCAAACGGCAACATGGAACAGCACTGGCATCAGCCTGGGCCAACACCTGGAAGTGCTTCCCGCCCTTCGGACCCGGCGGCCGTCGCTTTGGTCCGTAAGCCGCCTCATTTTTTCCACACAAGCTGTGCGTACACGCTTCTTCTTACGCCGACGATGGTGTCCACGTCGCTTCCGAACTCAGCGTGATGGGGTTGAAGCAGGTTTTGTCCGACGAGGGAAAATCCCCAGCTCTCCCTGACCTGCCAGCCCACGCGCAGGTCGGCGGTGGTGTAATCGTTCACCATTTGCGCAGGCAATTTCGAGACGTAACGGAAGGTCGCGTCTAATTCCAGTTGTCGCGGCAGATTGAGTTGCGGATGCAACTGAAACTGATGGTGCGGACTGGAACCATTATCGGAAACCGTGTTCAGGCCATCGGTGAATCCCGGCTTGTCGCCGACCGCCAGGTGCAGGAACGAATACGAACCCTTGAGTTCGCACCATGCCGCCGGCCTCCAGGCGGATGAGATCTCGATACCCGCAGTCTCGCCACGCAGAGCATTGGCGAGAGGAAGCAGCAAAACCAGGTGCGCCGGCGACGGCGTGAGTTCCAGCAGACCCGTACCATTGCCGTAGCCGTACAGATCGCGGTAATTGTTGTGGAAGGCCGCGATATCGACGTACAGGTCCCGCCGCAGCGAACTGCGATAGCCCAGTTCCGCGCCCAGCAACTGCTCGGAACGAAACGATTGCGTTCCTACCACCCGGAGATACGTAGGTAGCGGACTCGGAGCAAGATAGTCGGTTAGCTGAAGGTCCTGGTCCAACCGCGAAGGCGTACGTACCGCGCGCGTTACAGAGGCCCAAACGGTTTGGCGTTCCGTGGGTGTCCAGAGCAACCGCCCGTCAGGCTGATATTCGAAACCCGAATAGTTGTTGTGCTCGAGTTTGGAACCCAGGCTCAGCGAGAGTTTGCGGGGAACGAGGGTAAATTGTTCCTGCAGGAAGCCGCTGTAGATGCTATCGGTTTCGCGATGCGGTTCGAAGTCGAGAGTCGGGAACTTCTGGTCGATGATGTCGGGGCTCCAGCGAGCGCCAACGCCCCACGTCAGTTCCTGGCGCCATTTCAATTTCAAATGGTGAATGAAGTCGATATCGACGGTGTCGCGGATTTCTCCGAGCTGCGGACTGAAGCGCTGGGTGCGATCGAAGTAGCCCTGCAACTGAATATCGGAACCGCCGGCGAAGGTGCGCTGCCAGCGCGCCAGCAGGTTGCCGCCTCCAGTGTCGTGGTTGCCGTCAATTACCTGGCTGGCGGGGGGTGAGTATGTGGAAACGGAGACGCGTTCGCCATCGGTGCCCTTGTAAATGTCACCTTCGATGGTCACCGCATCTTTCGACGATGCGCTCCAGTCGGTGCGGAAGCCGAACTGGGTGTTCCTCCAATCGTCGAAGTTTTTACCGTCGGGATGAAACTCGGGTCCATAGGTGGAGTTCTTGCCGTAGATGCGGTAGTCGAGACCTTTGCCGTTTCCGCCGCCGTAGCGAAATTCCACCGTCCCCTGATCGAGACTCCCGCCGCGCACCACGGCCAATGCCCCATGGGTGTTCTTGGCGCTTTTGGTGATGATGTTGATGACACCATCGACGGCATTGGCGCCCCAGATGGTGCCGCCGGGGCCGCGGATGACTTCGATGCGGTCAACATCTTCCAGCATGGTGTCCTGCACTTGCCAGTAAACGCCGGCGAACAAAGAGGTGTACACGCTTCTGCCGTCAATCAGGACCAGCAGCGACTTGGAAAATTCGCCCTCGAAACCGCGGACCCCGATGGCCCAGTGATCTGAATCGATGCGAGCCACTTCGACGCCGGGCGCCAGCCGAAGGGCTTCCGGGATCGAGGTCGCGCCCGATCTTCGTATATCGTCCTGGGTAATGACGTAAATCGCGGCTGGAGTCTTCGAGACTTTTTCCGGCTCCTTGGAAACCGTTGTAACTTCAACGTTACCAAGTTCCTCCAGACTGAGGTGCGTAAGCGAGTCCGTGGCGGCGGGGTGGTCATCTATTTTGGCGTGCGCCTTCCCAGCCGCGAGCAGCAACAGCAGGGACGCAAAGGTGCGCAGGATTTGCTTGGTGCGCTTGCGAGGGGCGATTAAGACACGAATCAGGCTCTCGACGGCCATTTGGGCTTTCCGACGCATTAGTTTCTGGATAACGGAGCATTAACTCCAGCCTAGGTAGGTATCGGCATGGGATGGATTTGCATTACCGGAGGGGCACATCGCTGGCTATTAGA
>DATBAT010000143.1:0-11364 GCA_036271375.1 Terriglobales bacterium
ACTGATCCAGTGCGGTCACGTTGAAAAGCAAGTCTTCCAGCAAGCGACCGGCGAAGATTGACGCAATCGCGCCAATTGCGATTCCTGCACACACGAGAACCAAGCCCCTTCGCATTACCAGACGCAACACATCCGCGCGCGATGCTCCGAGCGCCATGCGGAGACCCATCTCGCGGTTCCTTTCGGCTACGAGGTAGGAAAGAACGGCATACAAACCTACCGCGGAAAGAAACAAGGCGATGGTTGCAAAGACGGAAACCACCCAGGCTTCGAAGCGAGGCTGGCTGTTGTCATTCAAGAGGTCAGAGGAAAAAGTGCTGTAGCCAAACAGCGGAGCGTCCTTGTCCATCCCGGCCACGATCTTTCTCGCCGTTTCTTCGTAGCTCGAAAGATCACCCTTCACTTTCATCACAATCAGAGTTCGTTGGTGACTCGGGTTTTGCGCGTAGGGAAGATAAAACTGCGGGATGTAGGGTTCGAAGTTGTCGCCGGTTCGCGTGTCTCCAACAACGCCGACTATCTCGCGTCCCATGATCGGCTCGTTGGTTTCGGTAAATGTCGGGGTGAAGTAACGGCCGATCGGATCTTCTCCTGGAAAATATTTATTGGCAAAAGTGCGGTTTATGACGGCGACTGGCGCGGACTTTGCATTGTTATCGTGCGGCGTAAAGGTACGGCCCCGTAAAAGGGAAATGGAAAGGGTCTCGAAATAGCCTGGCTCAGTGACGGCTGCCACCGCCGAGGGCTGATCCTCTGGCGATTGCGGATGGCCTGCGATGGTCATCGGCGTCCATGCGCCCCAGCGAAGCGGAATGGGATGGCCGGCACTGACCATTTCAACCCCAGGAATGGCGGACAACTTCGGGAGCAGCTTGTCAATGAACAAGACTTTTTCGCTGCCAGTGAAGCGCGCGTTGGTCAGAGCCACGTCGAAGAAAACAGTGCGTTCCATGTCGAAGCCCGGATTAATCGCCAACATTTTTTCCAAACTATGGATGAGCAATCCCGATCCCACGAGTAGTGTGAACCCCAGAGCAATCTCCCCGACCACCAAAGCGTGATGAAGGCGATTGCGGTGTCGCCCGGCGGTTGAGTTCGGTCCACCATCGCGGAGGGCTTCTATCGGACTGACTCGCGACGTGCGCAGCGCGGGTATGAGACCAAACAGCAAAGTAGTTATGGCTGAGAGGACGATGGCAAAGGCCATTACCCGGCTGTCGATTTCGACTGCGAATGTCCGCGGCAAATCGTGGGGAAGGAACTGAACACAAGTCTGGAGAAGAACGACTGCGGTCGCTCCGCCTGCGATTCCACCCAGTAGCGCCAGGATCAGTGACTCAACCAGCAGTTGGCGCACGACCCGCTGGCGGGTTGCACCCAGAGCGGCGCGCAACGCCAGTTCCGGTTTGCGATTCGTAGCGCGAGCCAGCAGCAATCCTGCGACGTTCGCACACCCGATGAGCAACACGACACCAACCGCAGCGAAAAGAATAACCAACGGCTCTCGAGCGCCTGCGACGTTGGCATCGAGCAGGGGCATTACGGCTGCTCCGTGTTGTTCACGGATCTCAGTGTATTGCTGCGCCAGGCCCTGCTGGACGGCGTTCATCTCAGCCTTAGCGTGTTCGACCGTCACTCCTGTTTTGAGACGGCCCACTACCGACACGAAATTGTCGTTGCGTTTCGCCGGGAAGGGCCCTTCTTGCTCGATAGCGTTCGTCGTCCAATAGAAAGCAGGTTCGTCGAGCGGATAGTGAAAATTCGCCGGCATCACACCGACGATGACGAAGGGTACATCACTGATTTTGATCGACTGCCCGATTACGCCTGGCAAAGATGCGAAGTCCGAAATCCATATTTCATGGCTGAGCATTACCGCTCGACCGCCCGGCAGTTCTTCGTCGGGAAGAAAGTTGCGGCCAAGTGCGGGAACCACGCGTAGCGTGGGGAACAAGTTGGCGGAGACGCGCGCGCCCGGGATCACTCGCGCATTCGAACCATCCATCTTGGAAAAGAGGCGAGTGATGGTATGGCACGCGGCCAGTGATTCAAAGCTTCGAGTCTGGCGCTGCCAATCGAAAAAGTCTGGATAAGACGTTCCGTTCTGGTCGGCAGCCGCAGGGTCGTTGACTCCCGGAGGGAAAGTCAGGGTATTGATCGCGACCAGATTTTGCGCTTCGGGATACGGCAACGGCCGGAGAAGAATTCCGTCGACCAAGCTGAAAATGGCGGTGGTAGCGCCGATGCCGAGGGCGAGGGTGAGTACGACAGTGATGGTGAAGCCACGGTTACGGCGTAGCTGCCGGATGGCATAGGTGAGATCGTGGGCCACCGTGGAAAACATGGGGTGAGTTTGACACGGTTCGTGGTTGAAAAGCGTTAACCACAGGGGAACGGAGTAACGGAGAAAACCAAGCGAGAGATTTTCTCCGTGGTGGGTGGTGAAGTTACTTGAAGTGCAGAGCAGCTTCGCTTTCTTTTATCGCAGACTTCCCTGTCCTAACTTTGGGCATGCCGTATTTTGGTTTAATTTCATGGCAGCCGGGTTCGCAGTAGACGCCGCCCAGGGCCGATTCCGGTTTCGGCATCGGCGAATTCACGGCTATTTCCCGCTCCTGCTCGATTTCCTTTTCTACACCAGCGATCAGCTCTTTGTTTTCCGCCGGCGTCAGCCACTTCTTCACGTTCACCAGATAATTTTCGAATCGCGCAATGGGGTCGCGGCGCTTCCAGTATTCCAGCATCGCCTTGGGGACGTAATCCGCGCCGTCGTGGATGGCGTGTCCCTTCATGCGCATCATCTTTGCTTCAATCAGCGTCGGCCCTTCGCCACGGCGAGCGCGTTCGACTGCGTCCCGGGCCGCGTCGTAAACCTGGCAGGCGTCGGTGCCGTCGACAATCACGCCGGGGACACCGTAGCCGATGGCGCGTTCCGCCAAGTCCTTCACTTTGTACTGCATCTCAGAAGGCGTCGAGTAGGCCCAGAGATTGCTCTCGATGAAGAGAACGAGGCCAAGATTCTGCACGGCGGCGAAGTTGATGCCTTCGTAGGTAACGCCGGTGGATTGGCCGCCGTCGCCGATGTAGGTCATGACAGCCACGTTGCGGCCTTGCAGGCGGGCACCCAACGCCACGCCAGCCATCACCGGGACCAGATCGCCCAGCATCGAAATCGGCGAGACCATGTTGCGTTCGTAGATGTCGCCGAAGTGCGAAGTACCGTCTCGGCCCTTAGTCGGCGAATCGGCTTTCGCCATGTATTGCATCATGGTGTCGCGGGCCTTAAAGCCGCGCACCAGCAGCGATCCCTGGTTGCGAATCATGGGCGCAAACCAGTCGTCTTTCCCCAACGCATAAGCCGAAGCGCACGAGCAGGCTTCCTGTCCTAGTCCGAAGTAGACGCCGCCGACGACTTTTCCCTGCTTGTAGAGATTTTCGAGCGCCGTCTCCATTTTGCGGTTCATGACCATGAAGCGATAAATCTCAATCGACTGCTGCTTGCTCAGATATTTCGACTCGCGAATCGGCGGCACGGGCGCGTTGAGGTCGCCAATGATTTCGTAGCGGACGGCTTCGTCTTTGCGGCTTTGGGTGACTTTGAAGGCCGGCTTCTCCAGGCGAGTGTCGGGGATGGAGTAGGTGCGTTCCTGGGGGTTGGCCAGCGACGGTTTTGGATGGTTGCCGTTAGAGGAAGACTTCGGTTTGTTTTTGTTCGTCATGAAAGACCGCGCTGCTAAATGCTACCCCGAGCGCGGATGATTGGCTAGAGACCACGTTGGGGCGGGTGTCCTCACCTTATTACTCTGTCAGCCTGAGCGGGGTTGTGACGAGCGAAGCGAAGTCACAACGGAGTCGAAGAATCCCACACGGTTGGCGGTGGTATTAGGTCTGGCCAGAAGCTTCTAGAAGAGAACTCCCAGTGAAGCCGTATACAAGACGTTTGAGATCTGAGGGGTCCTTCGACTCGCACAGGATGGACAGAGTTGATAAAAGGTTGGGAATGCAAGGGTTGGCCGTCTTGCGGATGGTGGAAGTTGCTCGGGCAGGTGAGGACACCTGCCCCTACGTTAACTCAGCAGGGAGCCTCGCATACGCCGGACCCGCGGCACTCCGACCGAAAACGCCACTGCCCCAGTCATTACTTTCTTGAACGCTTCCTGAAACCGGCCCATTTCGTCGTGAGTTCCCACCGTGATGCGGGCGTGATTGGGATACGAAGGCCATACCCGTCCGATATATACATCCTCTTTCGCCATGGCTTCGATCGTCTCGCGTCCCGGCCGCTTGGTATCGAGCAGGAAGCAGTTCGACTGCGAGGGAATGTAGGAATACTGATTGCGGTCGAGCCAGGCGAAAGTCTCTTGACGATTAGCGGCGTTGATGCGGCGGCGCTCCGCCACCAGTTGCGGATCTTTCAGACTGGCGAGAGCGGCCACCACCGCCGGGACCGGCATGAAATTGTCCCCGGTGTGATTCAAGATCGGCGTCAGCAGATCGGGGCGAGCGATGGCAAATCCGCATCGCAGGCCCGCCATTCCGTAAGCCTTCGACATCGTCCGCAGAACGATGAGATCTTTGCCAGCCTTTACAAATTCAATCGCCGAAGGCGTTTCAGTGAAGTGGGTGTAGGCCTCGTCCACCACGACTACCGAGCCCGTCGGCTTGTTGTCGATTAGATAAGCGATATCGGCCAGTGGGGTCAACGTTCCGGTTGGGTTGTTAGGGCTGCATAGATAGAAGAGGCCAGCATCGGGTGCCGCGGCGATCATCGCTTTGACATCATGAGCGTAAGTCTTGGTGAGCGGGACTTTCACCACACGTGCGCCGGTGACGGAGGCGGTGAAGACTCCAGCCTCGTATCCGGGGTCGGCGGTGACGTAGCTTTTCTGCGGTGAAGTGTGGGCGACAACCGCGCCATACAACGGAACCGTAGAACCGGCGAACATATGGAACTGGTCGTCTCCAACGCCTTCCTGCCTAGCAAAAGTCTGTAGCAACTCTTCGGTGTAACTGTCGCAATAGCGCCCGCCGAGAGGAATCATGTCGGCAACGGCTCTGCGGGCGGCGTCGCTCGGCCCCAGCGGATTCTCGTTGTAGTCGATCATCACCGCGTCTTTTGAAAGCGGAGGATGCGGAATTGATCTGCGCGCGGCGGCCGCCAGCATGGGTTCATTCATGAAAGGGATGGTGGCAGCAGAGGCGGCAGCGAGGCTGAGGAATGATCGGCGGGAAAAATTGGGCTTGGACATGAATCGCCTCCGCGTTATCTTCGCAGGAGATCAAGGTACACGAAGGAAAAGCTATTTGTCGTTGACGATGATTATGCCCAGGCGGAATCGTCCTCGGGATGAATCTTCCGGAGTTCCATAGGAGGCTGCATCGGAACACCAACCGGCGGACCAAGCAGCGAGTCAAGACTGTCGAGCCAAAGCATCTGGCTTCCAAAAACCTGTCCGAATTGGCGGGAGACGGTGTTGGCTACTTCCTCCATGCTCGGCGGATTACCCAGCTCTTTAGCCATCGACGTCACTGGCTTGGTGGTAATGCCACATGGAATGATCAGGTTGAAAAAACTCAAGTCGGTGGTTACGTTGAGCGCAAGTCCGTGCGACGTAACTCCTCGCGAGATGTGAACTCCCAAGGCTGCGATCTTGGCGTCGGTTTCCGTCCACACTCCGGTCAGCCCCGGAATTCGTTTCGTTGCAATGCCGAACGTGGCACAGGCTCGAATCAGCACTTCCTCCAGGCGTCGAACATATTCGATGGCGCCCAGAGTCTTGCGATTTTCTTCGTTGGACGGAAATGCCCGCAGATCGAAGATGGGGTAGCCGACCAACTGGCCGGGACCGTGGAACGTCACGTCCCCACCACGGTCGGACTCGAAAACTTCTACGCCGCGACGGGACAGCAACTCAGGCGCAGCGATGATGTTCGCAGCTTTAGCGTTTCGTCCCAGGGTGATAACGGGGGGGTGTTCCAGCAGCAGTAGAACGTCGCCGATCGCACCTTGCTTACGCAGATCCACCAGACGGTTTTGCAGTTTTAGCCCGGTAGCGTAGTCGAGCACACCCAAATGGAGAACCGAGATCACGTCTTAAATTCTAGTTGAGTCGGAGATACACCGGAAAGGTTTTCGGTGAAGTTACCGTAGTTATCTTTAACTCTGTCGAATGGGTCAACACAATACAAGATGGGGCGAGGAGTTTTGTGAACTTTTGTGGGTATTTGCGTCGCCGCCTGCGCCGGGCTTTAGGCCCGAGCAGTCTCGCCTGCCTGCTTGTCCTTGCCGGGTTCGTTCCTGCACTTTCTGCGCAAACCGATTCCAATTCTGAGCGACCGATTCCGATTCTTACCGGTAACGCCGGCTTCATTGCCAGCGGGGCAGGACAGGAACGGTATCTTTCGCCGCAGGTCACGCCCGTGCTGCTGTTGCCGTTGGGGGACAAGTGGCTGGTCGAAGGCCGCGCGGCATTCGAAGGCGAACTCGAACGGGAGGAACCGGGAGATCCATACAGGGGCATGGTTGGCAAGGACATCGACTACTTGCAGGTCGACTACCTTCTTAACCGCTATGTAACCATCACCGGGGGGCGATTTTTAACTCCGTTCGGAATTTATAACGAGCGCCTCTATCCCATCTGGATTCGCGATCTGCAAAATACGCCGCTGATCTATCCGCTGGGAACTGGATCAAGTGATGGCGTGATGTTGCGCGGCGGGTTCGCTATCAATCCTAAGATTTCGCTCAACTACGCGACTTATTTTTCGACGTTAAGCACCGTAAACAAATTCGAGTCCGACCGGTTGGCAGGCATGCGCGCGGGATTCTTTCTGCCTGGCCCGCGCATCGAAGCAGGATTTTCTTTCCAGCATGAGCTTCAGGAAGATCGTCCTAATGCGTTTGGGTTTCATTTTGCATGGCAGCCTCTGAGAATTCCTCTGAATTTGCGGTCAGAGTACGCGCGCTCCGACGACGGCAGCGGCTACTGGATTGAAGGCGCTTATCGCCTGAACCAGTTACAGTTCTGGCAGAAGGCGATGCGCAAGACGGAGCTAGTGGTTCGCACGCAGCAGTTCTTCGCCGCGCCTGGAATTGAGGAAGACGAAGCGGAAGAGTATGGGCTGTTCGATGTCGACACCAAGCAGACGGAATTTGGCGCTAACTACTATCTGGCCGACGGACTGAAGGCTACGGGCAGTTTTGGACGGCGTTTCAACTCGGACGGCAACGCCAATGTTTGGACGGTGGGTCTCGCGTATCGCTTCGCGATCCCCCTGGGGCCGACGCGATGAGGATCAAGATCCTATTTTTGACAGCAGCGATGGCGCTGGGCACGTTCGTTTTCGCCGCGGCTAAGCCAAGCGACTCGAACATACCCGTCGCTCGCGATGCCGACGATGCAGAAAACATGAGAGTGGAAGGCGAACACCGCTTCAAGTCGAATTGCGGACGGTGCCATGCTGCGCCTCACAAATTCCCCCCGCGCATGATGGCGACCATCGTCCGCCACATGCGGGTGCGCGCGACCATTACGGACGAGGACATGCGCTACATCCTTTACTACATGACGCAGTAAGAAAGATGCATGTGAGTTTCTGTAAGCTCGTCGCGTTTCTTCTGGTCGGCTCCGCATTGTCCGCGAACGATGTTCATGTCATCGAGGTGCTAGCCGACAAGGACAGCCGTTACAAGATCGAAGGCCAGAAGAAGCCGGAGATTACAGTCAAGGCGGGCGAAGCGATCCTGCTGAAGATTACAGCGCGCAAGGGCAAATCGTGGAATCGCGACGGCACCATTCATGGGTTCACTTTGCTGCGGGCGTCAGATCGTTCGAAGGTTAAGGGATGGAACCTGGTGCTGATGCCGGGCGCACAGCAATTTGAAATGACCGCCCCGGCGGAGCCGGGAGACTACATCGTGGTTTGTACCGTGATTTGCAGCGAAGAACACGAAGGCATGAACATGAAGTTCACCGTCGTTCCGTGAGGCCTAAACAAACATGAAAGCCAGTTGGATTACGATCCTTGCTCTAGCGCTGTGCCTCTCGGCCACCGGCGCCGACAAAGAGAAGTCCAGGACCTTTACCGGTGAGATTGCCGACAGTCAATGCTCGCTCAACGTTCATTCGCTGACGCGCTCGCATGAAGAAATGCTCAAGCGGAAGTCGATGGGCGGGACGTCGCGTAACTGCACGCTGTATTGCATTCAATACCTGGGTGGAGATTTCGTGTTGTCGTCGAAAAACGACGTGTTGCGCCTGGACGATCAGGATAAGGCCAAAGAGTTTGCCGGAATGAAGGTGAAGATCAAGGGCAGCATGGATCCGAAGACCAAAATATTGCACGTAGAGTCGATGGAAGCGGAGCCGTAGAAATCTCTTCACCACGGAGAGACAAGGCAGGGAAACCTTTTGATTCGCTCTTCTCCGGGACTCTGTGTCTCCGTGGTTGCTAGTCTTCTCGTAAAAGCTCTTCATAAATTCCGGCCGTTTCCGCGTCGAAACAAACGAAGACCACATCTTCAAATCCTTCAGAATTGTTGCGCACTTCTCTTACCGCGATTTCCGCTGCCTGCTGTTTCGGAAACCCATAAATGCCCGTGCTGATCGCAGGAAAAGCGATGCTGCGCACACCAAGTCCTTTGGCTATCTGTAGAGAGGTACGGTAGCAGGACGCCAAAAGTTCATTTTCGTTTGCTTCGCCTCCGCGCCAAACTGGGCCAACAGTGTGAATGATGTGTTGGGCCGGGATCTTGTAGCCCTTGGTGGCCTTGGCGAAGCCGGTCTTGCAACCACCAAGCAAGCGGCATTCGTGCAAAAGCTCTGGCCCAGCAGCGCGATGAATCGCCCCATCGACGCCTCCTCCGCCCAGCAATGAGCTGTTGGCAGCGTTTACGATAGCGTTTACGGTCTGCCTGGTGATGTCTCCCTGCACAACCTGAAATTTGGTTTTCATTTCTCCCGTCCCGCGAGAAGTAAATCCCGTCGAGTGAAATCTTAATCTGCAGAATAAATTATTTGCATGCGCCGTCGCGCTCACTACTTTTCGTTCTGCCCGTCTATTCCGCGTCAGATTTTTACGGGCCCTCTATGAAAACATACGCAATCTTCCCATTGGTTCTGCTTTCGTTATCCTTGTTCACAAATCCTGTCTTTGCCCAAACCACCCAAACAGAGTTTTCAGTACTGAAACATAAGGCTGAAACCGGGGACGCTCAAGCCAAATATCGCGTGGGCCTGGCCTACATGAACGGCACGGGAGCTTCCCAAGACTATGCCCAAGCCGCACAATGGCTTCGCGCGGCGTCGGATCTAGGCTCTCCCGATGGCAAATTCGTACTTGCATATTTGTACGAACAAGGAAGAGGCGTACTTCGAGATTATGAACAAGCCAAGGTCTTATATAGAGAAGCCAGTCAACTGGGACACTCCACCGCGGAAAATAATTTGGGATCGATGTACGAAAACGGCAAAGGCATGCCGCAAGACTTGAGCACGGCTGCGCAGTGGTACCGCAAGTCAGCGGAGCATGGCGATCCAGTCGGTAAAAGCAATCTGGCTTCGCTTTATTTTCTAGGCCGGGGCGTTCACAAAGATTATGCGGAAGCGGCGAAGTGGTTTCAGGCAGCGGCCCACCAGGGCTACGCTCCCGCACAGGACAATCTTTCGTCGATGTACTACAAGGGCAAGGGGGTTCCGCAAGATTTCTTCGAGGCCGCGAAATGGGCGCAGCGGGCGGCAGACCAAGCCTATCCTCGAGCGGAAACCGACCTCGGCTTTCTCTACGAACAAGGCAAAGGGGTTCCGCTTGACTATGTTGCCGCCCATCGCTGGTATGAGATCGCATCAAGGGGCGGGGACAAGCGCGCCGAAGACCGCATGAAATCACTTTCGCGGGTGATGACAAAGAAGCAGATCGCGGCCGCCCAAATCGAGTGCAAAGGGGCCATGGGTCAAAGGGCGGAAACGGTTGAAGATGCTTTTGGCGGGTGGCGGATCTCTTGGATCCGCAAGCCTCATTGACACCCTTCCCTCCCGCCCCTAGACTGGATGCCGCCAACGGACTGGTTCCATCCGGCCCGCCATTGCGATAGCTCCGATCGAGGGACTCTATGGCCTGGTTGCAGAATAAGTTTGAAAAGAACTTTCTGATCACGACGGTCGATTACGTTTTCAACTGGGCACGCAAATCGGCAGTGTGGCCAATGACCTTTGGGCTGGCCTGCTGCGCCATAGAAATGATCGCCTCTTCGACAGCGCGCTTCGATATTGCGCGCTTTGGGTCAGAGGTGTTTCGCCCCAGTCCCCGGCAGAGCGATTTGATGATTGTGGCCGGAACGGTAACGTTAAAGATGGCGCCGGTGGTGAAGCGAATTTATGAGCAGATGCCCGACCCCAAATGGGTGATCTCCATGGGCGCGTGTTCTTCGGTGGGTGGCCCCTTCAATACTTACGCGGTGTTGCAGGGAGTCGATAAGATCGTACCTACAGACGTTTATGTGATCGGGTGCCCGCCGCGTCCGGAAAATCTCTTCTACGCACTGCTCAAGTTACAGGACAAGATCGATCAGATGTCGCTGGCGAAGCGTCCCACGGAAGTTCGGCTTGATGCCAACATGGCGGAGAACTTCAAACGCCAGGTGATGATCGCGCAGACCTTGCAGCCGCGGTAGGGGTTGCGTCAAACACAGACGTCAAGGAGCTTCACCCCAGGTTGTTGTCTTTGCTTTCTTCTACAATTCTTCTCAAATGTCTACGTTCATGAAGATTGCCACGCAGGCGGAGCTTCCTTCCGAAAACGAAGCTAAGGAATTTTCTTGCGCCGGAAAAGTGATTTGCGTCGCCAACACCGGTGGAAGGTTTAGCGCCATGGACAATCTCTGCCTGCATCGTGGCGGACCGCTGGGACAAGGGTTCGTGGATGGCGGCAAAGTGGTATGCCCGTGGCATGGGTGGCAATGGGACCCGGTGACCGGCGAGGCGGGGCACAATGCGGCGGCCAAGGTGGTGGTTTATCCGTTGAAGGTTGTGGGCGGGGATGTCCTGGTGGAACTATAAGGCTGTGAACAATGAGCCCGGTTACGCATCTTCTCAACGGATGGGTCATTGCAAATGCCGGTCCGCTGGGCAAGCGAGAGCGCGCCTTGGTTACATTGGCGAGTGCTGGTGCCGGATGTCGATGGACTCGGCATTATTCCTGAACTAGTCACGCGGAATTCTGGTCATCCACTTCTGTGGTTTTCGTTGTATCACCATTCGCTTCATACACTCCTTTTGCTTTCGTCACCGGCGCGGTGATGTTCTTTCTATCGAGACGATCATGGACAACAGCGGTTCTCGCATTGCTGAACTTTCACGTCCAATT
>DATBAT010000144.1:0-16691 GCA_036271375.1 Terriglobales bacterium
AGTAAAAATCAAAACCGCGATTCAGCCCGAAGCGCGAATCCAGCACTGCCGAGCCAATCACCGCACCGGTAGCGTAGCCGGCATTTTTTAGCACTGCGGCCAACGTCGTCTGGTTCGGGCCAAGCTTGTTACCGCTGAAGTCGTGCATGCCGTTGAGCGTGGGCAGCGTCCCGGTAAACATCACGGTGTGCGACGGCAGAGTTACCGGAACTGAGCTGTAGGCGCGCTCAAAGCGGACGCTTTCGGAGGCAAGGCCGTCCAGATTCGGGGTGTGGATGGCTTTGTAGCCGTAGCATCCCAAGTGGTCGGCGCGTAGCGTGTCGATGGTGATGAATACGATGTTAGGCTGGGTCGCGGCCGCCGTCCGCGCGAACGGCGCTGTGCAGATGAGCCACGCGAACAGAACACCAAGACGGCGGGAACGCATGAGGAAGTAAAAATTATAGCGGATTCACAGGCAGGCCATGACTAGAACCGCCAACCCGATCGCCAGCAAATCTTCCGGGATTGCGACGAAAATATCGGCGCTACGCATGGCTCGAACCAGAGTAGTGCGAGCATAGTATCCTGCAAAACTACCGATGATAGCGCCTACCGCGCCAAATGCCAGCCCAAAATGCCACGATTGATCTGAGGCAATGCAGAGCAGCGCGCCGCAAATACCTCCGGCGATCAGCCGCGCTAACAGAGGTCCGGGAGCGGTCCGGTTGGGCGTGCGCGGCAACTTGTCGCCGACGTATTCGCCCAACGCTCCCAAGGTAAGGAGGACTACGGCGACGGTTGATCCGATCAACGCCGGGCGCGAGTCCTTGAGATCAATCCAGCCCAGGTGCGCCCACCAACTGATGACCGCTAAACCGGTCATGGTGCGCAGGCCGGTTACGGCTCCCATCAGGATGCAGAGGGCTAGGATTTTAGGATCCATCGGTTGGCAAAAACCTTACCACAGCGCGGTTCGGGAATCGCGGTTAATTCCCTACTCCGCGATCCAAAGGTTTTCGGCGAAGGGCCACTCGGCATCGATCCATTGCGCTTCACAGCGGAAACCCGCCGCCATAGCCATTTGCAAGAGTTCGTGGCGGGAATATTTGTGCGTAGTTTCAGTCCAGATCGTTTCCCCCGCCGAGAATTGCACCGAGAGTTCCGCTCGCGGAATGCTGACCGTCTGATCTATTTTCGATTTCAAGTGCATTTCGATGCTGCGTGATTCCTGATTGAATCGGGCCTCATGGTCGAATGCAGCGAGGTTGAAATCGGCTTCCAGTTCGCGATTGATACGGGCCAGCAGATTCAAATTGAACGCCGCGGTCACGCCAAGGGAATCGTCGTACGCCGCGATCAGTTGATGAAGAGGCTTTTCGAGATCGGTGCCAAGCAATAGCGAATCTCCGGGACGCAAAGTGCGGCGGATTTCGCGGAGGAATTTCACGTCGGCCGGGCGATCGAAGTTGCCGATGGTGCTGCCGAGAAACATCACCATCAAATGCGCGCCATCCTGGCGGCGGGCAGCAACTTCGCGCAGGCCGTCGAGGTATTCGCGTTCGAAACCGACGATGCTGATGCAATCGATGTCGCGCAGTTCCCTCTCACACATGGCGAGCGCAGTGGGCGAAATTTCAATCGGACAATAGTAGGTCTGTTGGCGGCTGGCCAGGGCTTCGAGAATAAAGCGCGTCTTCTTTCCACTACCGCTGCCGAGTTCGGCCGCCACTACTTCTGAGGGCAGCCGGTCCACGATTTCGTAGGCGTGCTTACGCAACAATCGCTCATCAGCACGAGTCAGGCCGTATTCCGGCAATACGCTGATGACTTCAAACAACGCCGAGCCGACGTCGTCGTAGAGATATTTGGAAGGTAATTCCTTTTGGCCGCGCTTGGATAGTCCTTCGCGAACGTCGGCGGCAAACTGATAAACGGGATCGGCGGTAACCGCTTGGTTGATCATGCAAAAACTCCCTTGGACTAATTCTTGACGCAGCGAAAGCCGGCGTAGACGTACTGATAATGAGGTTGAAACCAGTTGCGAAACGACCGGCGAAGCATGCAGGCCGCAGTGCGGGGCGAGCCACCTTTGATCACGAAATGTTTGCCGTCGAAGAAGTCGGCTGAATATCCCTTATAGAAAGGAAACGGTTCGAAGCCGGGCAGAGGCGCGAAGAGAGTGGAGGTCCATTCCCATCCGTTGCCGATTAAATCCTGTACGCCGAACGCACTTTGACCATCGGGAGATGCGTCGACCGGCGCGGGATCCCAGCTCTTGAAATCACCATTGCCGCGCCGCGCTGTTGGAGCTTCGCTGCCCCAGGGATATTCTCGCTCTGCTCCCTGCGGCGTACCGTAGGCGGCGCGATGCCACTGCGCTTCGCTGGGCAAACTCTTCCCTGCCCACTTGGCATAGGCGCTGGCTTCAGCATGGCTGACGTAAACCGGCCAGTTCAAGGGCAGAGGGATTTCGTTAAACATCGTACGCAAAAACCACGCCCCGTCCTTGGCGATCCAGAACACTGGGTGGGAAATGTTGTGCTCCGACTTCCACTGCCGATCGCCGTCAGTCCAGAGGTTGCGGTTTTCATATCCGCCCGCGGCAAGGAATTCCAGATATTGTCCGTTGGTGATTTCGTATTTGTCGATCTGGAAGGGGGGAACTGCGTGGGTCTGTTCTTCGAACTCATTGTCCCAACCGAATGCGTGGCCCGGACAGCGCGGTAAGCCAAGTGTGGCCTGTCCTTCAGGAATCCGAACCATCTCGTGCTGCAGAACACGAGCAACTGCAACCGGCCTCAATGCGACGGCGACTTTGCGATCAAATGACAACTGGTGCAACATGTAGGCCAGCGTTTCGGCGTGCATCAGGCGGTGTTCGATTGCGACGTTGAGCAGCGTCTCCTCGGTAAACTCGCGCGCTGTGGCGCAACTCAGTCCTTTATTGATAGCCTCACGAACCTGGCTCACATAGCGGCGCACTTGCTCAAGAGTGGGCCAATCGGCGGGTTGGTCGGTGGGTAACCCGCCGTCCACAGGGTCAATGCCGAAAGAAAATAATTTATCGAACTCCGCAGAGAAAGTAGGCGCATCGATGAGGCGCTCGCGCAACAAATTCCAATCGAAGGCTTCGAGATGGCCTATATAGAAGATGATCCGGTGCCGCTCGGCTATCGGTCGATCATAAAGTGCTTCCTCGCGTACGATGCGGAACAACTCATCGGTACGACGGCGCGCGTCTTCCAGGCGTTCCAGCAATTCATAACGTGCGTCGAGGGTGGTAGGCTGGGTGACCATAATCTCTCTCCGGCGTGGTTAGATGTGAGATCGAGTCGTCGGGTTAGTCTGCCCGCGAAAGGATAAAGCTATTGGATCAACCCGCGAGCTAAAAGTTCCACAGAATTGCACGAGCTGGGGAAGCCCGGTGGGAATAATACGCAGAAAAGTGACATTGCGCTATCTTTATTGAAGTCCGTGCGATTGCCGGTCCGAATCTGTTGAAAAGACTATGAAACTACCCATATTTCAAGTAGACGCCTTTAGCAGCGCGGTTTTTGGGGGCAATCCAGCGGCGGTGTGCCCGCTCGACCACTGGATTGACGACCACAAAATGCAGGCAATTGCAGCTGAGAACAACCTCTCGGAGACAGCCTTTTTTGTAAAGGAAGGTGAGCATCATGGGCTGCGATGGTTTACTCCGACATGTGAAGTCAACCTCTGCGGCCATGCCACGCTGGCGTCCGCATACGTTTATCTAAATAAGCTCGATCCCTCGAAAAATTCTGTGAAGTTTGAAACACGCAGTGGAACGCTCACTGTGGACCGCGAGGGCGACCTGCTTTCGTTGGATCTGCCAGGTTCTCCGCCGTGGAAGGCCGACGCAATTCCCGCGGAGCTACGAGATGGGCTGGACCCTGCGCCACAAGATCTGTGGCAAGTGAAAGACAACTATTTCGCGATCTACGGAAACGAGGAAGACGTTCGCCGGGTGCGACCGGCGCTCGCGCTGCTGGAAAAACTGCATCCTTTTGGAGTGTGCATTACTGCTCCGGGCAAAGACTCTGATTTCGTGTCGCGATATTTTGCGCCGAGTTATGGAGTTAATGAAGATCCCGTCACCGGGTCGACGCACTGCGCGCTTACCCCTTACTGGGCGCGGGTGTTGGGAAAATCCAAGTTACATGCTTTCCAGGTTTCGCAGCGCGGAGGGGAGCTTTGGTGTGAGATGGCCGGGGATCGGGTGACTGTGAAAGGGCGGGCTGTTCTCTATTTGGAGGGGATGATCACGATTTAAGTTGAAACGGCCCGGGAAGCCCGACGATCTGGATGCGGCGATTATTTTTCTTGCGACAGAATCCAGTGGATACGTGACCGGGCAAATTTGGCTGGTAGACGGAGGAATATCGACCGGCGCGACACGAGCATTACCAAACTCTCGTAAGTAACTTGGTCGCTTCCACCATTGACTGGGAGGGCCCAAAGATTTATTCATCAAGCAGAACTCATTTTCTTTCATCATTGGAAAGCGAACCGCTCTGCTATGAAGAAATTCTGGCTCGTGTCCGTTTTGTTCCTGCTTGGCTGTGGGCCGAAGAAGGTGCCGGTGGCTCCACCGCCACCGCCGCCCCCCGTTCCTGCTCCCATGCCAGTGGCCCCACCGAAGCCGCTTAAGAGCGTAATGCCACCCGCATCAGCGGAGCTGATTGAGAACTGCGTGGTGACCAGGCAGCAAAACTCCAACACCGTAACGTGCGCCTGTATTCCGGAGAAAACCAAGATTGATTCCAAGACGGGGAAAACCGAGATCGTTTGTAAGAAGATGAGAGAGGAACGCTAAAAGGCAGCATTCAGCATTCAGCCGTTAGGATTCATTCCCAAAACTTCCTCTAGCTTTTGGGTTTTACTTTTTGGCAGGAGTGGGTTTGCTTTGGCGGTGTTGTTTCATCCAGTCTTCTACCTGGTGCTGCACGGCGATGATCTCGCCGCGATTGAGGCGCGAGACCAGGAATGGCACGCGGGCACGGCTGGCTTCGTCCCCGGCGGATTGCGCGATCAAAGCCCAGAAGTAAGCTTTTTTAAAGTCTTGCGGTACACCTCGTCCCGCCCAGTAATACGCGCCCAGCGTGGACTGCGCCATCACGTGCCCTTGTTCGGCTGCGGCAGAAAACCAGCGAACCGCTTCCGAATAGTCCTGCGGAGCATCTGACCCAGTTGCGTAGCGCAAGCCTAGAGTAAATTCAGCGAGCGAATCACCGTGCGCAGCCATGCCTCGCAAATCTTCAAGACTGCTGCTTTCCAACGATGCCTGGAGGTTCAGGTCTTTGGATTGCTCGGTAAATGAACGCCGGGGAGTACTTGGGATGCCTTCGCGCCAGCCGGAAAAGATTAGCCAGATTGCCAGCAGCACGACCGTAATGGCCACGGCGACGATCAATAGCGTTAGAATTTTTGAATTGCTTCGGGGGGAAACCAGTGGTTCAGCTTCGGGTTGCGCGAGGAGGGTGTGAGCTTCCGCGATGGAGCGGACCAAATCGTCGGTCGCCTGAGGAGAAGCGTCTGCTAGGGCAGAAGGTGTCGCTCCTTTAACATTTTGAACTCCGCGCTGAACCGCATCTAAAACGATTTCAGCCATTCCCTGTAGAACGCTCTTGTCGCCATTTGTAAAGGCTCCGGCAGCGGGAGAGAAAATCTCCACCAGGCCGATAACTCCCTCGCCCGATTGGATCGGCGCGGCCATGATGGAACGGATGTCCAGTGCCCTGCAGCTCTCGCGATCCACCAGTTCGTCGAGTTCGGAATCCTCACAATGCAGAAGCTGCCCGGTGCGAATGCATTCGCCAGAAAAGCCCGAACCAACCTGCAAGCGCGCGCCGAGTGGCGGAGCATCCGGGCCGGAAGTGGCGCGGCATACCATCTCCGTCCCGTCCGCAAGCGCGATTGCAGCACCGGTTGCGTGCGTCAGAGTAATTGCCCGTTGCACCACGATCTGCAGGGCAGAATCCAGGTCGAAAGCCAGCGACTCAACTTCCTGCTTCACATCTTCGCTGGCGAGTAATCCTGAAACGTAGGTATGGAAGGGAGAAGGGGAATCTCCAGGTGGATTTTCTGACTCGAACTCGGCGCGGGAATCTGTCGGATTCGGGTCTTGCGCGGCAACTTCTTCCGAACCCGCGTGCGACGAAACGTTGGCCGTTATCCATTGCTGGAGCTTTGCCGCGTCTTCCGTTGGCGTTTTCTGAAAGCGAACCCCTGCGCGGCCATCGCCATCCGACCACATGACCCGCCCGGAAGTGTGGAAGTAGGTTTCGGGCATCGATAGATCGACCGAAAATTCCAGCAACTCACCAACTTCCAGCGGCGCGGAGTTTTGGAATGACATGCCCTCTTCGCAGAGGTCGAAAATCTGATGGAGTTCGAGATTGATGCCTGTGGAATTGCCGGACATGCCGGCGAAGGCCGGATTAAGGGCACGAAGCCGCGCATTCTTGCGGCGCTCTCGGCTCGGGGGCTCCGAATCCCGGTTAACAGGAAGCGTCGAACCAGATGACATAAAAGTTTTGCGTGAGGTGCCCACATATTAGCGCAATCGGCGAGGCGAATGCACTAGCTCAAACGCAAAAATCAGGAGACTTTGGCGCGCTCCATGGAACGGTTCGCCGCCAGCCGTGAAATGGCCGCAACCATCGTGCTCGAAAGCAACTGCATGGTGGCAATGTCTCCTTCATGAAAAGCATTGGGCATCGAAGAAAGCACTTCGAACACCCCCAGAGTTCTGCGGAAGTGACGCAACGGGGCTGCCAGGATGGAACGGACTCCCAATCGGCGGCAGGTGGCGAGATCAACCTGGTGATCACGCTCGGCGTCATTGCAGATCACAACTTCCCCGGTACGCACGCACTCGCCGGAAATGCCTGAACTGGTTTGCAAGCGCACCCCTAAGTCGGGCGCAGTACGTCCGGTACGCGCGCGGCAGACGATTTCTTCACCGCGGCGCAAGGCAATTGCCGCGCCCGTGGCGCGAGTCAGAGCTTGTGCGCGCTCGGTGATCACGCTGATCGCTGGCTCAAGGTCAATATCGCAAGGGTCGGCCTCGGCATAAGCTCCGGCGCTAGCTGTGGAATGGATTGAGCGCGCATGATGGCGCGACGGAGATAACACCGCGAATGTAGTAGGGACATGCGGCTCTGAGACATTCATCCCTCGCGCTGGCACAGTGCGAAGCAGATCGCGCACCAGGCGATTGAGCTCAACGTCAGTGATCAAGTGTGCGGTCGGTTGACCCAGCATTGATCCACCTAAAATGCGCGCAAGACTGAGCACTGCCTGACTGCCGCAAGCGTGGCAGCGGGGTGTGCTGTTCTTGCTGATCAGTTCACATTGCACGCAGAAAACCGCAGTCTGCAATGGAACAAAATTTATGTCCTGGCCGATGACCCGTTCTGACATTCTTATAAGGGACCCGATCCCGCACAACAAGAATCTCAAGATTAGATTGGAGCGCGGAATGCCAGAAGTATTTGAAGTGGTACGCCTGTGGATAACTTAAATAAGTTCGGAGATTGTATTTGCGATGCGGTCCGCTGCATGACCATCCCAGAGAGGAATTGCCGATGACTTCTTCTTTTCGCCGGAGAGAATGCGCTTGGCTTCGGTGCGAAGGAGATCCAAGTCGCGTCCAACGAGTTGATTCGTGCCCAACTCAATAGTGATGGGACGTTCTGTGTTCTCGCGCACGGTGAGGCAAGGCACGCCGAGAAAGGTGGTTTCTTCCTGCACTCCGCCCGAATCGGTGATCACCAGACTCGCGCCCTTTTGCAAGGCAAGGAATTCCAGGTAGGACCTGGGATCGACCAACTGCAATCTGTCGGAAAATTTCTTAGGACCAAGATCCGCGATGCGCTGGCGAGTCCGCGGATGTACGGGGAATATCACGGGAATGCTTTGGCTCAAATCGGAAAGCACGTTTAACAAAGCGCCAAGCCATTCCAGGTCGTCCACGTTGGAGGGGCGATGCAACGTCACCAGTATCCAGGGAGCTTGCGATTGCGAATCCGGACAATGCGGCAGCAAACGCATCAGGGTGTCGATCATCACGTTGCCGACGCGATGAATATTTTTTGCATCGACACCTTCGCGGAGCAGATTTTCGTCGCCATCCGGTGACGGCGTGAACAATAACTGGGCCAAGCGATCGGTCACAATGCGATTAATTTCTTCAGGCATGGTGCGATCGCCGGAGCGAAGGCCAGCTTCAACGTGGCCAAGCTTGACGTTGAGCTTGGCGCAAACCAAAGCAGCCGCCAACGTGGAATTGACATCGCCATAAACCAGGACCAACTGCGGTCTTTGTTCGGCCAGAAATGGCTCCAACCGAATCATCACTTCGGCCGTCTGCTGAGCCTGACTCCCTGATCCAACGCCAAGATTCACATCCGCGGGGGGCATCTCGAGCTGTTGAAAAAATATGTCGGACATACCCGCGTCATAGTGCTGGCCGGTATGAATCAGGCTTTGCCTGATGCTCTTAAGTCCGGTTAGCGCACGATGAACCGGGGCCGCCTTCATGAAGTTAGGGCGCGCTCCGACGATGTGGACGACGTGCATGCTTCCAGGAAGTGATACTAGAGTTTAGCTAAATTGGCCGGCCGCGAAAGCCCGACTGGATTCGGCCACCGCGTCCACCGATACCGGCAGATTACGATCCAGCGCATCGGCTAAAACTGTGGAGAATTTTGATGTCAGCAGATTGATGTCGAGTTGTAAATCGCGGTGTACGTAAATCCGATAGATCGTCATGGAACCGAAGTGGCGATTGTTGCCAGCGACCAGGTCGAGAGTGAGCCTCCAGCAATGACCTTCTTCCAAACCACCATTTCCGCTTTTTTGCCAGTGCAGGCCGACTGAACCATCGTCGTTCATTAGAGTTGAGAGTCCATCCAGTCGCGGATGTTGAATGGGCAGCAGTTCTGAGCGTAGATCGAATCCGTCAAAATCGTTGCTGCCGAACGCAGCCACCAGAATCCGGCAGATTTGCTCGTAGCTGTCACTGACTTTCAATTCCTCAGTGCCACGGCGAATGGCGAGATTATTGATAAATATCTGGCGGGTTTCCATGGTGCGCTGCGCCACACGCCTTATTTCACCGAATTCGAGATAACCAAGATGTTGGACGCCAATCCATATTCCGGTTCCCAGCACGGCCAGGATCAGTCCTACAGTACTGCCTGTCGGCCACAACAAGAACAGGCTGAGCATGGCGAACACAGCAGAAACGGCATACAGCAGAATCACAACTTGACGATGGGAAAATCCACGCTGCAAAAGCTTGTGATGAATGTGTTCGCGATCGGCGGTAAAGACGGGACGTCCACTAATCAGGCGCCGCAAAATTGAGAGTGAAGTTTCCAGGATCGGAAGCCCGAACGACACTACGGGAATCGCAACCGCAACGATCGTAGGCGCTTTCTGCGCGCCGCGCAAAGCTAACGCACTGAGCATGAACCCAATAAACAGGCTTCCCGAATCCCCGAGAAAAATCGTCGCAGGGTTGAAATTGAAACGTAGAAAGCCCAAGATCGTGCCGGCCAACGCCAGCGTCAGCATGGTTACCACGGGCGTATTGCCCAGCATCGACACCACAAAAACCACCAATGTGGAAAACAACGCTGCGCCGGCGGCCAAGCCATCCAAACCATCGATCAAATTGAATGCGTTCGTGATAGCGAGCACCCACACGATGGTGAGAGGAAGGCTCACGAACCAGGGAAGAGCGTGGTGGCCCCCGAACAAAATAGGCAAGTCGAAAATTTGCAAGCCAAAACCGTAAAGAATACAGCCCGCAACTGCTTGTACGGAAAACTTCAGGTAAGGCTGAGCCCCTCGAACGTCGTCATAGATCCCCAACAAGAAAATCAGAGTGCCGGGCACCAGCAAACTGAGCAACATGCGAGGAGAAAAATTGATACTGAGAGACGGTCGTAGCCAATTAACAACGAGCGAGAAGGCAACGCTGAGCAGAAAAGCCAAAAATATTGCTATGCCGCCAAGCCGCGGAAGAGGCACTCTGTGCAGATGTCGATCGGAATCGGGGACAGATACCCACCCCTGGCTCACGGCCACCCTCCTGACGTACCAAGTCAGGACGAACGAAAAAATGACCGAGACTGCAAAAACCACCAGAAAATAGAACGCCAAAACAACCCCTCGTCCGCAAAGCTCGTGCCGGGCTCGTGCCGGTCAGATGCTCGGAGGTTTCCCTAAACTTCGAGTGATCTTAGCAGCACGTAGAGAACGAAACAATTGCATGAAAGGGCACATTACCCCAATGAAATGTGGAAGATTGACGAATGCCTTCTTGACCATATGCTAGACTTTTAAAGAGTTTTTATCCGCTTTAAAGGAATTTTTCATGGCCTTCCGAATACACTTCTCTGCGTTTCTGCCAGTGATATTTCTTGCCGGAACCGCGGGGACGTGCATGGCACAAGAGGCCGCCGTTCCTGCGACCGAGCAACCCGCAGTCACAAATCAGCCGGTATTTCCCGGACCCGAACCCGTACAGGAAACCGCTCCGAACACCGACACGAAACAGGAAACGCCTCCGCAGAATGCCAATCTTCGCCTTGGGCCTGGCGATTTGCTCGAAGTCACGGTTTATAACGTTCCTGAACTGACTACCAGAACACGCGTCAGCAACGCGGGCGATCTTTACCTGCCGCTGATCGACTATGTGCATGTCGGTGGGTTAAGCGCGGAAGAGGCGCAGAACGTAATCCAGAAGCGGCTGGCGGACGGCGGTTTTGTAAGAGATCCGCACGTGGCACTATTTGTAACCGAATCGCTGTCGCAAACCGCAAGTTTATTCGGCGAAGTTGTCCGACCCGGCATGTATCCGGTCTACGGAGAGAGGCGGCTGTTCGATCTATTTTCGGCTGCTGGAGGTCTAACCGACCGTGCGGGAAGAGCCGTCACGGTCACCCATCGAAACGCTCCGGACAAACCAGAGACGCTGCGCATGGCACGTAATATCTCCGACAACCCGCAAGATAATATTGAGATCCAACCGGGCGACACGGTGCTGGTGCAGAAAGCCGACATCGTTTATGTAGTGGGAGAAGTGGCCAAACCCAGCGGATTTCTCATGAGCCAGGGCAGCCTTACCGTACTTCAGGCAGTGGCTCTCGCTGGCGGGGCGACCGGCAACGCCAAGTTGGATGGCGCCAAGATCCTGCGCAAAAGTCCCGAGGGCGTTTCTGAGACGCCGATCGAATTGAAAAAGATTCTCCGCGCTAAGTCACCGGACGTTGCCATGAAATCTGACGACATTCTTTTTGTCCCGACGAGCCAGAGCAAAGTGTTCGGAAAGCGTGGACTGGAGGCGGCGATTCAGGCTGCCACCGCACTCACGATCTATACCGTCAGGTAGCGAGCACTAACTTCGTTTAGCACTCCGATGTACTTGCCAGCAGTCTGCTCTCTGGAAAGAGTTTTCAAAATATAGTCTCTTCCGTTGTTTCCCAGAATTTTTCTTTCCTCAGCATCCTTGGCAAGAAAGACTACTGCCTCGGCCAAGTCCGCAGGATCTTCAGGTTCGATGGAAACACCCGCTTGAGCTTCATTCAATATGTCTCGTGCCTGACCTTCAACACCGAGAATTACCGGGCGCCCGCAGGCCATGAACTCCAGCATCTTGGTGGGAATCACCGTCTTGAACACATCAGTTTTCTTAAGCAAAACCAGGCACGCATCTGAACTCGCAATGTAATTGGGGATCTGGTCGCGCGGCTGCTGCCCAAGAACCCGGATATTGTTAAGATCTTTTGCCTTTGCCAGATCGACAATGCGTTCTTTATCAGCACCCTCGCCGACCAGCACGAATACCACCGGCGAGTTCCGCAACAGCTTTGCAGCATGAACCAGCGAATCGAGACCGTGGGCCCATCCCATGGTGCCGATGTAACACACGACGAATTTGCCTTCGGCATCCCATCGCTTTCGAAGGTCCTGATCTGGATTTCCCGGGCGAAAAAGTTCGGTCTCCACACCGTTTTGTACAACAGAAATTTTCTCCGCAGGAACTTTCCAATATTTGATGAGGTGGTCTTTGAACGCCGGAGTGACCACAACTATGTGCTGGCTATGTTCATAGAGGAAACCTGCGATCTTCCCCAGCACTGAGTGCAGCAAGGAACGATCACCCATGCCAACGGCGCTCAGCGATTCCGGCCAGAGGTCTCTGACTTCGAACACAAATGGAGCAGACTTGATGCGGCTGATCCACCAAGCGGCCAGCCCAACAAGAAGCTGGGGCGAAGTACCGATCACAACATCTGGCTTAGAGACAAACATTCCGGTAATGCTCGCCGAAATGCAGAATGATGCGTAGTTCAGCATTCGCTCATAGGATTTGCGGTTTGGAAGGGGCCATAGCCAGGTGCGCACGACCTTCGCACCGCGCACCCGCTCTTTGGCCACCATGTGCCGAAACGGTTTGCGATATTCCGGGTGAATGATTCCGAGGGGGTGATTGGGAAATCCGGTAAGAACTGTTACCTCGTGTCCCTCTCTCGCCCAATGTTGCGACAGCTCCCCGGCCCTTGCGGCAGGCGCACCCATTTCCGGCGGAAAATATTGCGACACGTAAAGAATTTTCACGGGATCAGTAGTAGCCGAGCTTAAACGCGCTCTTGTAGAGTAGCGCGCGCGTTCGATTCACTGGACTTAAAGTGTATTGCCGCCAGCGGTCTGCGACCTGTGAGAATAGCTGCTCGCCGGTGAGACGGAACATCATCTGTAGCTGCACGATGTGTAGCTCGTGATAAAAACGGCTGGCCACCATCGGCAAGTATGTCCCAGATTGCTCGTAAAGCGACCAGAAACCTAGATCGTAGCGCTCGAGATTCGCCAGCAGTGTTTGGACCGAGCGGGCAAACAGATCTCTTGCCATGTTGTCGCCGTTGGCGAGGAAATAATCGTAAAGACCCCATACCGCCCAGATAAATCCATTCAGGATGTGCGTGGGCGGCGAGACGATATATTCCTCAATCCAAAAATTGCCGGCGGCATCGATGAAAGCCACTCCGCCGTTTTCTGTGGGCACCAGAAAGCTTGCGAACGCGCGATCTGCGGCTTCGCGATAACGCTGATCCCCAGTCTGCGCGTGGGTACGCACCAGCAAAGAAATTCCCTGCCCTTGCGCCAGCCCCGAATACCAGGGCGACTTCAGCGTTGATTTGTACTCCCAGTCAAAGTGATGGTTCCAGACCCAGACGCCCGAAGAATTTTGTTCCAGGTGATCACAAAGCCAGTCGCTGGCTGCAGTAAATTTGCGGCGGTTTTCCGAGTTGCCAGTTCGCCTGAAGAGGTCGTGATTTCCCAGCCCCCACTGCGCAATCGCTATCGGGTTATACTGCAGCCCGATGCGCCCGTGATAGTTGAGCATCGGTATGCCGTCCGGATCATGGTCACCAGCGAAATTCGCTTTCTCGAAAAATTCCATGTAGTACTCGCCGAGCCGATCGATCGTGGCCTGTTCATTCAACCGCGGCGCGCCATGCCAGAACGTTAACTGGCTCTTTCCCGAGCCCAGGTAAGCGGAAAAGATGCGTTCGTAGTAGTGCAGTCGACCGGACAATGACATGGCTTGAATAACTGGAATATAGCAGGAATGAATTCTAGCCAGCGGCGATCCGCCAGAGGCTCGTCTGTAAATCTCCGCCGTTCACGGCGATAGTGGAAAGCGCCAAGACTCCGCTAATGTTCGGACCATCCGGAAAGAAAGCGTTGCCGTATTGGAAGAAACGCATCGGCCAGCCATCTTTCTTCCACGAGAGCACTGGCTGAAATGGTTCTCCCTCGCGGCTTCCGAATATGCGGACACTGTCGTCTCGGTTCACTTCACTCGGCTCGACCATGGTGGAAAAGAAGATCGCGTTGCCGACCCGGCAACCGTAGATGGATGAACTCGTCAGCGCACCGAGCTCGGCAAGCTGGTTCGAACGGTCTAAGCAGTACACATGGTTTGATTCCAGCGGTGTGTCGGAAGAGAAATACAAGCCATTCACCGCCGGTACCGCTGCCACGGCGCGCGCCTGTTGATTTCCTGACAAGATTTCGTCAACTTGCGCGAGGTCGCAAGCCGCCCGCTGGACACGGCATTCAAGGCCATTGTCGCCAGTCAGGATCCAGAGGCAGTTGGCCCATTCATCGAAAACAATGTTGTGCACGTGACGAATCGATCCCGGAGGAAATGTGTAGGCGGTTGACCACGTATTGCCGTGATCGGAGGAGCCATAGATGTGAACCTCTTCGCGATGCGGGTTGTCGAAATACTCTCCCCAATACACGCGGCCGTCGGGAGTCGCAGTGATGTGCAGAGGGCGAGTACCTCGACTAATTTTGTGAGAAATGCGAAATCTTGTTTCGCCCGGGGCCAACGTAATGATTGCACCCGCAACGGCCGCGACAAGGTGGCCGGACGGAAGAACCGCCAGAGCGTGAAATCCATCGCGGAAAAGCCGATGAGTCAGCGTGAAAGAGGACGTAAGCTTTCGCCAGGACTCTGCGTGATAGCTGGCGACGGGTTCCCATTCGACATCAGGGCCACCATCAATTTTGGCGCGAAGAAGACGATAGCCGCGGGATGCATACAAATAATTCCCCTGCCACGCGAGCGCACGGAGACGACCAAAGCTGGCTACACGGCTTAGAGAAATTCCGCGCGATAACGCTTGACCCGGTATTTGATTCGCCGCCGCCACATTCAGTTCTTGGTGCTTAGTTGTCAGTCTTGAGTGCCAAGTAAGGTCCGATCGCGATCGCATCCATGCGGGTGCGCTTGAAGCAGTCGATGGCCTCCGCCGGCTCGCACACAATGGGTTCGTTCTCGTTGAAGCTGGTGTTGAGAATCACCGGAATTCCCGTCTTGCGTTCGAACGCCTGAATCAAATCGTAGTAGAGAGGATTCTCTTCCCGGCTGACGCTTTGCAACCGTCCCGTATCGTCCACATGATTCACCGCGCAAAGTTGTTCGCGTTTTTCTGGCCTAATCTTGTAGACGTGAAGCATGAACGGGGACGGATGATCGTGCTCGAAATATTCGTGCTGCCGCTCTACCAGGATCGACGGGGCAAACGGACGAAACCATTCGCGGTGTTTGATGCGCGCATTGAGTACATCCTTCATGTTCGGCAGTCCTGGATGCGCAACGATGGAGCGGTTCCCCAATGCTCGCGGACCCCATTCGGTACGGCCTTGGAACCATCCCACTACGTTGCCATCGGCGATTTGTCCAGCGACTCTTTCAAGCAGGGGTTCTCGTTCCATTTTCTGATAGCGCAAGTCCGCAGACTTGAGAGCAGATTCAATCTTGGCGTCAGAAAATCCCGGGCCAAGATAAGAATTTGTCATCACATAGCGGCGCGGCCGCTTCAAGGCAGAATGATACGTGTGAAGCGCGGCGCCGATAGCCAAGCCTTCGTCACCGGCGGCGGGCTGAATCCAGGTCTGGCGAAACGGAGTCTCCGTAAAGAGTTTGCCATTTGCCACGCTGTTGAGCGCGCAGCCTCCGGCCATGGCCAGGTTCGGCAGCGGCACTTGCTTGTGCAGTTGGTTGAGCAGATGGAAGAATATCTCTTCGAACCGTCTCTGCATGGCAAACGCCAGATCCATGTCGCGTTGCGTAATTTCAGTCTTCGGCTGGCGCGGCGCGCCGAACTGCTTTTCCATTTCATCGGACGAGTGCTTAGCCAACACAACTGACCCGTCGTCCAAAATCTTCATCCCTTGATTACTGCCGATGGGCTGGAAATAATCGAGATTCAGTTCGAACAATCCGTTCTTCTCGCGGACAATTTTGCTGACTGCATCCAGATAGGTCGGCTTTCCGTAGGGCGCGAGTCCCATGACCTTGCCTTCATCGCCGTACTTGCTGTAACCAATGAATTCGCAAATCATAGTGTAGAAGCTGCCGAGAGAATGCGGAAGGAACACGCGATCGAGAACTTCGATCTCACTCCCCTCGCAACGCGCCGTCATCGTGGAAACAAAGTCGCCCGAGCCGTCATAACTGAAGCCCGCAGCCTTCTCCCAGGGAGAACAGTAGTAGGCGCTGGCAATGTGCGCGATGTGATGTTCGAGATGGTGTTCGGTAAATTTTAACTGCTTAGGATCCACCTCCAGGGCCTTCACGATCAGTGAGCGCAGATCGCGCATGCCCTCTTTGCGCTGGCGCAGCTTGATCAAGTTCAAAAGCTTGGCGGGATTGGTTAGGGCATATTGGACTTTCTTGACCAGGTTGGCATCGCTGTCCTGTCCCACCGCAACATGATCGACGTCCGAGATCTTCGCGCCAGCCGCGTCGAGGCAAGCCTTAATTGCGAGGGAAGGAAATCCGCCATAGTGTTTGGCGCGGTTCAAACGCTCTTCGGCGACGGCAAAAATCACGTCGCCATCGTGAATGATGGCCGCCGAGGCATCGGCGTGAAACATATTGAGTCCCAGTATCAACATCAGTTCGAGGAACTCCTTCCAGAAAGATCAATCATGAATTGGCCCGGATGAACTTCGTGACTTCAATGGGAACAGGCTGTCCGGTTGAACGCGACTGCAGGGCCCCGAGAGTGGTTAAGGTAGTGGCTACAATATCATCCAGCAAAATCGGAGACTCGCCATGTGATTTTATTGCGTTGGCGAAAGCTTCCCACTCCGCG
>DATBAT010000145.1:0-7306 GCA_036271375.1 Terriglobales bacterium
TGCACTGCACAATCTCATCGCTGCCACACATTTCGGTGGCGGGCGCTTGCAGCACCGCAACCCATGGGTCAGGCGAGAAGAACGGAAATCTGGCGACGCAGGTTGCAGCGCTCGAGTTCATCAACGCGGCCGGCGAAATCGTGAATATCTCGCGCAAACAAGACGGAGAGAAGTTTCTGGGCGCGGTGGTCGGTTTGGGTGCGCTGGGAGTGATCACCAAAATCACTCTCGACCTTCAGCCGACTTTCATGATGAAGCAGTACGTTTACGAAAACCTGCCGCTGAGCCAGATGAAGGAACACTTCGACGCCATCGAAGGCAGCGCCTATAGCGTTAGCCTTTTTACCGACTGGCAAAAGCAGCGCATCAACGAAGTTTGGCTTAAGACCCGCCTTGAGCCGGGAAAAGAGTTTCATGCGACGCCTGAATTCTTCGGCGCGAAGCTGGCGACAAAAAATCTGCATCCCATCGCCGAGATTTCCGCGGAAAATTGTACCGAGCAGATGGGAGTGCCGGGTCCTTGGTACGACCGCTTGCCACATTTCAAGATGGGATTCACACCGAGCGCGGGCAAGGAGTTACAGTCGGAATATTTTGTGCCGCGCAAGCACGCAGTCGAGGCAATCCTGGCGGTCGAGAGGTTGCGCGATCAGGTGAGCCCACATCTTTTGATTTCTGAAATTCGCACCATCGCTGCTGACGATTTCTGGATGAGTCCTTGCCGCAAGCAGGATAGCGTCACCATCCACTTCACCTGGAAGCCGGACTGGCCATCGGTGAGTAAAGTCTTGCCGGTGATCGAGCGGGAACTGGCGCCGTTCAACGTGCGTCCGCATTGGGGGAAGCTGTTTACCCTGTCGCCGGCGGTATTGAAGGCGCGATATGCGAAGCTGGCGGAGTTTGTGGAACTGGCGCGGCAGTGTGACCCGCAGGGGAAGTTTCAGAATGAGTTTCTGCGGACGAATGTGTTTGGGGCATAGTGGTCATGTTAAAATGACCATGACACTCGGGATATGCCCATGAAGAAAATGCCAGCTGGCGAGTTCAAGTCAAAGTGCCTAGCAGTGATGCAAGAAGTCAGTGAAACCCGCGAACCCGTGCTGATTACCAAACGCGGCAAGCCGCTCGCTAAACTCGTACCCTCCGAAAAATCAGAAGGCGTGTTCCTCGGCCGACTGGAGGGCATTGTGAGAATTGTCGGCGACGTCGAATCTCCCATCGAACCGCCTGAGGCATGGGATGCGCTGCGGTGATTCTGCTGGACACCCACGCCTTGATCTGGTCAGTCGCGGAGCCAAAGAAACTTTCGCGTGCGGCGGCTGACGCCATCCGCAAAGCACATCTAGATGACGGATTGGCTATTTCAGCGATAACGCTGTGGGAGCTTGCTTCTCTTGTCGCTCGCGGCAGAATCCAGGCTTACGGCACGGTGGATGCTTCCGTCCGATTGCTGATTCAGGGAGTGGTGGTACGGCCGCTCACAGCGGAGATCGCCGCCCTAGCTACTCAATTTTCCGCCGACTACCCGCGCGACCCAGCGGACCGGCTGATCGGCGCGACGGCGCGGGTCGAAGGCATTCCGCTGGTGACGCGGGACGAGAGTATCCGCAAGAGCTCGTTGCTTCGAACCATTTGGTAGATTGACACGTAATAAGTGGACACGTATTATGTGTCAATGAATGTGACGCTTTCTATAGAGGATCAGCTTGTCGCCCGGGCGCGAAAAAAGGCTGAGGCACTCGGCAAGAGCCTGAATCAGATGATCCGCGACTATTTGCAGAAGGTCGCAGGCTCAGATAATCCCGAGAAGAGTATCGAAGAGTTTCAAAGGCTTTCCGGCCAGGGCAACTCGCGTGGATGGCGTTTTAATCGTGACGAGATCCATGAGCGTACGTAGCTTTTTCGATACGAACATTCTGGTTTACGCGGACGACTCGGCGTCTCCTGCAAAACGAAAACGGTCGCTTGATCTAGTCGCGGAACATCGCCGAGCGGGCACCGGCGTAGTGTCACTTCAGGTGCTGCAAGAGTATTTCGTCACGGTCACGCGCAAGTTGGGGGTCGACGCTGCCATTGCGCGTCGAAAGGTGGAGTTGCTGGCTGAATTTGATGTGGCCACTCCGGACGTTTCGGACATCCTGGCCGCGATCGATCTTCATCGGTTACATCAGTTTCCGTTCTGGGATGCCCTGGTTGTGCGGGCAGCCAAGCAGGCAGGATGCGGCGTGCTGCTGTCCGAAGACATGCAGCACGCTCGCGAAATTGATGGCCTGAAGGTTGTGAATCCCTTTCTAGTATCCTAGTGCCTACTTCTTTGCCAACTCCCAAAGTCCGCAGATGTTCCCTTGCGGATCGATAAACGCAGCCACCCATCCCATATCGCCGACTGCCATTTTTGGTAACGCCACTTGCGCTCCTAGCTTGGTTGCGGTTGCCAACGAAGCCTCGATACTTTCGACGTCCACGTAGTTCATCCAGGGCTGGCCGGGGTTTTGGCGTTGCATGATCGCGCCGTCGATGCCGGGGGTGGAGTCGCCGGTCTTACACATCCAATATTCCGGTCCGGGAAGCGGGGCTTTCTGAAAGGTCCATCCGAACATTTCGCCGTAAAATTTGGTTAGGTCTTGTGGCTGGTTCGCGGGGATTTCAAAGTGGACGATGCGGTTGTTGGCCATGATTGCTCCTTGGGGAAAAGTTTCGGCGGCAGTATAGGTCAGCCACCGCGGTAAGGCGTGGGCCGATCTATTACACTTGAAGTGTGAAAATTGCTTTGGGACAAATCAACCCCACGGTAGGGGACTTCGCAGGAAATGCCGCCAAAATCATCGACTTTGCGCGACAGGCGAAGAACGGTGGGGCCGCGTTGGTGCTGTTCCCGGAGCTTTCTGTCTGCGGATATCCGCCGCGCGATCTGGTGGAGCGCTCCTCTTTTGTTGAACACAATCATAAGGCGGCGGAACAAATTGCGGCTGAGACCAAGGGGGTCGCAGTTGTTTGTGGACTCGTAACTCCTGCCGAAGTAGACACCGGCAAGTCGGTGATGAATTCAGCAGCACTATTGAAAGACGGCAAGATCGCCTTCTTGCAATCGAAGATGTTGCTGCCGACCTACGACGTATTTGATGAAATGCGGAACTTTGCGCCTGCCCGGGCACAACAACTGTTTCCATTCGATGGTCAGCAATTGGCACTCACTATTTGCGAAGACGCCTGGAACGACAAGCAGTTCTGGAACAAGCGGCTGTATACGTTCGATCCCGTGGAAGCGCTGATGCAGGCGGGCGGCAATTTCCTACTCAATATTTCGGCGTCGCCGTTCTGGATTGGCAAGCGCGAAATTCGCCACAACATGCTGGCGACGATTGCGCGACGCTACAAATCTCCAGTGGTGCTGGTGAATCAGGTCGGTGGGAACGACAGCTTAATCTTTGACGGGTCGAGCATCGTGCTTGATCCGGCAGGGAAGGTTGTGGCGCAAGGCAAGTCCTTCGAGGAAGACTTGGTCTTCTTCGATTCGCAGTCGATGTCCGGCGATATGCACCAGCAGATCGAAGGCGACGATGCCAGCGCTTACGCCGCGTTAGTTTTGGGAACGCGTGATTACGTGCGTAAGTGCGGCTTCCGGCAAGTCATTATCGGGCTAAGCGGCGGCATCGACTCGGCTCTGACCGCTGCGATTGCGGTCGATGCCCTGGGAAAAGAAAATGTGATTGGTGTTGGCATGCCGGGACCCTATTCATCGACTGGATCACTCGATGATGCTCGCTCGCTTGCCGCGAATCTGGGGATTCGGTTTGAGTTGTTGTGCATCACCGAAACGTTCGAAAGCTTTCGCAAGGCACTGGCCAAACCGTTCGCCGGACTGAAAGAAGACACAACCGAAGAGAATATTCAGGCACGCAGCCGCGGCACGTTGCTGATGGCGCTGTCCAACAAATTCAATGCGCTGGTGTTGAGCACAGGAAATAAGAGTGAACTGGGCGTTGGCTACTGTACGCTCTACGGCGATATGGCTGGGGGACTTGCGGCGATCTCCGATGTGCCTAAGACCTTGGTCTACCGGCTGGCGCATCTGGTAAACGCAAAGAAAGAAATTATTCCGCACAACACCATCGAAAAGCCGCCGTCGGCCGAGTTGCGGCCCGACCAGAAAGACAGCGACTCGCTTCCGGACTATGGAGTTCTCGATGCTATTCTTGAGGACTACGTGGAAGACTCGTATTCCGCGGAAAAGATCGCCTCTGACCGCGGTTTCGATATTGAGTTGGTGCGGCGCGTGATTCGCATGGTGGATCGAAGCGAGTACAAGCGTCAGCAGGCTGCCCCGGGGATAAAAATTTCTGCCAAAGCTTTCGGCTACGGACGGCGTTTTCCTATCGCCGCCAAGCCCGACGTGTAGAGAGAATTCAGAAAGGACATTCATGTTCCGTACTTTTTCAGTAGCACTCTTGACAGGCGTACTTGCCTTGCAGGCTGGGGCGCAGCAAAAGCCTGCGGCAAAGCACACGCCCGTCGCTCCGGTGACACCGGCGAAGTCTGAATCGGGATTGCCCACGGAAGACACGGTGAATTCGTTCATGCAGGACTCCTTCGGTTACGACTCCTCGATTACCTGGCGAATCCTGGATATCAAGCCATCAGAGGCGAAGGGGCTGGCGGAGGTGTTGGTACTGATCAGCAACCCGCAGGGGCAGCAGACCAGCCGGTTCTTCGTCTCGCCGGATGGCGAACATGCAGTGATTGGCGACGTGATTCCGTTCGGCGCGCATCCTTTTGAGCCGGCGCGACTGAAATTGGAGAAGGGCGCTACGGGGCCAGCAAAGGGTCCGGCGAAGTCTGCGATCGAAATTGTGGAGTTCAGCGACTTGCAATGTCCGCATTGCAAAGCGGCGCAGCCAACGCTGGACAAGTTGATGGCGGAAGAACCCACCGCACGTTTGGTGTTCCAGAACTTTCCCTTACCGTCGCACGACTGGGCGGCGAAGGCGGCTGCTTATGGGGATTGCGTCGGTAAATCTTCCCATGAGGCTTTTTGGAAATTCCTGCAAGGCACCTACGAAGCGCAGAGCGACATCACGGCCGCGACGGCCGATGAGAAGCTGACCGCAATCGCCGAAAAGTCTGGCGCGAAGGGAAGCGAGATCGCTGTGTGCGCTGCCAAGCCTGACACGACCGCTCGAGTCGAGCAGTCGGTGGCGCTTGGTCGTTCGGTCGACGTAAATTCAACGCCGTCAATCTTCGTCAACGGACGCAAGATCGGCAGCATCGAACAGATGCCCTATGAGGTGCTTAAGAAACTCGTCGAACATGCCGGGGCAGAGAAGTAAACGTCAAACCAACGTTACCTCCGCAGATCGCTTACAGGCCGGTTGCATCCGCGGCCGGTGGTAAGATGCCCTGATTTCATTCCCGACAGAAAAGAGAAACCATGGCGAAAACGGTCAAAAGCAATCCTCTGATGATTTCGATTGCGGAGAAACTTGGCACGACGGTTGGACTGATCGTTGCGAAGACGACCGATGCGGTCGAGGGCGCCACCAAGTTGGTGGAGGGTGCGACTAAATCGCTAACCTCCGCGAAAACTGCTCCGGTTCGCAAGCCCAAGCCTGCCGTTAAACGCAAAGTTGCCGTGGGTAAAAAAGCTGCCAAGAAGAAGGTGGCCAGGAAAGCTCCCATCAAGCGCAAGGCTCCGGCCAAAAAAGCGAAAAAATAGTTCTGACGGCCGGTAATACCTGCCATCAACAATTTCGATTGGACTTGAAGTAGCACCCTCTCTAGTCTTCCGCTGAGAGGTCTGGGCAATTGAGCTAAGTGATCTGTTTTCTTATTTTCCCAGTTCTAGAATGCCGGAAAGCCCATTTCGGTAAAAAACGCACACTCGTAACCTAGCCGACTGTTACCCGAGTCGATAGATTAATAAGGGGAAGCTGGCGACGGCTTCCGAAGGAATGGAATTGCACCCAAATACCGAGGGACTTGAGGAAATGAGCCAAGTAGGCGAAGCACGCGACGCCGATTACGTTTTGACTCTGGAAGAAATCGGCAATTTGGCCGCTGAGGGCGGCAAACCGGTCGAGACTTTGACCAACCTGGTGGCATTGATCGCCCGCCGGTTCCGCGTAGACGTTTGTTCCGCATACTTGCTGGAGCCTGATCGGGCGAACCTGGTGCTGGCCGCTACGGTTGGGTTGAATCCCCGATCGGTGGGCACGCTGCGCATGGGTCTCAACGAAGGCCTTACCGGATTAGTGGCAGAGCAAGTTCGGCCTTTGGCGGTAGAGAACGCGCAGAACCATCCCCGGTTCAAGTTCTTTCGGGAGGCGAGCGAAGAGACTTTCAAATCCTATCTGGGAGTGCCGCTGATCGACCGCGGTGTCTTGCAGGGCGTATTGGTGGTTCAAACCAAAGAATCGCGGATTTTCAAAGAATACGAAGTCACCATGCTGACCGATGCCGCAAATCAGGTGGCGCACGTGGTCAGCGAAGCCCGTACGCTCGATCGCTTTATCGCTCCCGCGCAGGAACGCCTTTGGGCGCTGGCCCGCAATCTCTGGTGGAGCTGGGACCACGACACCAGCAGCCTGTTCCGCGACCTGGATCCGGTGCGGTGGCGGCAACTCAACCACAATCCAGTGTCTCTGTTGAACGAAATCCCGCTGACGACCATCGAAAAGCGCGCGCGTGAACTGGTGCTGCATAGCCGCATCAATTACGCGTACCGCCGCCAGCAGGAATACCTTGATGCCGACCGCACCTGGGGAGCGCGCCACGCCGGAGTGCTGCGTCCACGTCCGGTTGCATATTTCTCGGCGGAATTTGGACTGCACGTTTCGATTCCTGAGTACTCCGGCGGCCTGGGTGTTCTGGCCGGCGACCACATTAAGAGCGCTTCTGATCTCGGTATTCCGCTGATTGGCATCGGCCTCTTCTACGGCCAGGGGTATTTCCGTCAGCGGCTCGACCGCACCGGCTGGCAGCAGGAAGAGTACATCCAGACCGATGTCACACAGATGCCGATGGAAGCGGCAATTGGCATCAACGGCGAGCCGGTCACGGTCCAGATTGAGACCCGCAGTGGAGCAATCCAAGCCAAGGTTTGGCGGATGCGCGTCGGTCGCTGCAACCTATTGCTGCTCGATTCCAACGTGAGCGGCAATGCTCCGGAAGACCGCGAACTTACTTCGCGGCTCTATGGCGGTGATTCTCGTATTCGCATTCGCCAGGAACTACTTCTTGGGGTCGGTGGATTCCGCGCCCTCAAGGCCATGGGAGTTACGCCCGGCGTCCTCCATTTAAACGAGGGTCA
>DATBAT010000146.1:0-8860 GCA_036271375.1 Terriglobales bacterium
CTTGTCGATTTCATCCAGCATGAAAACCGGATCGTTAGTTTCGGCTCGGCGAATGCCCTGAATGATCTGCCCCGGCAAAGCGCCGATGTAGGTGCGCCGGTGGCCACGAATTTCAGCTTCATCGTGTACGCCACCGAGAGATAGACGCACGAACTTGCGTCCCACTGCCCGGGCGATCGACTTACCCAGCGAAGTCTTGCCGACTCCGGGAGGTCCTACAAAGCAAAGAATCGGCCCCTTCATCGTCGGCTTCAACCGCCGCACCGACAGATAGTCGAGGATGCGGTCTTTGACCTTTTTCAAGTCATAGTGATCGGCGTCGAGGATCTCTTTCGCCTTCGGAATATCGACTTCCCCGCCAGAACTCTTCGCCCACGGCAGCACCGACAACCACTCAATGTAGTTGCGCGTGACGCCGTAGTCGGCAGCCATCGGAGACATGCGCGAGAGCCGGCCCAACTCTTTTAAGGCCTCTTTCTTTACTTCCTCCGGCATGCCCGCGTCTTCGATCTTCTTGCGGAAGTCTTCGGTGTCGCGCGCGCCTTCGTCCTGCTCACCCAATTCTTTCTGGATGGCCTTCATCTGCTCGCGCAGGTAGTACTCACGCTGCGTCTGCTGCACACGGTCCTGAACTTCCGATTGGATCTTGTTGCGCAATTGCTGGACTTCAAGTTCCCGCGCCAGGTGGTGATTGATCTTCTCCAACCGCACCCGCACGTCGGTGGTCTCGAGCGTGTCCTGCTTGTCCGAAGTCGAAAGCGACGGCAAAGACGATGCGATGAAGTCGACCAGGCGTCCAGCCTCGTCGATGTTCATGGCGACGGTCGAGAGTTCGTCTGAAAGGGTCGGTGAGCCTGCCACGATCTGCTGAAACAGCGTCAGCACGTTACGCTGCAACGCTTCCAGTTCCGAACTTTTGGGCGGAATCGATTCGGGGACGTTTTCCACCTTCCCCTGCATGAACGGATTTAGCTGCGTAAACTCCGTCAGCCGCACCCGCTCCAGGCCCTCGGCAAATACGAAGAGGCTCTGGTTGGGCATCTTGACGACTTTATGGACGACGGCCAAAGTTCCGACCGTATAGAGGTCGCTGGGCTGCGGAGCGTCAATCCGCGCTTCGCGCTGGGCCACGACGACAATGGTTTTGTCCTCGCCCAGTGAATTGATGAGTTGGACAGAGCTTTCCCGGCCCACAGTCAGGGGCAACACCGCGTGCGGAAACAGAACCGTATCCCGCACCGGCAGAATGGGAAGCGCCCGATCCACGTCGGCTACCACTTGTTGTTCCTGAGAATCCAAATCTGCCATTTTTTCACCTTGAGTATAGTTCGCTCAGGTTTTGATGCTGCAACGGGGGACGACGATGCAGCTGAGCTGTCAGCAACCTCAAACTGTTGAATTCTAAACCCGTAGAGCCACTGTGGATGCAATCAAAGGTACGAGAGCAGTGTATGCCTGATGTACCCATGCAGGATTATCGGCAGAAATGGCAGGGACGGAAGCAGACTCGCCGCGTCTAGCAGACTTGCGCAGAGTGTGGTTCTGGGCGATCTAGAAATGCGGCCTCAGCCGGTCAGCGACCGTCGTGCCAGCGGCTTCTGGAGCGTGTACGAGATCCGCCTTCGGAAAACTAGGACGCAGCGAACATCGAATTCGGCGTGCTGCTAAGCAGGTGTCCGGCCTGAACCAAAATTACGCAGAGATAAGCGCCGGCTCAGACTCCAACCGACCGGCGTTGGTTTGCCGCTCTAGTAGCTGGCGCACCTCTCTCAGAGCATCTGCAACGTCGGCATTGTGGGCAGAATACGCAACGTATCCGTCTGGGCGGACTAAAACTAACCCCTGTCCCGAAAGCAAACGCAACTCAACGAGATCGCTGAGGGACGCGCAAAGCTGTCTTGCGGCTTCTTTGGCGGCGGACTCCGCGTTCTCATCCAGCATCAGGAGATAGCGGCTGCGAATTCCGCTTCCGCCGCGCAGCGAATCGTCAAAGAAGCGTTTACCTGCCCCTTCTACGATAGGGCTACCGCTATACGCAATCCCAAGTTCGGAGAGCCTCTCCACAAAAGCATGCTGGAAAGGAGCCAGGCGCGACACCATGGGAATAACCGCGTCGCGAAGGTGTTGCGCCAATTTACTGGGGGTTCCCATCGCTTTGGTAAGCATGTGCGTTGTGTCGATCACCTGCTTGATCACCGGAATTCGTTCGGCGCTGTAGCTGTCGAGCAATGGCTCACCTCCGCGGCCGCGCAGCACCACATCGAGCTTCCACGCAAGGTTCCAAACATCTTGCAATCCGGTGTTCATGCCCTGCCCGCCGAACGGGCTGTGAATGTGAGCGGCGTCGCCGGCTACGAAAAACCGCCCCATCCGCAATTGTCCAACGTGGCGGTGATGGATGCGGAAATAGCTGCTCCAATGCATCGAACGTAGTTCACAGCCTCCAGGTCCTCGTTCCGCCATGATTCTCTGCACCACCTCAAGCGACGGCGCTTCCCCCTCCATCTTTTGGATAGTCGCCACGATCCTCCGGCGGGTAGCACTCATGGGAAAAATTGCCAACGGCCCGGCTTCATTGGGGCACAGCTGCATCTGGTCAGCGGGCAGAGTTTCGTCGGTCTCGACGTCCGCCAATAGAAAAGAGTCGGCGTATTCGGCGCCTTCGAAGGGCAGATTAAGCAAATGGCGAATCGGACTATGTGCGCCGTCGCAACCCACCACGAACGATGCCCTGAGATTCAGCGGTTCGCCTTTCCGGTCTAGCGTCACGTTTACGCCGCCTTCGTCCTCCACCGCGGAGACGAATGCAGTCTCGTATTCCACCGAGCCACCTTTACGTGTCAATTCATCGACCAGCAGCATTTCTGTCACGTTCTGCGGAACCATTGCGATAAAGGAATAGGCCGTGTCCTCTGGCGTGAATCGCAACTTGGCCAGTAAGCTTCCGTGACTTACCACCGCAACCGAAGTGACCCGGTTGGCGACTTCGAGGAAAGGTGCCACCACGCCCGCCATGTCGAAGATTTCCAGCGTTCGGGGAAATATGGCGAGCGCCTTCGAATGTTCCGACTGCGAAGATTTTGACTCGATGATTCGATAACGCACGCCTCGCCGGGCACACTCGTTAGCCAGAAACAGCCCCACGGGCCCAGCCCCGACGATCAGAACATCGGTATCAACTTCACGATTATTCATTTACGCGCTCTTTCCCATGCTAAAAGTTTTCCCCGGCTGATAGTCCCCCGGAACGGTCCGTGCGGAGATGTTCAGGCGGTTCCAGCCGTTGATCGCGACGATCGCAAGAGTTAGGTCCGCCAATTCTTTTTCGCTGAAATGGGGACGCACTTCTTCATAGACCTCGTCCGGAACCCTGCCGTTGGTGATCACGGTAACGGCCTCTGTCCAGGCAAGAGCGGCTCGTTCGCGGTCGGTGTAGAACGGCGACTCGCGCCAGGCATCCAACGAATACAGCCTCTGCTCGTTCTCTCCGGCGGCACGCAAGTCCTTCCAGTGCATGTCTATGCACCAGGCGCACCCGTTGATCTGCGAAGCCCGCAGACACACGAGATTGACCAGGCCTTCCGGCAGGCCGCTTTCCCGCAGATACTGACTGATGCCTAGCATGCTCTTGACCACTCCTGGAGACGCCTTCGCAAAGTTGAAACGTGCTTTCATAACTCCTCCTCTTTAGAACTATTTTTAACTCTTTAAGAATCGCTCTTCTCGCTTGTTTCAAACAATGGCAGGGTTGGACATTCAATGTGCTTTTTCGGACAATAAAATGAGATGCCTTCCGAGTATATTCACGAGCGCAGTTTGAATGCGTTGGTCTCTGCAGCTCGATCTATCGGCATCAACGTCGATTCGGAAAAGCTCGCTCCCACCCGCCGCTGGCTTGAAAGCGATGCCTTGGTACCGGCCGCTGAACATGCTGCGGTAGTGCATGCCATTCTCCAAGACCACCGCGAAACGCTGGGAATAGACCTGGCCGTGGCCCTGCCCCTCGAGTCGACCGGTTTGTGGGGGTTTCTATTGCGAAGCAGCGCAGACTACGGCGCCATGCTCCGCCGGGCAGAGCGCTACATGCGGCTGGTGAATCGCCATCAGGAGTTCGTTTTGGAAGATCGAGGGCCGCTTGTCGCCCTTGTAAGTCCTCATCCCGACCCGTCCCCTTATCCTCGTCGCGAACAGGTGGTCTGCGTCACGCTTGGGCACTGGATTACCTGGGGACGTCAGCTCACGTCCCACGCGCTGCCGGTACTGGAAGCAAGATTTCGCTGGCCGGGACCGCCCGACCCCGGACCGTTTGAACGTTTCTTCGGCGGTCAGGTGATCTTCGGTTCTCATGAAGACGCGCTCCTCCTTGATCGCAGGCTCTGTGATCTGCCTCTGCCGGAAAGCGCCCCTGAACTGGTCGTGAGGTTTGAGAAATATGCGGCGTCAATGATCCGCCAAATGCAGGGGCAGCCTGATTTCGTCGACTCCGTGCGCGCAGCGCTGGAGGAAGGAATTCTTCACGGCAAAGGGCGGCAATCGGACATCGCACGGCACCTGGGAATCACCGTCCGAACTTTGAACCGCCACTTGAGCACTGCCAAAACTTCTTTTCATCAACTCCGTGACGACCTCTTGCGAACTCGGGCAGAGAAGTTTCTTGCGGAAAACGAAATTCCGATCGCGGAAGTCTCCTACCTTTTGGGATACGCGGAGCCTTCGACCTTTCACCGAGCCTTTCGCCGCTGGACAGGCCAAACCCCCTGCCAGTGGCGCGAAAGCACTCGGGTCACCTCACAGATGTGACTCTCGTGCATCCCCAATCCCCTTCGCTTCAACAGCTTACCCGCCGCGACTTTTTTCATCTGAGAGGGTTTGTATTTATGTAAGTCGGAGGGTTGGCAATGACTAAAAAATCATTATTACCGTTACTTGGTTTGGCGCTGGCGATGGTCTTCGCGGCCCCCAGCAAGGCAAATGCCGAAGTATTCGTAAACGTCAACATCGGGCCGGTAGTCGCGCGCCCCGGATACGTCTACGCGGCTCGGCCATATCCTTACCGTTACTACGGACCCAGAGTGGTCGTAGCGCCGCCAGTGGTGGTTCGCCCGTGGGGCGGATATTATCATCCGCGCTACTACGGCAGACCGTACGCGGGCCGCTACTATGCGCCGCACTACTATCGCCGCTAAGAACCTCAGCGCGTTTGAAACCGCCCCCGGGCGAAACCGGGGGCGTAGTTTTTTGGATTGGCTTATGCCGTTGTCAGGAATTATCTGCCACCTTCGAACACGACGTCTTCTCTTTTCCAGTTCCACAACGAGGCGATCGAAGTGCGCCAACCTAAGTTTGGCAATATCCTCGTGAAGATTTGGACTCTTCAGAATTCCAGGCCCGTAGTCTTTTCTGCATCCAATGGACGCGCCTCATGGAAGTAGCGGAATAGTGTGGTGAATCCTTGGTCGATTTGGAGCAAAACCCTTCTGTCGCTTAGCCCAATAACGATTGGATCGTTTTGCATCGACCCTTACGAAGACGATTTCACCCTCCGTCGATCAATGCCCCTAGATCATCGTTGACCGGCGCGTCCAAGACTGCGTTAACCGAGAGGTCTCGATTTGCGTATTTGCGAAATTGGCTCGCAACCATTTTTCCGGTGTCATCATGACAAGTTAAGAATGTCTCACCCTACAGCCACAGCAGCTCCCCGGAGCTCCTAAGTTTCCCCGCCTTTACCGAACCCCGTCCGCGATGTAGACTCTGCCGATTTCAAATTTCAAAGGAGAACTTGGGGCTATGAATAAGACTATGCGATTTGCAATTGCAGCACTCTGTTTCTCTGCGATGTCGATTACCAGCGCAGTCGCGCAAGATCAGTACACCGAAGGAGGAGTTTCGCGGGTAACGCTCGTCCAAATTCTGCCCGGCCATTTCAATGCGTTCATGGAAGACTTGAAAACCAATATCAAGCCTATCTGGGAGGCGGAAAAGAAGGCGGGGCTCATTGAGGACTACAGCGTTTTTCTCAACAGCACTAAATCCAACCCGGACGATTGGGACATTGGTTTTTCTCTGAGCTACAAAAACTTCGCTGCGCTCGACGGCCTTGCGCAAAAAGTTCTCGATTTGCGAATGAAGCAATACGGGGACAAAGGAAAGGAACAACAGGTTATCGACAAGCGGACGCAAAATGTACGCATTGTAACCAGCGTTCTGACACGTGAAATTACATTGAAGTAGTACGATCTGCTGACGCTAGATGGTCGTTGCTTCGACCTGCCCCCTGCTTCGGCGGGGTTTTTTTATCCCTTAGCCGCCGGATAAATCCCCAGCACCTTAACTAGGTCCGCTACCTCGCCTAAATGGTGCAGCGCATTGCGCGCTAATTCGTCGTCGCCGCGAAGAAAATCCAGATAGAACACGTAGTCCCACGGATGCCCGCGCAGCGGGCGCGATTCGATTTTACTCAGGCTGATGTCGCGCAGCGCAAAGACACTGAGCGCCTTAAACAACGCTCCCGGAATGTTCTTTACGTTGAAAGCAATGGAAGTCTTGTTGGCCCGCGGCAAAACTTTGCGCTTTTTCTGAATAAGAAAAAAGCGCGTGAAGTTACGCTTATCGTCTTCGATCCCGGCTTTCAGAATGCGAGCTTTGTAGGCGGCTACGGCCTGCCGTCCAGCGATTCCCGCCGCATCCTTCAAACGTTCCGCGACAACATGCTTCACGCTGCCGGCGGTGTCGTAAAAGGGCTCCGCACGAATCTGCGGATTGTTTTTGAAAAAATCGCGGCACTGGTCGAGCGCCACGGGGTGCGACAACGCTCGCCGAATATCTTTGAGCCTGGCGCCCGGCGCCGCGATCAGGTTGTGCACAATTCGCAGCAGGAATTCTTTCTGAACAAAAACATTCCGTGCCAGCAGCAAATCGAAATGCTCCGAGACCGAGCCGGCCAGCGAGTTCTCAATCGGGATCACGGCGGCGTTCACGCTTCCCTTCTCCAGCCGGTCGAATACCTCAAGCGAACGCGCGCACGGCACTACGGTGCATCCTGGAACCATGCGCTTGGCAGCTTCGTGGCTGAACGCGCCCAACTCCCCCTGAATGGCAACTTTCATGAATGCACGTTAGCTGGCTTGCGCCGAGGAAAGCAAATCCTTTTGCAGCACGTAGGCATCGACGCCGTTCGAGTAGTAACGAGGCAAAGTCTTAAGCGGAAAATAATCGTGGCGTCTATAGAACGCGAGCGCCGACAAATTATCAACCGCCGTTTCCAGATAAGACTTCGAGCATTGCTTGGCCCGCATCCAGGCTTCGGCGGACAACAACAGCCGTGAGCCGACCTTTAGCCGTTGCGCTTCTGGCAGCACATCAATCGTGATGATGTGGCCCAAGCCCTTGCGGCTGGCGTGAGCGACGATAAATCCCAAGATTTTGCCGGCTTCGACATCCTCTGCCACGATGGTTGCAGCCCGTGCCAGATGGACATAGGTCAACAATTCCGGTCGCGAATAGGCGATCCCAGGCTCGAAACAGGCTTGGTCGATCTTCCAAAGGGTCTCGAAATCGGCATCCTGAAAGGCCCGAAGCGTGATTTCCACCGCGTCATTGTAGCCCGCCGGACAGGGCTGGGCGGACCTGAGCCATTTGGACAAAAAAACTATGCCGCAGCCGTTGCCCAGCGGGTGCCGGAAGTCGTACCATTCGCATCAGAGGGTTTGTGGTCCACCTTTTCCTCATAGACGGCCTGATCGCGGCGTTGTCCTTGCTGCTCTGGTACGTTTGTTTTTCCCAATACAATCGGAGGAAGGGCGACGCCACTCTGCGGGTCGTCGAGTCCGCTTGTCTGGGGTTGGGAAAGGTCACGGAAGTTCGCTGGTTTGGTGCGCACCGCCTCGAAGCCCATCTGCGCTTCACCACCCACTGGGTTGGGGATGCTCATGTGACCGTGCGCTTACGGCCGCGGCAGGTTCCCCTGAATTGGTTGTTCGCTATTCTGCGCAAGCAAAAAGAAACTCTAACCTTCGAAGCGAATCTGGATTTCGCTCCCACCTTCCAGCTTGAGGTCTACCGTCATCAGTGGCTGACGGAAAAAGCCGAACTCGGTGGCGACCGTGAATGGATGATCTCGCGCCCCGGCCCCATCGTCCTGACTACCCGCAAACAGTGGGGCAACGAACTCACGCCGGTCGTCAACACGCTGATGTCGTCCTCAGGTCATAGCCTGATGAGCGTGCGCTTCCGTACCGAAGCCCCTCACTTGGCGGCCACCGTTCCGCTGGAAGCCCTTTCCGGCGAGGAATCGAGTGTGGCGTTCCTGAATGTGCTGCGAGAGCTCGCAGCCAGCGCCTCTTCTACGTCGCGACAGTAGCCCGCAAGTCGACTCCGCCGGGCCCCAGATGCAACACTTTGCGAGCCATCGGTCCCACCACCGGATACTCCGCCCACTCTCCCTGGTTCGCTCTCACTCCGTAAACAATTCCCATCACAACGACCGCGATCCACGGCCCAAACCAAGCCAGCATGAAGGCAGGGAAAAATAGGATTGGAAATGGCGAAGGCATGTGACCGTGCGGCATCATCGCGAAAAACAGGAAACCAACGAATAAGCAGGCGCCCGTCGCCATCATCAATGCCAGCCGGGCCAGTTGTAGAAACAAGACTTGCAGGGCATGAAACGTTACAAAACGTGAGTCGCGGCGAATTAGCAGGATGATGAGCGGCCCCAGCCATCCGGCAACAATCTGGAGAATATGGGCAAGTAGTCCGAGCGTTCGTTCATCCTGGGCAGGAACCAAAGCAACAGGCGCAGAGGCCGACATGGTGGGAAAGATAGCACAGGCGTTGATTTGAGGCGGGCTCCTACTTA
>DATBAT010000147.1:0-3812 GCA_036271375.1 Terriglobales bacterium
AATCAACGTATCGTGAAACACCGTCACGACCGCCGCGACACCGTAAATCAATTCAAAGCGGAACGCAAGATAGATCAGCATTCCAGCCAATGAATATGCCGTTGCCAACAGGGCCTGGTTCCTCAACTGGCCGCCGACCTGCGGTCCTACGATTTCAACATTGCGAATGCCGAAATCTGAGACGAAGAAGCCGTCCTGAAGCGATGCAACTACCGCGGGATCAACCGCCGACTTCAACTCGTCAAGCGAACTCAACACGCCGCCTTTGGTCGTGTCGCGGTAATCGACTACCGACTTGGCCAATGCAGCATACCTCTGATGCGCTTCCGTGCCCGCGCGTACAGGATCTTTTTCTAAAAGATAATTTTCGACCGTTAAAGAACTGGCATTGTTCAGGTCCTGTTTGCCTGCGGGAGCGTTTTGTTCCAACGCGTTAACGATCTGAACCTTGCCCTGATCGAGGGCCTGCTCGCTGGTTTCGCGGACGTCAAGGTCGATTACGACTTCGTTATTGGCGGGAACACCATAACGCTGAATCTGCGCCCGTTGCAAACCGGCATGCTGCAAGGATTCGCGAATGGCCGGATCGTTGGGAGCGTGCGAAAACTTCACATAAACCAGCGTGCCGCCGCGGAAGTCGACGCCCAACGGAATGCCATGCCAGAACAACATGGAGAACAAGCCCGCCACGCTGAACACCAGCGAAAAGGCGAGAAAGTACCACTTCTTGCTAAGAAAATCTATGTTTGCGTTACGAAAAAATTCCACGCGATGAAACCCCTCTTGGTCGTTGGCCTTTGGTCGTTCGTCGTTGGCCAGAACCTTCTTTAACTTTCGTCGTGCCCTGGTTCGCCGTGGCTAACCACCAACGACGAAGCGCCAACAACCGTCTTAAATGCTTAGCGCCTCGCCCCGTTGCTTGCGGCTCAGGATCCAGTCGAAGATGATCCGCGAAACGAATACGGCGGTGAACAAATTGGCCAGCAGTCCAAACGTCAGCGTAACCGCGAATCCGCGGACTGGGCCAGTCCCGAACATAAACAGGATGAAAGCTGAAACTATCGTTGTAACGTGCGTATCGACGATGGTGATCCAGGCATGACTGAAGCCCTGCTCCACCGCCGAGGGCGGGGTCTTTCCATTGCGCAACTCTTCGCGGATACGCTCAAAGATCAGCACGTTGGAGTCGACGCCCATACCTACCGTTAATATGACACCGGCGATGCCCGGTAAGGTCAGGGTCGCGCCGCTGAAACCGAGAAACCCAAGCAAAATAATCAGGTTCAGGATCAGTGCGATGTCGGCGTTGATTCCAGCCCCGCGATAGTACACGAGCATGAAAATCAACACGGCAAGCATGCCAATGACGGCGGCCTGGACTCCCGCACGGATGGAGTCAGCTCCAAGCGAAGGGCCGACCGTGCGCTCTTCGAGGTACTTGATTCCGGCCGGAAGCGCGCCGGAACTTAGCACCATGGATTGGTCCTTCACCTCTTGCTCGGTGAATCGTCCCTTGATGATGCCGGAATCGCGGATCGGCTCATCGATGCGGGCCACGCTCTGAACTTTGTTATCCAGAACCACTGCCAGGTTGTCATTCACGTGAGCGGAGGTGAAAGCGTAGAACTTGCGGCCGCCTTCTCCCGTCAGATTAAATCCGACCGCGGGCTGGCCGGCATCGTCGCGGGAGGCCTGGGCGTTGCGCAGGTCGCGTCCGGTGACGGCTGAAGCGCGCGAGATCAGATACCAGCTTTCGCCGCCTTCTGCGCCCCCGGCGCGGCCATTTCCCGGCAAAAGAATCGCGTCCGCCGGCAGCACTCCGCCATTGGTTTGCAGCGCGGCCGCCTGCGTCGGAAAGGGACCGCCCAGCGACTGGCGAATCTGCAACATCGCCGTGGACTGCATGATTTCTTTCACGCGGCCCGGATCGTCAATGCCCGGCAACTGCACTAATATCTGATACTGCCCCAGCCCGTGCTCCTGGATGGTCGGTTCGGTCACGCCAAGCTGGTCAATTCGATTGCGAATGGTTTCGATCGCCTGAGTCACCGCCCGGTTCTTTAGGTCAGACAGCGACTGCGGCTTCATCGAAACTACCCAGGAGTTTTCGGCTCCCGAGACGGCGTCGTATTCCGGCAGGCGGTCGGTGACAATGGAGCGAAGGTCTGAGCTTGATTCCGGGGGGACGCCCTTGATCAAAACTTTGTCAGGAGTATTGACGGGATCAACCTGAGTGATTTCCGCGTAGTTGATCTTGCGCGCCTTCATCTCTTCTTTCAGGCGCTCGACGGCGTTTTCCCCTTCCACCCTAACCGCATCATTTACCTGCACTTGCAGGATTAAGTGAGTGCCGCCTTTGAGATCGAGACCGAGATGAATGCGCTCCCCGATCGATGCCAGCAGACCCTGCTTCGACCAATTGGTGGGAAATCCGAAGATGCCGTACAGAAAAACCAGCAGGATGCCGACCGTGACAATCAACTTCCAGCCCAAATTCTTATTCATGATGACTGCCTAAAGTTTTCAAGATGATTACTTGCTCGTCTCTTCGGGGGTGGCGACCGATGCGATGGAGGCCCGGGTCACTTCCAGGCGAAGGTTGTCCGGGGGCACGCGCAGCTGCACGGCGTCGTCTTTCAGCGAAACAATGGTGCCGCGAAGCCCGCCCGTGGTGACGACTTTGTCTCCATTCTTCAAGTCGTTCAACATAGCTTGCCACTTCTTTTGCTTGCGCTGCTGCGGCATGATTAAAAGAAAGTAAAAAATAGCGAAGATGAAGATGAGCGGCGCGAAGCCGAGCCATCCGGACGAGCCGGCGATCTGTAAAGCCAGGAGATGTATAGCATTCATAGCGAATTAGATTTTTCAGTCAAAATCAGGGCCATATGCGCCTGTGAATCGTCGCCCTGTGCATTTACCGTGGGAGTATTCAGGCCGGATATTTTCAATTATTCAGGCATGAAACCGGGGCTGCCGGTCTAAGACGTTTGCCGCATACCCCCGGAAAGAAAGCTTAACCTCTTCCCAAGTGCAATAGAATGACGCACCGACCGCATGGTGTCAAGGTAGAAGCTCAAGTTGTGGGTGGTATTGAGGACTTGGGCCAACACTTCATTAGAAGCATAGAGATGCCGCAGGTAGGCGCGCGAGTAGCGGACACACACCCGGCAGCGGCAATTGGGGTCGAGTGCTGACTCGTCCGAAGCATATTTCGCTTGCTTAATCGAGACCTTCCCCTCGGACGTGAAAAGCAGCCCGTGGCGGGCGGCGCGAGTGGGAAGCACGCAGTCCATCATGTCCACGCCAAGGTTGGAATACTCGACAATTTCTTCCGGAGTGCCGACGCCCATCAGGTAGCGCGGCTTGTCGACGGGAAGATGTTGCAGCGTCGACTCGACCACTTCGCGCGTGAGCGGACGAGGCTCACCGACGCTGAGACCGCCGATAGCATATCCGGGAAATCCAATCTCGATGGTACGTTCGGCGGATTCTTTGCGGAGAGCTAGGTCCATGCCGCCTTGCACAATTCCGAATAGCGATTGGGTTTTGTCGGTTTCAAGTTTCAGGTTTCGCGTTTCAAAATCGGCGTCGCGCGAAACTGGAAACTGGAAACTGGAAACTGCCTCTGCCTTCCACGGCACTTCGTGTTTGTGTTCTTCAAAATACTTTTTACTACGTTCCGCCCAGCGCAGCGTTAACTCCATCGAACTGCGCATGCGCTCTTCTCCCGCGGGATGTTCCGTGCATTCATCGAACGCCATGATGATGTCAGCGCCCAGTCCGATCTGGGCTTCCATGGCGCTTTCCGGACT
>DATBAT010000148.1:0-11135 GCA_036271375.1 Terriglobales bacterium
ACGGTGCGGATTTTTTCCGCGTCTTCGTCAGGAATTTCAATCTCGAAAGCTTCCTCGAAGGCCATCACCAGTTCCACTGTGTCCAGGGAGTCCGCGCCCAAATCGTCCACGAACGAGGCATTGGGAGTAACTTCGCCTTCGTCCACGCCCAGTTGTTCTACGATGATCTGCTTTACTTTGTCGTCCACTGCTGCCATGTTTTATCCTCGCGCGCTGCTTCTATGGAATGGGCGGTGCTCCGCCGGGAACGCAACTAAGCCGATTTCTTACTGATGACCTTGGCGTGCTTTTCGATGTAATCAATCGCATCCTGGACGGTACGCATCTTTTCCGCGTCATCGTCGGGAATCTCGATTTCGAACTTTTCTTCCAGCGCCATGACCAATTCGACCTGGTCGAGAGAATCGGCGCCTAGGTCGTCAACAAACGATGCGGTGGTAGTGACCTCGTCTTCGTCGACACCCAATTGCTCGGAAATAATCTGCTTTACTTTAACCAGCAACTCTTTATTTTCTTCAGCCGCCATCTGTGCAACCTCCGTTAAGTAGCAAGAGAACGAGTAGTGTACTGGCCCGCACGAATTGGTGTAAAGGAAGAGCCGGGAGCGGACGGGCTTCCGCTGTCTGTAGAAAGGTCCCTTAGAATCCTAATCGTTGCGGGATTCCAAGGTCAACGCAAAGCGCCCACTGATTTTCACGGATTACACCGATCATGTGGAGACGGGGTTTGCCCCGTCCCGCGAGCGAAGCGAGGCCAAAAGGTTCTCCAAGCATCCAACCCAAACCGGAACTCCGCTGGCAACTGAATTGCCATCTTTTTGACCTTGGTCACTTGCGATTTAGCCACGTTTGTCCTAGCATCCATCCTGAAAGTCGGCCTGCAAAGTTGGTGATGTCGGTCACCGATTTTTGAACCAATGCTGAATGAACGGGGACTGGACTCGAACTAGGATCCGGTGTGCAACGCTCCGTCATGCGGAGATGCCTAAAGGGTCTCGGCTGGTTCCCAACTGTCTATCGACGGGTTCATTCTCGGCCCGACACACGGCTTGGTGGGTCGACTTCACCTTTCGTTTCATGCTGCTAGACTATTGCAGACCGATTCCTTCGGTCGTGCATCCAATATAAGTAAGTGTTTCCACGACTGTTTCAAATCGGAAGCTTCAGCGCACCCACCTACGGATTCCTGGTTTCCATGGGGGTCCTCACGGGTCTGTGGATCAGCGTTCGTAACTCGCGCCGCCAGGGGATCAACGCCGATGACGCCTGGAACCTGGGGATTGTCTCCGTTCTGGCGGGGATTGTCGGCGCGAAGATTCTTTACTTCATTAACGATTGGGATTACTACACGGCGCATCCTCGCGAGATTTTTAGTTGGAGCACCATGCAGGCGGCCGGGGTATTTTCCGGCGGGCTATTGGCGGCGTTAGCGGCTTTTGCCTGGTATATGCGTAAGCACAAGATGCCAGCCATGGCGACCAGCGACGCTTTTTCCCCAGGGCTGGCGTTTGGGCACGCCATAGGACGTCTGGGATGCTTTGCTGCTGGCTGCTGCTGGGGACGTCCAACGGACCATGCTTGGGGGGTAACGTTCAAGAACCCGCTGGCGCACGAACTTGTGGGTACGCCTTTAAACGAACGGCTTGAGCCGACCCAGCTTTTTGAGTTTGCTGTAGAACTCGCCAACTTTTTCATTCTGACCTGGATGCTGAAGCGCAAGAAATTCGACGGACAGGTGTTCGCGGCCTATCTGATTCTTTACGGCGTCGCCCGCTATTTCCTCGAATACTTGCGTGACGATCCGGGCCGCGGATCAGTTTTCGGTGGGGTCATGAGCGGCACGCAGCTTATATCCATCTGCCTGGTGGTCGCGGGAGGAGTGATCTGGTGGTTGCGCAGTGGACCGGCAGCAATACCCACGCAGTTACGCGCCGAGAACTAGAATTTCTCCCACGCTTTGATTCGTGGAGGTCTGCGGTCGCGTCCATGCTAAGGTTTTCTCTTGGCAGAACCCTTCCCAACTGAACTAACTGCTCCCGCCGAAAGCGCGGGCCAGCGCCTCGATCAATTCCTCGCCGCGCACTTTTCCGACACCAGCCGCTCGCGCATTCAACTGCTGATCTCCGAAGAAAAAGTGTTGGTCGACGGCAAACCGGCCAAGGCCTCATTGCGGCTCAAAGGCGGAGTGCGTGTCGAAGTGCTGGGCACAGTCACACTCCCGCCGTTGCGTGCGATAGCGGAAGAAATTGCGTTAGACATTGTCTACGAAGACGACGATCTCGCGGTGATTAATAAACCGGCGGGCATGATGGTGCACGCCGGCGCCGGCGCCACTGACGACACTCGCAACCGCGGCACGCTGGTGAATGCGCTTCTGCATCGCTTCGGAAAACTTTCCGGCGTGGGCGGCGAACTGCGCCCCGGCATTGTTCACCGCCTGGACAAAGAAACTTCAGGGCTAATCGTTGTCGCCAAGAACGACTCTGCTCATCGCACGCTGGGAGAGGCCTTTTCTAAGCGCCAAGTAAAGAAGACTTACCTGGCGCTCGTCCATGGTTGGCCTAAAGAAAAAACCGGCACGATTTCCAGTAGCATCAGCCGCGACAGCGTGCGCCGCATTCGCATGACCACCAAAGGCAGCGGTGGCCGCACCGCGATTACCCACTACAAAGGCGAGCGCTGGATCGTATCTTCTTGGGGTAAATTCGCCCTGCTCAAACTTAGAATCGACACCGGCCGCACCCACCAGATTCGCGTGCACTTGGCGTCGATTGGACATCCGGTGGTGGGCGATGCGCTCTACGGCGCTCCGCGTGAAATCAAAGCCGGAGGCAAGGGTGTCATGGCGCTGGAAAGAAATTTCCTGCACTCAACCGCGCTAGAGTTCAAGCACCCCAAGTCTGGGGAGTTGATGTCGTTCGAGCGCCCGCTCCCGCAGGAACTGCAAAGCTTCATGGACCGGGTGGAAGAGTAGGGGGCAGAGGATGCCTGTGGTTCCTCAACGTGGTTGAGCACTACCCCACTTCTACCAGGCCATAGGCTTTGTGCCATCGGCTGCGCATGTGTTGTATCGCACGCTCGACTTCTTCAGGGGACGCTTCTTCTCCGGCCAACACTGCTGCGGCCTCTCGTTTCGCGGCTTCGAGGAGCTGGCGATCGCGGATCAAGTTAGCCACCTGAAAGCTTGGCATTCCCGCCTGACGCGTACCGAAAAATTCGCCGGGACCACGCAGTTCGAGATCGAGTTCGGCGATTTGGAATCCGTCGTTGGTCTTGACCATGGCGTTCAAACGGCGCTCGCCGTCCTCCGATACTTTGCCCCCCGTCATCAACACGCAATACGACTTCGCCGCGCCGCGGCCGATGCGTCCGCGTAGCTGATGCAGTTGCGAAAGCCCGAATCTTTCTGCGTGCTCGATCACCATTACGCTGGCGTTGGCCACGTCAACTCCGACTTCGATCACCGTCGTGGCCACCAGAATGTCGATAACGCCTTGCTGAAACAACCGCATCACTTGCTCTTTGAGATCGGGGGGCATGCGGCCATGCAGCAGAGCAACTTTCAGATCGGGAAATATTTTCTGGTCGAGTTCTTTGTACATCTTCATCGCAGCCTTGATCTCGGTCTCTTCGTTCTCCTCGATCACCGGATAGACGACGTACGCCTGATGCTTGGCCTCAACCTGCTTGCGGACGAACTTCCACACTTCCTCAGATCGATCATCCGAGACGCGACGCGTGACGATGGGAGTTCTCCCCGGAGGCAGTTCATCGAGCACGCTGACATCGAGGTCGCCATACAACGTCAAAGCTAGCGTGCGCGGAATCGGAGTGGCCGTCATCACCAGCACGTCTGGCTCTGCGGCGGGCTCGGCGCCGTCCGCGCTCTTGCGCATGAGTTTGAAACGTTGCAAGACACCGAAACGATGCTGCTCGTCCACAACCACCAGACCAAGATTGGCGAACTCAACTTTCTGTTCGATCAGCGCATGCGTCCCGATCACCAGTTGCGCATTGCCTTTGGCGATGTGCCGGCGAATTTCGCGCTTACGGTCTTCTTCGACCGAACCGGTCAGCAGGACGATGCGATATCCGGCTTCTTCCAAAATCCGCCGCGCCGAAAAATAGTGCTGCTGCGCCAGGATCTCTGTGGGCGCCATCAGCGCCACCTGATAGCCGTCCTCCATGGCAATGATGGCGGCCTCAAATGCCACCAGCGTCTTGCCGGACCCCACGTCCCCTTGCAGAAGCCGGCGCATCGGTGAAGGTTGCGCCATGTCAGCAGCAATTTCTTTTAGCGCCCGCTTCTGCGCTCCGGTCGGATGAAACGGCAAGATCTTCTTGATCGCGGCCCGCACTCGGTCGTCCAGCAGAAACGCAATCCCCGTCTGCGCCTTCTGCTGGCGGCGTTTGAGCTCCAGCCCAAGTTCGACAAAGAACAATTCTTCGAAAATCATGCGGACGTGGGCAGGAGTCCGTGACTCCACGAGATCGTCAAAGCTTTCGCCAGCGTCCGGCCAGTGCACCTGCTTGAGTGCTTCCGTCGGCGGGATCAGGTTCATATGCCGCCGCACCGCTTCGGGGATTGGGTCGGGCAATTCCGGCAGGTTCTCCAGCAGACCGTGGATCACTTTCCGGAACCACCGGGAGGTGAGCTTGCCTTGCCCCGCTGCCTCATAGATAGGCACAATGCGGCCCACCTCGAGCGAGGCAGCAAGGTTGCGCTCGGCGGCATCCGAAGTACCGTCAACCGCGTCGTCGAGAATTTCGACGTCGGGATGCATGAGTTGCAAATCGCCGCGGCGGGAGTCGCGCTCTACCTTGCCGTAGAGGGCGATCAGTTGGCCGGGCTTGAAGCGGTCCCTGAGGTAGGTGGCGTTGAACCACACGCAGCGGATCTTGGATCGGCCCTGGCCCGCCACCAGTTCGAAGATGGGCATGCGGCTGGTACGGAACAGGCCTGAGTTGCGGACTTCGGCAATCACCGTGGCCATCTCGCCCGCCCGCAACTCTTCGACGCTGCGCGGGTTCAGGCGGTCTTCGTAGCGGAAGGGCAGATAATAGAGCAGGTCGTTGACGGTATGAATGCCTTTGGCAGCAAGCACATCGGCGAGGCGAGGGCCCACGCCCTTCACATATTGAACCGATGTGCTCAGGTCCGTTTTTTTGGCGGCCAGCATCTAAAAGCGATGTTAGCAGCAGGCAGCCTGCTATGAAATTTCCACTACCCGCGAGAGGTGCGTGCGGTGTCTAAACCGGGAGTGACCAACTTCGTCCATGCGCTGATCGCTGTGCTGACGGGGAATTTAATCTACTCACTGCTGATACCCTACCTGCCGCCCAATGTCCGGCACGCCCCGTTTAGAGACGATCTGGGATTGGCTATCGATTTTTGGTTTTGCTTGGTGGTGTTTGGGATCGTAAAAATGGTAGCCGCCCGCAAGCGGAACTCGAGCTCCGCAAATCACCAGTAATTTCCTGTAGAAACGTTGCTCCGCAACGTCTCGGCGGACCTATTGAATTTTGGCCTCTGTTCCGATCCTGAGACGGAGCTACGTCTCTACCTGCTGCACTTGCACCATTCCCGTTGCAGTGACCAAACAGGTGCTTGCGGCCCTGATTTCCACTTGCTAATCACGCATTAGCTTTTGGATAATAGTCGAAGAGTTCCCTACAACGTGTATCGATATAGTCGAGCGGATCTTCTGAGAATCCTTCGGCTCACGGCGCGTCAGTTAACCGCTTGGGAAAAGGCGGAACTGGTAACCGCCGCAGAGACGTACTCCTTTTTCGACTTATTACAAGTAAAGAAGGTGCGGGATCTGTGCGCCCAAAAGGTGCGCCCAGCGGTCATTCGCGAGTCGCTGACGGCCATGCAGAAACAGGCGTCAGGCATGGCGAATCCCTTGATAGAAGCGGGCTCTTTCACCTCTGGACATCGCGTGGCGTTCCGTCACGAAGGCAAAGTCGTCGAGCCTATCGCCGGACAATTCCTGTTTGACTTCGCTCCTGCCGAAGTCGTCACCAGCAAGCCGCTGGCAATCGTACGCCCCGTATCCGAGGCCGGAGACGTGCCTCAGCTCTTCGCCCGAGGGATTGCACTGGAAGATGACCCGGGCAGCCAGGAAGAGGCCGTACTGGCCTACGAGAAGGTCCTGGAGATCGATCCCACGCACGCCGCCGCGCACATCAACCTGGGTACGCTCTATTACAACCGCCAGGACCACGCCAAGGCTGAGAAGCACTACCGGCTGGCCATTGAAGCTGATCCGCGATACGCGCTGGCTTACTTCGACCTCGGCAATGTGCTGGATGAAACCGGCCGCGTCAAAGAAGCCATCCAGACTTACGAAGCGGCACTACAACTGGCGCCTACCTACGCGGACGCTCACTACAACCTCGCGCTGGCTTATGAAAAAGTCAGAGAGCCCCGCATGGCGCTCAAGCACTGGCGTGCCTACGTGAAGCTCGACACGTCAGGACCGTGGTCGGTTCACGCGCGCAATCAGGTCAAGCGCATCCTGCAAGCCGACGGGCTCAAGCTCGTCACTTCCAAACGCTAAAACCAACCACGGATCTTCGCAGATCTAAAAGCCCAAAGAATTTATCTGGGCAGATCAATGAAAGTCCGTGGCCGGTTTAGTTTTCGGGAGGTGCGGGTTCGGGTTTGTTTTTGGCTGCCTGAGATTCGGCCAGCAGTTCCAGAATCTCTTCCACCAAAGCGCTCAGCCGATGGGTATCGAACTCCTTGGTAGCTAACTCGCAGACTTCCTGAAGGGTACGCCGCTTATCGTCCAAGGGGCCTCGAGACGAGGATATGGCGAGATTATCCAGTCGTCTCGAGAAGCCAGAGAATTTTACGGAAATCGAAATTGCCGGGTATCACAACAAACCACGTAGGACAGGTGTCTCACCTGTCCCGCGAGCGACGCGAGGGAGAGGGCTTCGGGATAAAAAACACACCGTTGCTCCGCCGCGGGTGGCAGGTGAGGACACCTGCCTCTACGCGAGCAATAAAAAGCCCCTTCCGAAGGAAGGGGCTTTGAAACTATTCCGAATATCTACTGGTTCGGCGTCATGGTGATGCCGCCAGAATTTCCTGGCTGCTTCTCCAGCTTTGCCTTCTTCACAGCCATCGTCTTGTCGACCCATTCATCAGCGGTCTTCAAGTCGGCGGCGTTGGCGGCGGCGTCATCGCATTCCAGGTCCGCCTTTTCGCGGTACATCAAGTTGAGGTACGCCATGGCGTCGTCGTAGTCAGGACGCAGCTGAATGGCTTTGTCCAGCATCTCGATGCCGTCCTTCACCACGTCAGAGTGCGCGTCGCGCAAGCCTTCGCAGACCTTCTTGTCATTCAACCGCTGTTCCGGCTTCAGACCCAGCTTGGCGCGCTCTTCCATGCGCGGCTGATAGGACTGCGTCCAATCGATGACCGCGATCGAGTAATACGGCTCGGGATCGTTGGGATCGACTTCGATCGCCTTGCGGTAGTAGGTCTTGGCGTCGTCGAACTTCTTCATCTGCAAGTACAGGTAGGCGATGCCCTTGACGCTGTTCACGTTCTTGGCATCTTTTTCCAGCACCGCTTTGTACTGCTCGATGGCCTGCTCCGCCATTTTGTTGTTGTCTGGGGTATCGGCGCCGGGAATGTATTGCTGGGCGAAAGCGGTGGCAAGGTAGAGCCGCGCGTTGACCAGGCTGGGGTCAAGCGAAACCGCCTGCTGAAAATGGTTGATGGCCTCTTCAAATTTCGCGCTCTTGAAAGACTGAACGCCTTTGTTTAACTGGTCGCGGGCCCGCAACTTGTCGCAACCGGCGGTAGCCAATAGCGCCAAGCCCAGGGAAGCCAGTGCCAGCACTCGTAGGCTGTTTTTCATCGGATTTCTATCCCCCTTGCCGCCGGTTCACGCCCGACAGGCATAAGTGCCGCGAGGTTTCCCCGCGGCACTACCCACAGAACCTCACAACTTGCGACTAACCGCCAGCTTCAATCTTGGCGGTGATCAAGCCTACCTTGTCGACACCCGCGGCATGCGCGATATCAATCACGTTGGCCACGTTGGCGAATGCCACGGCGTCATCGCCTTTTACGAACATTACCTTCTCGGCCCGGGTCTTGAAGATGTCCGAGAGGCGTCCCTGAAGATTTTCCCAGGTGACCTCGTCCTGATTGATCTTGAGCGAAGGCTCCTGGCCAGCGCCGCGGTCGATCAGCTGCACCACGATCGTGCGGTCGGGCGTGTTGTTCTTCGGCGCGTTAGGCGGAGGCGGCTGCGGAACCAGTGCGTCCAAGCCTTTCGGCACGAGCGGCGTGATCACCATGAAGATAATCAGCAGCACGAGCAGCACATCAATCAGCGGGGTGACGTTCATGTCGGCGTTCTGACCGCCGCCGCCACCAGAAGACATTCCCATAGTAGTTATCCCTTCTTGTGCTCCAATTGCGAGCGTTACTGTCCAGCCGGAGCAGGTACGGTGGCTGGAGCTCCGGGTGCATCCTTCTTTTGGTTCTGATCGGTCAATAGACCCAACTGGTCGACGCCGGCGGCACGGACGTTATCCACCACGCCCACTACTGCGCCGAACTTGGCGCGCGCATCAGCCTTCACGTAGACGCGTTTGTCGGTCTTGTTGGCCAGCTTGTCTTTTACCTTGTTGGTGAGCTGGTCGACCGGAAGCTGGTCGTTGCCGAAGAAGATTTTGCCGTCGCGCATGACCGCCACGATCAAGGCATCTTCCTTGTCCGCGTCCGGCATTTGCTCGGGGTTATTTACTTTCGCCATGTCCACGCTGACGCCGTGTTGCAACATGGGCGTGATGACCATGAAGATGATCAGTAGCACCAGCATCACGTCCACCATGGGGGTGACGTTGATGTTGGAGTTTACGTTCTTGCCTTCCTGCCGTTTTGCTAATGCCATATAGTTTCTGCCTCCAGCCGGGCCCCTTGCGATTTAGGAGTCTGGCGCCGGGTCTGCCCGGCGCCAGATCAGCAACTCATGCAAAGAGTACAGCCAGTGAATTAGGGCCGGCGAACGCCGCGACGCTTCAGGAAGTAGTCGATCAATTCGCTCGACGAGTTGTCCATTTCGACGTCGAACGCTTCCACGCGGCCAGTGAGGTAGTTGAACATCATGACGGCCGGGATGGCAACGAACAAGCCAAGCGCCGTAGTCACGAGAGCTTCCGAAATACCGCCGGCGACTGCACCCAGACCGGTTTGCTTCTGGCTGGCGATTTCGCGGAAGGCGTTCAAAATACCGACGACCGTTCCGAACAGTCCCACGAAGGGGGCCGTCGAACCGATGGTAGCGAGTCCGCCCAAACCGCGCTTCAGCTCGGCATGAACGATGGCTTCGGTGCGCTCCAGAGCGCGCTTGGAAGCTTCGATGGTTTCCCCTGGGATTTCGCCGCTTTCCTGGTGGGCGCGGAATTCCATGAGGCCAGCCGTGACGACCTTCGCCAGGTGGCTTTTCTTGTTGCGCTCGGCGACCTTAATGGCTTCGTCGATGCGGCCATCGCGGAGAGCGCCGGCAACCGCGGGAGCGAACGCCCGTGACTGTTTGCGCGCTGCGCTGAATGCCATGGCGCGGTCGATCATGACGCCGATCGACCAACCAGACATGATGAAAAGGATGATGACGACGACTTTGGCCAGGAACCCCATCTGGTGCCATAGGGAGATAACGTCAAAGCCGACGGCGCCCTGTTCCTGGAACAGCCACGCGGCCGAGACGTGTAGGTTGAGTACGTGTGATGCAAGGTTTGCGACGATCATGAGTTGCTTCTCCTCCTAGAACTTGGTCAAAAAGTTAACGGACTGTTTTGTAATCTTCGTAATCTTCAGCGTGACAACCACGCGTTGAGGCCGCTGCTGTCTATACAGCGGCCCATTCGCGAGTCTTTTCGGAACGGTCTAGCCACCTGCCAACGAGAAGTTGACCGTGATCTGGGTTTCCACTTCCACGGGCTCGCCGTTCAGGTAGTACGGCTTGTACTTCCATTGCTTCACAGCTTCAATGGCAGCCGGAGCGAGCATTGGATGCCCGCTGATGAGCCGGAGGTTTTGAATGTCCCCAGCTTTACTGATTTCCGCCTGGAGAACGACCTGCCCCTGAATGCGGGCCTGACGTGCCAGCGGCGGATAGTTGGGGTTGATGCGGCGCAATACGAGACCCTGGGTGACGCCCTGGGAAACGCGCACACGCTGTGGAGTGGCGACTTTGGGAACGGCTATCGGCGTGGAGTTGATGATACCGCCGATCACACCGCCCATCTGGCCCCCAGGTATTCCTCCGGGTACGCCGCCCACGACGCCGTTAGAAGCCATCTCTGGAGGAGGCGCCTCTTCCTCTTTGATCATTTGTACTTTTTCTGGAATCTTGGTCGGAGTGCGCAGCCTTCCGTCTTGAATGTCGGTCTGAACCTGCTTGACGACCTTGATGACGGCGGCTGGCGGCGGCGGTGGCGGCGGCGGCGGTGGAGGGGGCGCCACCAATCCTGTGAGCAACTGAGCTTTTGGTAAAGCTTCAGTGAAGAGAAGCGGAATGATTACTAGAATGCCTAGTAATACAACCTGGAACAGGAAGGATATAAAAGTCGTCGCTCCCCGCTTGGTCTTGAGCTTGTTACCTGATTCTATGAGGCTGTCTTCAAACATAAGGTTTCTCCCTACACAGACCCTACGTACTTGTTAGACACCACCTATCAGCAATTTGCTCCCAAATCCGGACAAGAACTTAAAAAAATAGAACTAATTCCGAATCAACCACTTGCAACCTATTTTTTGGCTGCCAGGCGCTCTTTCGGGCCACCCGTCCCGGCTGCCGGCTTGCCACCCTTGCTGATGCGCCAGTCCTGGTAGGCCACCAGAATGGGCGCGGCGATGGCAATCGACGAATACGTCCCGATCAAGATGCCAACCACCAAGGCGAAGGAAAATGAGTGCAACACTTCGCCGCCGAACACGAAAAGCGCCAGCACCGTCAAAAACGTCAAGCCAGCAGTCAGGATCGTTCGGCTCAACGTCTGGTTGATGCTGCGATTGACGATGTCGCCAAGCTTTTCCCGCCGCATCAACTTGATGTTCTCGCGGATGCGGTCAAAAATCACGATGGTGTCGTTGTTCGAATATCC
>DATBAT010000149.1:0-11862 GCA_036271375.1 Terriglobales bacterium
AGGCAGGCTTCGACCGCGCAATGGAAGACCAGCGTACCCGCGCTCGCGCCTCCTGGAAAGGCGCAGCCAAACAAACCGCCAACCCCGCCTACCAGCAACTCCCGAAGTCCGACTTCGAAGGCTACCGCCAGACGCGCTCCGACGGCTGCGAAGTCCTGGCCATCATCCACAACGGACAGGGCGCAAGAGAACTCAAAGCCGGGGACGAAGGCGAAATCATCCTCGACCACACCCCGTTCTACGCCGAATCTGGCGGACAGGTCGGCGACCGCGGATGGTTCTACAGCGACGACCACAACACCATCGTCGCCGACGTCAAGGGATGCTACTCCCCGGTCCAGGGCGTACGCGCTCATCAAGTCACAGCAAAACAGCCAATCCGCGTCGGCGACAAGATCGACGCCGTGGTGAATATCGAGATACGTCAATCCACTATGCGTAACCACACCGCCACCCACCTATTGCAGGCGGGCTTACGCGAAGTTCTCGGCAAGCACGTAAAGCAGGCTGGCTCGCTGGTCGCACCCAATCACCTGCGTTTCGACTTCTCCCACTTCACCCAGGTGCAGGACGAAGAACTCCAGGACATCGAAGAGATCATCAACAAACAGGTTCTAGGCAACACCAAAATCGAAGTCATCGAAAACGTGCCTATCGATGTCGCCATCAACGAGTACCACGCCATGGCGCTGTTCGGCGAAAAGTACGGAGACAAAGTCCGCGTCATCAAGATCGGCGACTTCTCCACCGAACTCTGCGGCGGCACGCATACCAACCAGACCGGCGAAATCGGCCTGATCAAAATCCTGAAAGAAGGCAGCGTGTCCTCGGGCGTGCGGCGGGTCGAAGCGATCACCGGCGAAGGATCACTCCAGCATTTCCGCAAAGATCATCAGCTGGAAAACGTGGTCGCCGGCCTGACCACGCATTCCGAAGTCTCTCCGGCCCAAGCCCTCAAAGCCGAGCTCGACAAAAAAGACGCCGAGATCAAGCGCCTGGCGCGCGAACTCGACCAGGCCAGAATGAAGTCCGCGTCGTCAAGCACTGCAAACATCACCGACAAGATTAAAGATGTCAACGGAATAAAAGTGCTGACCCATCGTGTCGACAACCTCGACCGCGGACAGATGCGCACCCTTGTCGATCAACTGCGCGACAAGATCGGCTCCGGCGTGGTCGTGCTGGGATCGGCCAGCAATGGCAGCGTGTCTCTGATCGTCGGGGTCACCAAAGACCTCACCAGCCGTGTACAAGCCGGCAAAGTAATCGCACCCGTAGCGCAAAAAGTAGGCGGCAAAGGCGGCGGCCGCCCCGATCTAGCCGAGGCCGGCGGCAAAGATCCCGCAGCACTGGATGAAGCTCTAGCAGAAGCGTATAAAGTGGTCGAGTCGCTGTCAGTGTAGAGACGTAGCTCCGCTACGTCTCAGCCGGCACCACAACACCGATCGCAGGAGGCGTGAACCATGCTGGGGTGGAACGGGTTCGTTGGGCTCCTCGGGTTTTCATTATCAACGCTGGCCAACCTCTACGGCGGCAATCTCGGGCTGGCTATCGTCACACTATCCATCGCGGTGCGGCTGGCGTTGCTTCCGCTGGCCTTGCGAATGGCGCGCCATGCGCGAGCGCAGCAAAAACTTCTGCACGAAATTCGCTTCGACATCGACAAACTAAAAAAGAAATACAAGTCGAGTCCGCAGGAGTTGGCTGGCGCGATGTCGAAGCTGTATCAGGAACACGGTTTCAGGCCGGTGGACGCTACCAATCTGGTTGGCATGGTGGTGCAGGTTTTGCTCGGCGCGGGAGTTTATTCAGCCATTCGCCGCGGATTGGGCTCAGGTGGCCATTTCCTGTGGATTCGCAATCTGGCGCAACCCAACCTTCCTCTAACCATCGCCACCGGCGTGATGACTTTTCTTGCTGCCCTGCTCGGACCTCATTTGCCACAGCAATCGCGGACAGCGGCGACCGTGTTACCGGCGATCCTGACGCTGATATTTGCGTGGCGATTGGCGGCCGGAGTAGCGTTGTATTGGGCGGCGTCAACCGCAGTAACGGGATTGCAGGGTCTCTTGTTAAGGCGTGACGAGGTGTAAATGTATTGCCACTGCTTAGACGTAGCAAAGCTACGTCTCTACAATATCGGAGGACAACAATGCCAGACCGCCTTCGGTTCCTTCAACACCAGGGTCAAGAAATCCTTCTGGTCGATCTAGGCGGCGCCCAGGGCGAGGAGATTCTCGACCTGCTCCCCAAGATACAAGTCACCGTCACCGACAAACCCCGCGGCTCGGTGCTGGTGCTGGCCGATTTCTGCGAGGCCCAAATCGACAAGGCTATAGCGATGCGCATCAAGGAAGTGCTGGCCTTGGATCGTCCCTACGTCAAACGTTCCGCGTGGGTAGGGACTGAAACTCTGCCCAACGTCTTTTATGAAGGTTTCAAACAGTTCTCCCAGCGCGACTTCCCCAAGTTCAAGACACGGGAGGGCGCTATGGATTGGCTTGTGAAAGAATAAATTGACATAGCCATCTAAAATAGCTATCTTATCTGCATGGAAGTAAGCGTAGCCGACGCAAAAAACAAGCTGCCGGAACTGATCAAGGCGGTCGAAGATGGAGAACCCGTGACCATCTGCCGCCGTGGAGTTCCCGTCGTGGATATCGTCCGCACCAGGAAACCAGCCCAAAGGCAAAGGCAATTCGGAACGCTCAAAGGGAAAATCGAAGTCCTCGATCCGGATTGGTGGAAGCCAATGGAAGACGACGAACTGGACAATTTCCTCGCAGGACGCGGCTGAAGTGCGCGTGTTGCTGGACACCGCCACTCTGATTTTCGCCGTCGAATCTCCCGAAAAAATTGGGAAGCGTGCCGTCGTGGCGATGAAGAACACAAACAATGCGCTCGAGTTGAGCGTGGTGTCCCTCACCGAAATTGCCATCAAGACATCGCTAGGCAAGTTGAGGTTTTCGGCGGAAATGGCTCGCCGGGCGATTCGAGATCTCGATCTGCGCATACTCCCCTACACCTCGGAGCATGCTTTCCGCTTTTTTGATCTACCGCTTCACCATCGTGATCCCTTCGACCGGCAGATCATTGCGCAAGCTTTGTCGGAGCAAGTTGCCGTGGCTACTCCGGATGAAGCGTTTGCACTCTACCGGGGCGTTAAGACGGTCTGGTAATTCTTCAAAACTTGTCATCCTGAGCGGAGCATGAGCAAGCGAAGCGCGGCTCATGCGGAGTCGAAGGACCCCATAGCGCAAACAGCGGGATGAACTTGTCGAGGAGTTTTCGCATAAAAATTCCCTGCCCGGTCTGGTTAGTCCTTCAGGAGATACGAGATCCTTCGACTGCGCAGAACTGCGCTTGGCTTGTTCTTGCTTCGCTCAGGATGACAGTCGCTTGTAGATTTTAGCTGCGCCACTTCAGCGTCACCGGCCCGGTCAGAGGATTCTTCATCTCACCCCCGGTGCGTTTGGCTTCCAGGTACGCGGCCTTCAATCCGAAATACCATTTGGCGGGACGGTCGGCGTCGTCGATCAACATCAGGTGGGGATTCTGCTTTAGGCCTTCGGCTTGTAGCTCCATGGTGTGGCGATCTTGCTCCACGAACTTTGCGAAGACAAATTTCAGCAGAGGCTTCACGAACGGCACCGAATAGAAAATATTCCAGCAGGCGACCACGTCGATGCGGCAATGGTTGCGCGAGATGGGCGTCACTGTCGTCAGCGATGAGAACCACATCTTGCCGGCTCGGATGGTCTCCAGGCGCATGTTGGGCAACACGAAATCGATGGTCGTAGTGGTCGAGTCGGCGTCGGCATACATGCGCAACAGCTTGTAGGGCGCGCTGTTTGAGCTGGGGGTGTGCGCGCTCATGCGGAATCCGTTGGGGATGGGTTCGAAGTGTTTCTCTTTTTCGTGGATACTCTCGCGCTTCCGCCACCACCACGATTGATGCACAAACGGCCCGTGGGCCGGGTCCATGAGCCCGATGATTCCGTGGTCGACGCTGACTGGCATGTCCGCGGTGAGGTAAGCCGTCTTATATTTGCCGCTGAATTTTTCAACCTCAGGCACAGCGACCGGCGCGTCAGGCGACTTGGTGAAGCCCGCGCCCGCCGGCCCGGGCTCGTGCATGAATACCCAGATGTAAGAGTCACGCTCTTCGCAGGGATAGCTGCCGGCGTAGATGCGATCGACTTTTAATTTTTGATCTGAGGTCAGCGAGGGAATCAGCTTGCACTGTCCGGAGTGGGCGTCGAAGCGCCATCCGTGGTAGCTGCATTCGACTTGCTGTCCGTCGAACTGACCGCAGTTCAGCGGCATGCCTCGGTGCGGACAGGCGTCACGCAGCGCGAATGGTTTGCCTTCTTTGTCGCGGCCGATCACCAGCGGGATTTCCAGCAGCGTGGCTTTGGTGATTTGGTTCCGGTTTACTTCTTCCGCTGGAAGCGCGCGGTACCAGAAGCCGAAGAGCATCACGGCGTCCGGGGTTTGGCGCTGGGGAGAGTCTAGGTCGGTCATCCGAATTACGGCCAGCGTAACACAGGACGATGCTAATTCTTTCCATGCGCAGTCTCTGCTCTCCCAACTTTGCGCGAAAAGCCCGTGCAAAGTTGGGAGCCCTCATTTCGAGGTGAGCAGACGACTACTAGACGGCCGCGGCGCCACGCTCCTGATTACGGATGCGGATCACCTCATCAATCTTCGTCAGGAAGATTTTGCCATCGCCGATTTTGCCGCTGGCGGCAGCTGCCAGGATCGCCTGCACTGCGCCTTCGACCATCTCGTCGGCGACAACCGCTTCAACCTTTATCTTGGGCAAAAGGTCGACGCTGTATTCGCGTCCGCGATAGACCTCGGTATGCCCCTTCTGGCGGCCGTGGCCACGCACGTCGCTGATGGTCATGCCCTGAATGCCCTTTTCGATCAAGGCCTCTTTGACGGCCTCGAACTTGGTGGGTTGAATGATCGCTTCAATTTTTGTCATGGATGTTTGTCCTCGTTGAGTTTCGTTAGTGAGCTTTGTTAGTGAACCCAGTTCAAAATAAAACTCTCGCCGTAGAGAAGCACAGCGATTACGGCCAGCATTTCTACGATCACCGGCGTCATCTCTTTGATCCACTGCACCGGGGTAAAATTTGCGTCAACGTCGCGCTGGATGAAGGCATAGGCCACCACGGATTGCGCCGAGCCTATATGGGTCCAGCAGCCGCCGAGAGCGTATCCCGCGATCTGGGCCATGGCGAACAGGTGGAGCGTCGAAGTGCCTAAGTTGTGTAGCGCGCGTGAGGCGAAGTCGGCGACGATGTTGTTGTCGAGAATGGCGGAGAGAAAAGTGCAACCCAGAAATTGGGCAAACGCCACATGTGCCCTTCCCAGGGTTTCGATGCCGTGATGAATCACCGCTTCCAGTTGGGTAAAGAACCCGCCGGTGGTCAGCAGGGTGATTGAAAGAAACAACGGGAAAAGGAAATAGTATTCGGCGAACTCCATGCGGGCTTCGTGTACGGCGAGACCGCGCATTTTTGAAATTTTGAATATGCCGAAGATGGCAACCGCGAACCCGGCGAACGACGCCAGGAAGAGCGGGACTTCATGATTGAAGCCATGCAGCACCAGCAATCCGACAAAGGGAATCAAGGCCAGCGCGCCGATTTTTTGCGACTGCCGCCGGACCGCAGCCTGGTCCGCGAGCACTTTATCCACTTGCTTTTCCGCTTTTTGCGCGCCAGCGTGGTCCCCGGCATTGGCCAGCAGATAATGCTCGTCGAGCGAGTCCGCTAATTCTTCGTTGACCAGATGGCCCAACATCTTCTTGCGGACATCGACCGGAACCCCTTCGCGGACCATGGCCAGTCCCAGCGAATCGCCGCCGCGGAGGCGCTCCATTACAGGTCCGGTGTGTTCGCCAAAATCGCCGGCGTGGTCTTCGACCAACTCAATCGGAGTTACGACCTCGCCGTGACGGGTGGCTTGCAGGAAGCGCACATCTTCGGAGTTGGCGTCGATTACGTCCATGCCCTCGATGTTGACGAAGCGGCCTTTCAAATTCTTGCGCAGATGGCGAGCGACAACCAGGTATGCGGCCACCGCGATGGGGGCGCAATAGATCAGGAAGAAGGCGTTGCCCAACAGCGGATGCAGGTTCGCCTTCATGATCAGGTTGGGTGGTTCGCCGTAGGCCAGCCAGATCCCGCAGATGGTAGTCACGGTAGTGCAGACCATTACGGCTTGGCGGATATCTGCAGTGGGCGCGGCGGCCAGCAGAAGAATAATGACCAGGGTGCGGATGGTGAGACCGATCATGGAAACGCCGTCGAGCACGCCGGAGGAGAACGCGACGACCGCGGTCACGGAGATGATGGTACCCAGGATAGCGCCGCGATTGCGCCGCAGCAGGGTGAATGTAATGCCTTCCAGCAATCGAGTCTGGGCGATGACCGAAACGAAGAAGGTCAGGCCGAGAATGAAAAGCATGGTGTCGGCATGGACCAGATTATCCAGGCCGTGGAAAGAAAGTAAGTGCTCCTTCGTCCAGAACCACCAGCCGCGCTCGGCGATCTCGATATGCCATAGCGAGGTTTTCAGGCCGCAGAAAGTGGAAACGACAATCAGCAGCATGCCGTAGGTCAGGGCATTTTTGTGAATCTGATATTTGAACGAGCCGAAGAGAAATAGGCCCAGGATGGTGGCCATAACTTCGGCGCCCAGAAGCCACATCGGCAGGGGATTCTGCCGTCCCAGGAAAAATAGCGCAGCCGCCACCACCGCGCACCCCAACACGAAAGCCTTGCCCGAGAGCATGACCACGGAAGGTCCGCTCGGGGCGCCGCCCTGTATCAACTCGAATGTCGGCGGAGCTTCGCGTTCCACGAGTTCCTCTACTGAATTCGATGTGGGTGTGGCTGGTGTCATCTCAGTTTATAGAGTTTGGGAGTTAGGCCGATCAAAAACCGGAGATTTTCACTTCCTGGTTGATGGTATTAATTTTTAGTTACAATCGGGCCGCTGCCATGGCTTGGGCTGACCGGCTGAAGCGGCACGCAGACTTACGATCAGGATGGCAAGCGCGCTGCCCAGCAGTACGGGGAGCACAGGCGCATGTCCTACGAAGACCAGGAACAGCACGATGATTACCGCCCACGACCACACCAGGCGTTGTTGCTTGAATGACGTTAGGATTCTTTCGATCATCAGGGATCTCCTTTTACCAGCGAACGTGAAGTAGCAGAGCGGTGATGGCCACGGCCAGTCCGCCTCCGGCAAGATAAAGACCGGTCTTGCTAAATGGCGTGTTGAACCACGGACGCGCAATTCCGTTGCGTTCCCGGGCGCGCTCTTCCTTCAGCAACTCGGTCAACATTTTGCGCTGCTCAATCGTGCTGATACATTTTCTGGCCTTCTCCGCGGCAACGTAACCTTTCTGCGGAGTGCGCAATTTGAAGTTGAGCTGGGCCAGCGTGTAGTGTGCGGCAAAGCTTTCGGGGTCAAGTTCTCCCGCAATCTCAAGATGGTCGATGGCTGGATAAATCTTGTAAGTCAGTGCGTAAGCCAAGCCCAGGCAAACCCTGGCTTCGGGAAAACTCGGCGCCAGTTCAACCACGCGGCTGAACAACTCAACCGCTTCGGCCGGTTCGGCGGCTTGCAGTCTAGCCATGCCATCCTGAAAGCAGCGCCGGGCTTCGATCGTCAAAGTCCCGCCGGCTGAGAGTTGCAGTGCAACTCCCAGCTCGTCGGATTTGTTGGATTGGAAGGAAAGCACCTGATTGCTCATGTCAATCCTCCTTAGTCAGCCGCCATGCCGGTGGACAACGTATCCGGCTTCAACACGAACTCGGGATAGCACAGGGCACCCATCTCAGGAATGTCCAGCCCTTCGAGTTCATCCGCAGCCGAGACACGCTGACCGATGATCAGATGCAGCACCAGATTGAAGCCGTAAGAGAAGGAGAAGACCACGCCTACCAATGTGGCCACCCCAATAAGCTGGGCCACCAACTGCGTAGCGTCGCCGTAGAACAGTCCCTTCACGGTGTTGGTGCCGTCCGCGAACAGGCCGACGGAGATTACGCCCCACAGGCCGTTGGTGCCGTGGACTGAAATCGCACCCACGGGATCGTCAACCCGCAACACGCGGTCAACGAACTCGACGCTCAGGCAAACCAGCACGCCGGCGATTAAACCGATGATGCAGGCATCCCGAGTATTGACATAGCCGCTGGGGGCGGTAATCGCCACCAGTCCTGCCAGAAGGCCGTTGCCGGTCATCGAAGCATCAGGCTTGCCGTACTTGATCCACATGTACAGCAGAGCGCCGAAGGACCCGGTAGCGCCTGCCAGCATGGTGTCCACCGCGATGGTGCTGATGCGGAGGGCGCCTGAGGCTCCCAGCGTGCTGCCAGGATTGAACCCGAACCAACCGAAGGCCAGGATGAAGCAGCCAGTCAGCACGATAACCAAGTCATGGCCCGGAACCGCGTTGGCCGAGCCGTCGCGGTTATATTTGCCGATGCGCGGCCCAACGATCATCCCGACCGCCAGCGCCGTAATGCCACCGACCGAGTGCACCACACCCGAGCCGGCGAAGTCCGCGTAACCGGCGCCAAGGCCGAAGTTGGTGCCTAGCTTGGATAGCCAGCCACCGCCCCACGCCCAATTGGCGAAGATCGGATAGGTGAATGCGCCCAGGACCACCGACGAAACCGCGAAGGTGACGTACTTCCAGCGTTCGGCGCAGGAACCGGTGACGATGGTCAGCGCGGTATCCATGAACACCATTTGGAAGAGGAAGAGCACCATCACACCCACGTCATAGGTCGCGCCATGGAGGAAAAATCCCCGGGTCCCAAACAGTCCCCAGTCATGCCCCATAAGATGAATGGTGAATTCGTTGGCAAGCGGGTTGGCACCGCCCAGCATGGTGGCGCCGGCCGAGCCGCCCATCTGGAAGGCAAAACCACACACCCAGTAGGCGAACAGTCCGAAGCCGTACACCATGAAATTCATCATCATGGTGTGGTTGGCGTTCTTGGCACGGCATAGTCCGGTTTCCACGATAGCGAAACCGGCTTGCATGAACATGACCAGAAAGCCCGCGATCAAAGTCCAGGTAAAGTTGATCGCGATCCGATTTTGGCCGACTTGGTTGACCACGTCGGTGAGGGTAACGCCTTTCTTGGGATCGGCAGCCACGATGTCGTTTACCGTTCCCGTCTTGGTGCCACTGGGATCGCCCGCGGTAAGGTCGTCGGTGGAGGGTCCAGTCACCTTCAACGGTTCGTCAATTGAAATGGGCGCGGCTGGCGCAGCCGTCGACGGTGCCGCTGGGGCCGCAGTCTGGCTCCACGCCGGTAGCCCACATGCGAGCAAAAGTACAGTTGCCAATAGTCCTGGCTTCCACCATGTACAACGTGTCATTGCTTGTCTCCTGGGTGAGGTCTCGCGCCGCGGTAGCCGCCGCGCCCCTCGATTTTTTAATTTTGTATGGCAACGAAGACTAAAGGTCAGTGCTTCCAGATCGCTTCTTTGAGGTGAGCCTTGTTGATGATGCCCAATATCCCGAAAATGGCGACCGATATTCCGACCAGGCAGAAAACGATTCTGCCCCCGGTAGAGGCGGTAATGGAGAGGCCGCCAACTGCAATTGCCCAACCTAAGAGCGCCACCAGCATGCCAACGAGTTTCATTTGTTTCCTTCTCCTTAGTTTCGCGATGAAAATTTTCGCGACCAGCGTTTCTAAAACGACGAGTTCTAAGCGATGCTCTTGATGCGGTAGAAACCTGCCGCCGAGTAGGCCAACAATGCCAGGCCGACAACGGCCACTACGATTCCGAGGCCTCCGCCTTCGACCAGCCCCGCAGGGAACGCCGTAAAGCCCACCAGCGTCGTCATCAAATACGTCCCTTGTTTAGCGTTCGCAGCCATCTTGAATTCTCCTTAGTGTTTTGGTATTGCCGTTACAGAGCTGTGGACTTCCCTTCGGCTGGCAACAATTTAAATGGGGGTATTTCGCAAAATTAGGGAGCCGCATTTCTCAGCAGGTTCGCTTGAGAATGGTGGTAAACCTAAATGCGCAAACGTGGAGCGTCCAATTGATAGTTTTTTTGGAGAGTATTAAATAATGCTTTAGGGACAGGACGGCTTCGACGCGGAAATCTCCTGCCGGAAGACCAGTGAATTCTTAGGGATAGGGAGAAATCGAAAGTCTCGATCAAAATACGATCGATAAGTCATTCATCTTTCAATGCCCCAGCATCGAAAAAACGATTACCTGGTGCTTTGCGGACTTCTCAACCGGTCGGACATCCGTACCAGGTCCGCCAGCGAAGGCGCCGCCATTTTCAGCATTACCTGGCGGCGGTGGATTTTGACTGTAACCTCGCTGATGCCAAGTTTGTCGGCAATCTGCTTATTGATCATGCCCGTCACCACCAAGTCCATGACTTCGTGCTCACGCGGGGTAAGTTCGTCCTGGCGGCAGCGTAGGGCTGAAATACTGGCCTCGACCGCCCGCTGGGCGCTGTCTTTTGCCAAGGCCTGGTCAATGGCCGTAAGCAGGTCGTCTTTCTGGAAAGGCTTCGCCAGGAACTCGACCGCTCCCGCCTTCATCGCTTTCGAAGTCATAGGGATATCGCCGAAGGCGGTAATGAATACGATGGGGATCGGATTTCGGATCTTGGATAGATGTTCCTGAAATTCCATCCCGTTCATCCCGGGAAGGGTGACGTCCAGAACCAGACAACTGGGGACCGCCGGACGATCGGCATTCAGGAACTCTTCGGTGGATCCGAATAATTGCGCATCGAGGCCGACGGACTCCAGTAGGTTGCTCAATGCGTCGCGCACCGACGCGTCGTCGTCAATGACATAGACAATGGAAGCGGGATTACTCATGGAAGTTTTGGGAACGTACCGGTACCGTGAACTGAAAAATAGTACCACCGCCGGGGCGGGGTGTGGCCCACAGTCGGCCCTCATGGGATTCCACGATGGATCGGCTGATGGAGAGGCCCATGCCGATGCCCTGGGCCTTGGTAGTGAAAAAAGTGTCGAAAATCCTGTCGGCATTTTCAGGCGTGAGACCTGCCCCGGTGTCCTCGACCGACACCACCAGTTCTGATTCGGAAACTTTCTCCGACTTGATCAGCAGCACGTTTTCCGAGTTGGCCGCGCTGCCGATAGCATCCATGCCGTTCATCACCAGGTTCAAAACGACTTGTTGCAGTTGTACGCGATCCACCTCCACTCTTGGAAGATCGGGATCAAGCTCGGTGCGGATGGAAATTTTTCGCCGCAACGCCTCGTCGCGCAGCAACACCATGAGGTCTTGGACCATCTCGTTGATATCGATCCAATGTTTGGACGGGTTGTCTTTCTTGAAGATGGCGCGGATGCGGCTGAGCAATGCGCCGGCCCGAGTGCCTTCCTGAATAATTCTTTCGGCGGAATGCCTCGCCTTGTCCAGATTGGGCGGCTCGGCGGAAAGCCACTCCAGGCAGGCGTCTCCATGAGCTACCACGGCGGTGAGGGGCTGCTTGATCTCGTGCGCGATGGACGCGGTCAATTCGCCCATGCTGAGCACGCGCGAAAGATGTGTGAGTTCCGACTGCGTCTTCATCAACGCAGCGGTGCGCTCGGACACCCGGGCTTCCAACTGATCCCGCGTTTCCTTAAGGGCTTCTTCGCTTTTTTTCTTGGATGAGCTGACCCAGCTAGCCACCATCGCGCAAACCACAAACGCGGCCAGGTAGGTCCCGGCGGCTGCATTGATGACGAACCCGACAGCTGGAGGAATAAACAGGTAGTCAACCGCGAGAATGGAAAACGCTACGGCGAAGAGACCGGCCATCATCCCGCCG
>DATBAT010000150.1:0-5280 GCA_036271375.1 Terriglobales bacterium
TGACGGCAAAGTACCGCAGGCCGTTGTGGCTCCATGTGCGAACCTGGAATGAGAGCGCATTTGCGTTCGCCGGGGTCGCGGCTAACCCCTGCTCCCGAAAGATGAATACCGAGATCTGGTGCTTAGCCACACGGAAAATTAGCTCGGCTCCGGGGGATTGGCCGAGATAAGCGACCCTGCCTCCGACAAGCGTGAACGGTGTTTCTTTGAGCTCGGGCAGGCTAAAGGTAAAGGGAATCTTACCTTCGAACCACGGCTTTACCGTATGACGGTCGGTGGAAATCACATCCACCGGATTAGGGCTGGCCAGCGTCGAAACATGCTGGTCGACAAGCTCGCTCAGCAACTGTTGCTCGCCGCGTCCACGGTTCACGAAGAACGCACCAACAATCAACAGTGCCGTCAAACCAGCCAAAGCTACCGGCAACCACCGCTTCTTCCAAAGAGGTTGCGGCGCGATGCTCTTCTGGATGCGCGAGCGAAACGCCGGGTCTGGCGTGAACTTCATCCCCACAGCCTGCACCGCTCGTTTCTGTTGCACCAGGCTCAGGCCCTGAGCGGAACAGGCCGCGCATCCCCGCAAATGCTCGGCGAACGCGCGCGCCTCATCGGCCGGAAGTTCCCCGTCGAAGTAGGCATCGAGTTTTCCCGCCCAGTCCGCGCAACTCATAAGCTTTGCATTTCCAGAACGCTGGTCTTTAACGCCCGCCGCGCCCGCGAAAGACGTGACATAACAGTGCCGATCGGCACCGCCAGCGTGGCTGAGATTTCCTGATAGCTCATCTCTTCAAACTCACAAAGCAACAAAATCTCACGAAAGGGCACCGGCAACTTACTCAACGCCTCCTGCACCAACCGCTGGTCGGAGCGCTGCAGAAAAATGCTCTCCGGCGTATCCCGGTCGGCGGGAATAACTTCTTCCTCGCCATCGATTTCCAAGGGCACCGTTGCCGCCACCTTTAGTCCAGTACGCGAAGTAAGAAACGTGTTGCGGAGAATCTGAAAGATCCACGCGCGGAAGTTAGTCCCCTGCTGGAAGGAACGAAACCCCCTCAGCGCCTTGGCGTAGGTTTCCTGCACCAGGTCTTCTGCTTCCTCGCGGTTTTGCGTCAGCCAGTGCGCGAAGTTGTAGAGGCGTTCAAATAGCGGCATCGCCAACTCTTCAAACGATCCCGAAACTGAGCGTTCCTCCGACACGCACACTAGAGTAAACCAGCCTGCCCGGCGTTTTATTCCCACACTTTCAAAAAATATTCCTTGGAATAAAAGCCCGTGGGCCCGGTTTTGGACCATGAATTCAGAAATACGAAATCAGAGACACAGAAAGGAAATTATGACGCTAGAAAATAAAGACGGCATCGACCGCCGCGGATTTCTCAAATGCATGGCCTGGGCCGGCACCGGGGCAGTTTGCGTACTCCAAGGCGGAGTGCTCAAGTCCTTCAGCCTCGACGATCCTTCGCACATCGCCAAACACGCCAAGGGCGAACTTAGTTTCGTGCAAATCAGCGACAGCCACATGGGGTTTAACAAGGCGGCCAACTCCGACGTGGTTGCCACGTTGAAGGCCGCAATAGACAAGATCAACGCCCTGCCCATCGCGCCGGAGTTCATGCTGCACACCGGCGACATCACCCACCTCTCAAAGACCTCGGAGTTCGACACCGTCGACCAGCTTCTCAAGTCGGCCTCGGCGAAAGACATCTTCTTCGTACCCGGCGAGCACGATGTGCTCGAAGACGACGGCAAGCAATACCTCGAGCGCTACGGCAAGAACGCCAAAGGCTCCGGCTGGTACAGCTTTGACAAGAAAGGAGTTCATTTTGTCGGCCTGGTCAACGTGATGAACCTGAAAGCCGGAGGCATGGGTTCGCTCGGCAAAGAACAACTCGAGTGGCTGGAAGATGACGTTCACCATCTGTCGAAGAGCACGCCGGTGATTGTGTTCGCGCACATGCCACTGTGGAACATTTATCCCGAGTGGGGATGGGGCACCGAAGACAGCGCGCAGGCGCTTTCTTATCTGAAGAAATTTGGTTCGGTCACGGTGCTGAACGGACACATCCACCAAACCATGCAGAAAGTCGAAGGCAACGTCACCTTCCACACCGCATGTTCGACGGCGTTCCCGCAACCGCATCCGGGAGCAGCGCCGTCGCCCGGTCCGATGAAGGTCCCCGCGGAGCAATTGCGTAGCGTGCTAGGCATCACCGACGTGACCTACTCGCGCAAGCGTCACTCGCTGGGATTGATCGATTCGACATTGGAGTAGCTAAATCACTCACGTAGGGGCAGGTGTCCTCACCTGCCCGAGCAACTTTCACCACACACCTTTAAACGCTTGGCGCTGTCCGGCCGTGGGCAGGTGGGGACACCTGCCCCTACGCGATTTTTAAACTTTGAAGGAGACCAACAATGAATACCGCCCGATGGATTCTCTACACCGCAGCCCTCGTCGTCATCACGCTAAACATTTTCCCCATGCTCGAAAAGCCGGTTGCCGCCGGACCGCCAATGGTCGACGTCAAGATCGACAACTTCAGCTTCACGCCACCAGACCTGAAAGTAAAAGCCGGAACACAAATCACCTGGACTAACGGCGATGACATTCCACACAACGTCGTCAGCGATGACAAAACTTTCAAATCGAAGGTCCTCGACACCGACGAGAAGTTCACATTCACCGCCAGCACGCCCGGCACCTACTCCTACTACTGCTCGATTCATCCCAAGATGACCGGAAAAGTGGTGGTGGAGTAATGGTGAATCCGTTTGATTTCAAGACCGCGCTGCTGGCGAAGCACGCGCAGCACGTAGTCTTGATCCACTTCCCCATAGGACTATTCCTAACGGGAGTGGTCTTCGACGTTGCGAGCCTCTGGACGAAAACCAGCGTCCGGAGGAACGCCCTAACCACGGCCGCAACCCTCAACATCGTCACCGCTGCACTTTTCGTTCTGCCGACGGTGTTGACTGGAGTTGCGGCCTGGCAATGGCAACTGGAGGGGCAGAAGCTGAAAGGCTTGCTTCTGCTCCATCTGGTGCTGGGGTGTATCTCGGCCTTGCTGATTTGCGTGGTGGCCTGGACGCGCCGCCGGTTACCGCGCTACCGGTTGCCGTTTGAAATCCTGACCGCGCTAATCCTCGGCCTGACGGCACATGTCGGCGGTTTCTTGAGCGGCGTGAATCTTCCAGGGTAAGTAGGTTTATCGAAACATCCCTCGAAGATTTGTCATTCCGACCAACGGGAGGAATCTGCTTTGGGCAGTAGATCTAAAACAGATTCCTTGCGCGATAAACCCGCGCTGCGGGATGATAAAAGACTACTTCATCCCCTTAACCACATATCCCTGCGACGAAACCTCGACGTACATGTAAGCGTAGGTAGTTCCGTCGTTGGCAAAACGAGGCGAGACGATCACCGCCCCGGTCGCCGCAAGCAGGTCTCCGAAGGTCCGCCATGGCGTAATTTTGCCCGTCACCGGATCCACTTTGTCCACTTTCCTGGGGCCAAGCCTCTCGGTCCCGTCAACGGCGTACAGGTACTTGCTATCCTGGTCCAGCCAATCACGATGCGAGTGGAATCAAGCCCAGGCACAGGGCGCGGTTCGCCGCCGGCAATCGGCCAAATGGCATATTTTCCATCCGGGCCCAACACCGGGATGGCCGTGCCGTCGGGCGACAGGCGGGCGCCCGCAACTCCTTCCGGAGTAATCGGCTTGGACTCGCCGCTGTCCATGTCCAAAATGTAGCTGCGCGGGCCATGGCCATGCTCGATACCGGAAGCCATAATCCGCTTGCCGTCAGGAAACCAGCGCGCTGTGTTGTAGGTGATGTTGTCGTGAGTCAACTGCCGGGCCTCTCCTGCACCGGTCGGGACTAAGAACAACGGTCCTCCTTTAGCCGGCGTGGTCAACGCCCACTTGCCATCCGGAGAGAGCGCCAGGGCAACTCCTTCGCCGATGCGGGACGGTGGCGAACCGTCGGTGTCGCGTAAAAAGACTGTATAGTTCGGTCCGCCGCCATCGCTTTCTTCTTCGAACAAAATCTTGTGGCCGTCGCGGCTTATGTCGCGCAACTCCGCCCAGCCAAACCATCCCAACTCTTTTTCCTGCGTCGAACCCGGAGCCACTCCTTTAATTCCCAGCCTTGTGTGCTGCGCGACGGCCAGAACCACTCCGTTCCGAATGTCGTGTAGCCATACGCCGCCGGGCACGTTGGTGATCGTTCTTACCTTCCCGGAAAGGGTTGCCGCACGCGGATTGGTGGCGGATCCGGCGTCGCTTGCGGAAAACCACACTTCGTCGCCCTTGGGAGACCAAATTACTCCCTCAAGGGAAGTCCAGCCCGATGACAATTTCTTTTCTTTTCCATTCCCGCCCGCGGCAATCACGGCTACCGATCCCTGATCATCCCCGGTGGGATTTTCATGGTCGGCAAAGGCCACCCACTTGCCGTCGGGTGAAATCTTTGGATGGCTGATCCAGGTGATGCCATCGATCAGCACCTTGCCGATGGGATACTCCAGCCGCCAGTGACTATTTTCCGGAGCGCGCCGGATCACTGCCATGTTCTCGCCGTCTGCGGCCCAGTCCACGTCCTGCACGTTATCGAGTACTTCACGCGGTGTGCCACCACTTAGCGGGACGCGGGCGAGAGTTCCGGCCGCGGCATAACCTCCCAAAGGCGAGGTTCTAAGCCGGATCGCCAATTCACCGTTTTTTGAAATGGAAAGCAACTCGGCATTTTTGAACCCCAGTTCGCGCGCGCCGGGATCATCGGATCGCGCCGTATACATCTGCTTCTCGCCACCGTCCCAGTTCGCGCTGTAGACGATGCTGCCGTCAGGAGTGAATCGGGCATTGCCCATGGCGCCGGTGCGGAAGGTGATCTGTTTGTATTCAGGAACGGATACTCGCCCGTTTACGCCACCCAACCACCAGCCCACGGCAAGCGTGACCAGAGCGGCAAGCCCGACAATGGCGACCGTTAGCCAGGTTTTAGTTTTGGAGCCGCTGGCTTGCACTTGCGCGATTCTGGCCGAGCTTCCCGAAAGGCCGGAGAGATGCTCAAGATCAAACGCAATGTCGCTGGCGGAATGAAAGCGCGACTCGGGATTCTTCTCCAAACAGTGCTGCACGATGCGGTCGAGCGCCGGAGAAATATTGCGATTGGTCTCGGCCAGGTCTGGTGGATCATCTTTGAGGATCGCGCTCATCGTGTCGGCAGCCGTGTCGCCGTGGAATGCACGCTTGCCGGAGAGCATCTCGTAGAGAATCG
>DATBAT010000151.1:0-1577 GCA_036271375.1 Terriglobales bacterium
ACGGCGGAACGTATCTCCGCCATTGTGGAAATGAATCATCCGGGTGTCTGGATCATGGGCGATCTCGCCGATGACGATCGCCGGCACGGCATGGGCAGTGTCGTTGAATACGCTGGTCGCGGCGGACAACCGAAATGGATCGCCCCTGCGCCGTTTCACTGGGACTACGCGCGTTTCGCGAAGACCGGTGCAACTGCGCCTTCACCGGACGAGACAATCGAGATGATCTTCGCGAAGGACAACGCTGCGGAGGAAGGCTTCAACCGGTGGACTATCAATGGCGTGGCCTTCCCCATGAGCGATGAGATGATCCCGGCTTCATTTCACCTGAAGCAAGGCAAGCGCTATCGCATTCGTATGCGCAATGCCAGTGACGATATCCATCCAATCCATCTCCATCGCCATAGTTTTGAGCTGACGAGCCTGGCCGGAAAGCCGACCGCTGGAATCTTGAAAGATGTTGTGATGTTAGGCGGATACCAGGAAGCCGAGGTAGACTTTATTGCTGACAATCCGGGGCTGACGCTTTTCCACTGTCACCAGCAACTGCACATGGACTACGGTTTCATGACGCTCTTCGACTATGTATAGGCGCCGAGCAATGATATTCGAGCGACAGAAAAATCCACCCAAGCAAACGTCCAACTGAGGTGCATTTGAGAGAAAAAATAAGATGGAGCGCGGCGTTGCTTCTATCATTAGCGGCCATCGTTGCTCTGCCAGTGGGAACACAGGAAACCGTTAACGGTCAGTCAGCCAGTTCAGTGGCAACTGGAGCAAAGGATACCGAGCCGCATCAACAGCCGCCACCCCACTACAACCCATATCCTCCAGGTATTCTCCCGTCCAATTTGAACTCGGAGATAGCGAGGGTTCTACGGGAGGTGGATTTCATCGAAAGACGAGCGCTGGCACGCTGGCGCGCCTTACCACCGCCCATCCAAACAGGTCAGCCGCCAACCCTTCAGAACACCGGGACTGAATCGATTGAAACGCTGGGCGAGCTCATGAACTTCGACCGGAACATGTCACCTGGCAAAAACCAGGCATGCTCGTCTTGCCACATGCCGTATGTCGCCTTTAGCGGGCCGATCCCATCGGTTAATGCGACCATGATCGGCTATCCTGGAACGGTTCACTTTCGGGCTGGCAAGCGAACAGCGCAGAGATACACCTATTCACCGTTCTTCCCAGTCCTTCAGTACAACCAGGACCAGGCTCTTTTCTTTGGCGGCAATTTCTGGGATTCACGCTCCACTGGATTCAGGTTGCGGAACCCGGACGCGGAACAAGCACAGCATCCACCTGTCGATACCCAGGAAATGGGTAACCCTGACACTGCTTGCATCGCTTACAAGCTCTCGCAGTCGGCTTACAAAGCTCTCTTTGAATTGGTGTGGGGCAAGGCCTCCTTAGACATCAAGTTCCCACGGGACACTGAGAGGATTTGCGCAACGCCAGGAGGGGCTGCGTCGTTTGGCGGCGACACCGCTCCAGTTAAGCTAAAACCGAAAGACCGCCTCCGCGCCAACGAGGCTTATAACCACTGGGGCGAATCGATCGACGCATACGAGCAG
>DATBAT010000152.1:0-1620 GCA_036271375.1 Terriglobales bacterium
TCTTTCAATAGTTTAGAGGGACTCTTGTATCGCCATCTCCAACTCCGCCTGGCGGCTAAAATCGCCGAATTCCTGCAAAAAACTTACGGCGTAACCCTGCCTCGAATCGTCATCGACCAGCCTCCGACTGTGCAACTCGGCGAGTACGCTTTGCCCCTGGCGTTTGAGTTGGCGAAGCAACTACGCAAGCCTCCGCGCAAAATTGCGGAAGAAATCGTCAACGGAATCGGCCCCATCGAAGGCTTCGAGAAATTGGAAATCGCCGGAGCGGGATACATCAATGCTCGCGTCGACCGTGCCGCGATGGCAACCGCTCTGGCTGCAGGGAAAATTTCCCACGCCGAGGTCCCCGGCGGAAAGGTTCTGGTTGAGCACTCCAGTATCAATCCCAATAAGGCCGCGCACGTGGGCCACCTGCGAAACGCCATTCTCGGCGACACTTTTGTGCGCCTGCTGCGCGAGGCCGGCCGGGAAGTGGACGTCCAGAATTACATCGACAACACCGGCGTGCAGGTGGCTGACGTCATCGTGGGATTTCTGTATATCGAGGAAAAGTCTCGCGGCGAAATTGAGCAGCTCATCGCGCAGCCTCGTTTCGACTACTATTGCTGGGACCTCTACGCCCGCGTCTCGCAGTGGTACGAACTTGATAAAGAAAATCTGCAAAAGCGTTCGCAGATGCTGCACGCCATCGAAGCCGGTGGCAACGAAGTTGCGGAAATCGCTGAGTTGATCTCGACGGCGGTCCTTCATCGCCACTTGGAGACGATGGATCGCCTGGACATCGAATACGACTTTCTTCCCCGTGAAAGCGAAATTCTCCATCTGCATTTCTGGGATGCGGCCTTTGCCAAGCTGAAAGAGAGCGGCGCATTGTTCTACGAAGAAGGCGGCAAGAACAAGGGCTGCTGGGTGATGCGGCGCTACGGCGCTGCGGCCGGCGAAGAGATTTCCGAGGACGACCAAAAGGTGATCGTCCGCTCCAACGGAACCGTGGGCTACGTCGGCAAGGACATCGCCTACCACATGTGGAAGTTTGGCCTGTTGGGCAAAGATTTTGGATACCGCAAGTTTTACCGCTATCCGAGTGGCCTGGAATGCTGGATTTCAGCCACGGACGGTGAGAAGCAACATCCACACTTCGGCGATGTGGCGGAAATTTACAACGTGATCGATGCGCGCCAGTCTGATCCGCAAAACACCGTCATCGAGGCGCTGCGCGCCATGGGCCATGCCGAGGCTGCCGACCACTACACGCACTTTTCCTACGAGATGGTGGCTCTAACCCCGCGCTGTGCCGCGGAACTCGGCTACCAACTCAGCGAAGAAGATAAAGCGCGTTCTTACATCGAAGTTTCGGGACGCAAAGGTTTCGGTGTGAAGGCCGACGATCTTCTGGACACGCTGATCGCTTCCGCCAAGAAAGAGGTCGACGCCCGCCAGGAGGAATTAACCGAGGCCCAGCGGTTGGACATTGCCACGAGGATCGCTATCGGCGCGTTGCGCTACTTCATGCTGAAGTTCACTAAAAATTCGGTGATTGCGTTTGATTTCAAAGAGGCGCTCAGTTTCGAAGGGGACACCGGGCCTTATGTGCAGTATGCGGTGGTGCGGGCGGCC
>DATBAT010000153.1:0-3692 GCA_036271375.1 Terriglobales bacterium
TCAACGCGATGTCCCCTTCGTCGGTGGCGAAGTTATGGGTCGGCAAACCTTCTACCAGGCCACCGCCCTCGACGCCGCGCATGGCAACGCACATGCCATACAAGGAGTAGGACTGTGTCATCCTGGTCCCCAGCGCATAGGCAGCGTTCATCCACAGGTATTTGGAGTGGTCGGTGCCATCCACCTGTTCTTCATATTTGAAGTCGTCGATGGGCTTGGTTTCTTCTCCGTAGGGGAGGCGCGCCAATGTGCGTGGAAGAGTGAGCGCGACGTAGCGGGAATCTTCGCTCTGCCGGAACGACTTCCACTTGGCGTACTCAGTGCTGTCGAAAATTTTTGCCAGATCCCGAGGCTGGTCCAGCTGGGTATAGCTTTCGAGGTTAAGCAAGTCGGAGGAAGCAGCGCTGACAAACGGCGCGTGCGCCTGGGCCGCTATGTGCGAGATGCCTTCGAGTAGGGCCATGTCTTCGGGATGTTTACCGAATTCGTAGTCGCCCACCAGCGCTCCGAAGGGCGCACCGCCGAAAACGCCGTACTCTTCCTCGTAGATTTTCTTGAACAGAGCGCTCTGGTCGAACTCCGGAGCTTTCTCGATGTCGCGCAGCAATTCCTTTTTCGTGGCGTTGAAGACGCGGATCTTCAGGCCCACGCCGGTTTCGCTGTTGTCCATCATGTACTTCAACCCGCGCCAGGAGCCTTCCAGTTTCTGGAACTGCGGATGGTGCATGATTTCATTCAACTGCAACGAAAGCAGGTGATCGAGTTGCGCAATGCGCGCATTGATCATCATCTCCGCGTCTTTGGCAACGGTCATCGAGCCGTCGAGTACCTGGGCTACGAATTCCTTCACCAGATCCTTACCGCGTTCGCGAGACGCAGCTTCTTTGCCAAAGCGGCCCTGTTCGACGATCTGGTCGAGCAGACTCGATTCTTCAGTTGCGACGGCGGGCGCGGATGCTTTTTGACCGGCAGCTTCAGCCATTGGAGCCTCCATCTTTTTCGCCGATTTCGCCTTTCAGCTTTTCCAGCTTCTCGGTATTGCCCACTGCTTCGAGAAGCAATTCCTCGAGCTTGTCGTTGCCTTGCAGGGAACTGCGCAGGTTCGCCAACCGGCTGCGCAGGTCAAGCATTTCCTTGAGCGGCTTGACTTGTTTCGCCACGTTGCCCGGCTCGAAGTCATCGAACTTACGGAACTTGAGGTCCACTTTCAATTTCGGAGCGTCGGGATCGTCGCTCAACTTATTTTCCACGGCGAAGGAAAGGTGCGGCTTCATTCCCTCGAGCACGGTGTCGAAGTTGTCGGGATTCACTTCAACGAATTTGCGATCTTTCAACTTTGGTAAGGGTTGTTCGGGATTGCCGGTGAAGTCACCCAGTACCCCTACAACGAAAGGGAGCTCCTTGATCTCGATGGCGCCGCCTACTTCCACGTCGTACGTGATTTGCACGCGGGGAGGGCGCACCCGGTCCAGCTTGTGCTGCGCGCTTTGTCTAGCCATGCTTGCTTCCTTCCACTCGAATAGGGATGTTGGGTGCAGGATCGTTTCAGCGAATCTTACACAATCAGTGCCGCTCAGGACGGGGCCGAGAAAAGATCGTACATCTCGTTGCTTTGCTTATCCGGGGGCGCAAATGTTGATACCACGCGCTCATGGGCGGGTCAACCAAAAAACACGGGCCAATCCTTACCGCTTAGTTTTGTTAAGGTTTATAGCGCATGCTCACAGCACTGTCCGCCGCCGCATCTCGCCGCCTGCTTTCCTGGTTTGAGGAAGCGGGTTATACCGAAGTAAACCTGCTCAGGTACCTTGGTGCAGCCGAGTTACCTTCCCGGCATTTGCGTAATGAGCCACGTCTGCTGGATCGCACGCGCGAAGTTACGCTGCTGAATACTTTGTTGCGCTGGTTCTGGCTGGGGCGTTCACAGGCAGACGACGCGTATACCAGGACCGTGCCGGAGGACCTTCTTCAACTGCTACTGGAATCAGGTTTGTTGCAGCGAGAGGGGAAGCTGCTGAAGCCGGCCGCCATGATGCTGCCGGTGGAAAACTTCCTGGTGGCCTCCGATCATCCCGCGTCGATCGAGGCCGGAGATTCTGAGATGGTGCTTTGGCCGAATCCGACGAGCAAGTTCCTGTCCAGGTTTGCGGTCAGGCGGCACTCGCGCGCTACGCTGGACCTTGGTACCGGCAGCGGTATCCTCAGCCTGGGAGCAGCCGGATACAGCGACCATGTGATCGCCACCGATGTGAACAAGCGAGTACCGTCGTTCGTTGCTTTTAACGCGCGTCTCAACGGAATCGAAAACATCGAGATGAGGATGGGGGACGGGTTTGCACCAGCCGCGGGGCAAAAATTCGATCTGATCCTTTCCAATCCTCCGTTCTTCATTACTCCCAAAAGCGACTATTTATTTTGCGATAACCAAATGGAGCTCGATCAGCTCTGCCGTCTCCTGGTGCAACAGGCCCCCGCCCATCTCGAGGAAGGGGGCTATATGCAAATGCTGTGCGAGTGGGCTCAAGTGGGAGACCAGCCATGGGAAGAGCGCATCGCTGAATGGCTCGATGGTTCCGGCTGTGACGCCTGGGTGATGAAAGGGCTGACCCAATATCCCGAGGAGTATGCCCAGCATCGCATTCGCGAAACCACGCAAGATACAGGCCGCGACCAGGAGTTATATGAAGGCTATATGGATTACTACCGGACCCGCGATGTACAGGCCATTCACGACGGCCTGATTGTGATGCGGCGTCGCAGCGGAAAGAACTGGGTGCGCATTGAAGAAGTGCCCAAGACACCGAGTGGCAATCTGGGAGATCTTATTCTCTCCACCTTTGCGGCGCATGACCTATTGCTGGAGATGGAAAGCGACGACAACCTACTTGCGATCAAGCCCCGGTTGGCGCCGAATGTGAGGCTGGAACAGGTTTGCGATCAGTTAGGTAATCGTTGGCATGCAGAATCGCTGACGCTTCGCCTCACCAGCGGTTTTCCGTTTCATTGGAAAGTGCAACCGCTGGTCGCGGAATTCCTGGCAACGTGTGACGGAACCCGGACGGCGGATCAAGCAGTTGAGGCGCTGGCAGAGAGCGCGAATGCACCCGTCGAGATTGTGAGGCGGGAATGTCTGGCCATGATGCGGAAATTGATCGAGCGCGGGTTTGTGGTGGTCGCTTCCGAGTAACCTGTATATGAAAAGATAGGCGGAAGGGGCAGGGCATGGCGAAGGTCACCGGCAACATCCGGATTAACGCAAATCCAGGGTCGTCCGCCGTTGCGGGTCATTATGAAGTGGTGTTCGTTCCTTACGCCGGCCGGCTTAATACTATTCCGGTGAAGGTCAGTCATTTGGACGACCTGGTGAGTCTGCTGATGAATCTCAAGATTAGTGAAGATGAAGCGACTCGTTGGGCCGGCAAAGCGCGGACGCAGGGGGTCGTGCTGATTTCCGGCGTCGAGCGGACGGAATCTCAGCTCAAGGAAAATGGGTTACTTGCCTAAAGGGGGGCGGGAGACGCCACCTTTTTGAAGCCCTCTCTACCAAGGGCACGGGTTCACCCGCGCCGTAAATCATTAGGAAGGGCACGGCTTCAGCCACTGGCGAACTAGCATTAGGAAATGAATCGAAAGCGTACCTCAAGCGCTAAAGAGCGTGCGTGAGAACCAGAGATTTACGCATTAGTCCCGTA
>DATBAT010000154.1:0-24830 GCA_036271375.1 Terriglobales bacterium
TGTACATGCCGTCCTGGCAATTTGAGCTTTCGGACGAGCAGATCGGCGACATCATCGCGTACCTGGATATTGTGAATGACCAGGTGCGGCGCGGTGAAGTGGTCTACAAGAGTAACTGCATCGTCTGCCACGGCGTTCACGCCGATGGCCGAGGTCGCGCCGCCCGAATGTATGACCCTCCGCCAGCAAACCTCATCCTGACCACTAGGAATGATGCCTACAAAAGCGACATTATCCGGTTGGGAAGCGCCCAGATGGGGCGCTCGAAGACAATGCCGCCCTGGGGTGATCATCTCAGCGAGATCGAAATGCAGGATTTGTTGGCATATCTGCGGTCGATCGCTCTGGTCGCGCCGCGTCAATAGTTTCGGCCGTCTTTTTAAGCTTTGAACCGGCAATCTGGCCGTAAGGGCGAAGGCGCGGCACTCTGCTCTACAATATAGGTATGCAGAGTAGAGTGCTAAAGCTCGATCCCCGGGATAACGCGCTGGTGGCGCTTACCGACCTGAAACAGGGCGAGGCGATCGATTTCGATGGTAAGAATTATGAACTGGTTACAAGTGTTCCTGCCAAGGAAAAGTTCGCCACCGAGGATCTAAATATTGGCGACACCATAAAGATGTACGGTGTGGTCGTTGGCAAGGCGGTAAAGCCCATCCGCCGGGCCGAACGTCTCACTACCAGCAACCTTCAGCACGATGCCACGGAATTTCACGAGCAGACGGGGAAAGTTGCCTGGACTCCGCCCGACACCTCGGTCTGGCAGAATCGGACCTTTCAAGGCTACGCCCGCGCAGACGGCCAGGTTGGAACGCGCAACTATTGGATCGTGGTGCCGCTGGTGTTTTGCGAGAACCGGAACATTGAGATCTTGAAGCAGGCGTTCGAGCAGGAATTGGGCTTCGCCGCGCCGCAGGTCTACCGTCACCAGGTCGCGGAGCTAGCCAAGTTGTACCGCGAGGGCGGCGCGGAAAAGGTCAAGACGTACTCGGCGTCCGGCAACGGCGCAACTCCCAAGGCCAAGCCTCTGTTCGAAAACATCGACGGAATTCGCTTCCTGCAACATCAGGGCGGCTGCGGCGGTACTCGTGATGACGCAACTACTCTTTGCGGATTGATCGCAGGCTACATCAATCATCCCAACGTGGCCGGAGCGACGGTCCTTAGCCTGGGCTGCCAGAATGCGCAGATCCAGACTTTGCGCGAACAGATTCGCGCGCGCAACCCGCAACTGTCCAAGCCGGTCATCGTTCTCGATCAGCAGCAGAGCGGCCTCGAATCGGCCATGCTGTCGAAAGCGATTCGCGAAACATTCCTGGGACTAGTGGAGGCCAACAAAGCTCAACGTACGCCCGCTCCGCTCTCCAAAATTGTTTTAGGACTAAAGTGCGGCGGCTCGGACGGATTCTCAGGCATCTCTGCCAACCCGGCAATTGGCCACACTTCCGATCTGCTGGTGGCCCTCGGTGCGCGAACTATTCTTTCCGAGTTCCCCGAGTTGTGCGGTTCCGAACAGGGGCTCATCAACCGTAGCGTCTCTAAAGATGTCTCCGACCGCTTCATGCAGTTGATGCGTGACTACCAGGCACGCGCCAAAGCCGTGGGATCTGGCTTTGAAAATAATCCGTCGCCGGGAAATATTCGGGATGGGTTGATCACCGACGCGATCAAATCGGCAGGCGCGACTAAAAAAGGTGGCACGTCGCCGGTCACCGCGGTGCTCGACTATCCCGAGTATTCGCGGGAGCCGGGCCTCAACCTGCAATGCACTCCGGGCAACGACGTGGAATGCGTCACCGCTCAAGTGGGCGCGGGCGCCAATGTCGTTGTCTTCACTACGGGCTTGGGCACGCCGACCGGCAATCCGATCGCGCCCGTGGTGAAGCTCTCGACTAATTCCTCGCTCGCGCAACGCATGGCCGACATCATCGACATCGACACCGGCGGCGTGATCGCCGGAGACACCACCATCGAGCGCATGGGCGAGGCAGTGCTCGAACTGGTGGTTAAAGTGGCCAGCGGAGAAGTCCTTACTAAAGCCGAAATCAAAGGACAGGAAGATTTCATTCCGTGGAAACGCGGCGTTTCGCTGTAACATGGAGCGGCATGAAAAGAATCTGCTTCGTGTTGCAAGTGAAACCCGACCGGCTGGCGGAATACAAAGTGCGCCACCGCGCGGTCTGGCCGGAAATGCTGGCCGCACTTCGCGAAACCGGATGGCACAACTATTCCCTGTTTCTGCGTCCGGATGGAATGCTGGTCGGCTATCTTGAGACTGAGGACTTCGAGCGCGCCCGCTCCGGAATGGCTGGACGCGAGGTGAACGACCGCTGGCAGCGGGAGATGGGCGACTTCTTCGTCCAGCCTGAGGGACTTCTGCCTGACGAAGCCATGCAACCTCTGGAAGAAGTGTTTCACCTATAGTTCATGGCCATCCCTACCACCAATACTCCTTTGGCTGCGCCCTCCGGTTCGGTATCTTCGAACCGCGCGGCCCTCACCGTGGTGACCACGCTTTTCTTCGTCTGGGGATTTGTCACTGCGCTGAATGACGTGTTGGTCCCACATTTCAAGGCGATCTTCGGGTTGAAATACGCTGGAGCGAGCCTGATCCAAACTTTCTTTTTCGCCGGTTACTTCATCTTTTCTATTCCCGCCGCCAAGTTGATCGACAAGGCAGGGTACAAGAAGACGATGGTAGTTGGCGTCATTGTGATGGCGGGTGCGGCCCTGCTTTTCATCCCCTGCGCCAGCGTGGCGTCTTACCCTCTTTTCCTTGCCGCGTTGGTGGTACTGGCATGCGGGATCACGGCGCTGCAAGTGGCCGCCAACGCTTATGTCGCAGTCTTAGGTCCGCCGGAAACATCTTCCAGCCGCCTCAACTTGGCCCAGGCGTTTAACTCGCTGGGCACCACGATCGCGCCATGGCTGGGTGCGGCGTTCATCTTGAGCGCGCACGAAAACCCCGACGCTTTGACCAGCCTTTCCGGCGCGGCTTTGAAGGCATACCAAATCCAGGAAGCGTCATCAGTCAAGATTCCTTACCTTCTAATCGGCGTGATTTTGATTTTGCTCGCGATTTCCATCGCGATGTTCAAACTGCCGCCCTTGCCCGGCGCCGAACGTAAAGGGAAAATTCCCGGCGAGAGTATCTGGAAACATCCTCAGTTGGTGCTGGGCGCAGTGGGGATTTTCGTCTATGTCGGCGCCGAAGTTTCCATCGGCAGTTATCTCATCAACTATTTCAGCCAGGCCAACATCGGCAACATTTCAGAAATAGCGGCTGCAAAATACGTGTCGCTTTACTGGGGCGGAGCGATGGTCGGGCGCTTCATTGGCTCGGCCCTGCTGCAAAAATTTCGCACCGGAACCATCCTCGGCCTGGCTGCAATCGCTTCCTGCCTGCTGGTTACGACGTCGATCCTGACGCTTGGCCACATGGCGATGTACAGCATCATTCTGGTCGGGTTGTTCAACTCGGTTATGTTTCCCAGCATTTTCACGATGGGCATCGCTGAACTTGGTCCGCTCACTGGCGACGGCTCTGGGCTCCTGGTCATGGCGATTGTCGGCGGCGCGTTGATTCCGCTGGCGCAGGGCCGACTGGCCGATATGATCGGCCTGCACCACGCATTCATTCTGCCCGCCGTCTGCTACCTATACATTATTCATTATGCTTTCCGCGGGTCGCGGCCTGTTCCGGTGACCCAAGCCGCCTAGCCCATCTATGGAAACTCATTCCTCGGGATTCATCATCGGAGTAGATATCGGCGGCACTAAAGTCGCGGCAGGGCTGGTCGCGCCTAGTGGTGAAATCCGCCACCAAACGCGGGTTCCAATGGCTTCCAACGATGGCCCGGCAGCGGGGCTCGCGTCGGTTACACAAGCTATCGATCAGGTTCTCTCGAAAGCGAAGAGTGAGGACGGGGCCCTGCGCGGAATTGGAATTTGCGCACCCGGGCCGCTTGATCCCAACACTGGCGTCATTCTGAATCCGCCGAATGTTCCGTGCTGGCGTAATTTTCCTTTGAAGGATGAAGTCGCCCAGAAGTACAAAGTTCCGGTAAGAGTGGGCAACGACGCCAACGCTGCGGCCCTGGCGGAAGCCCTATGGGGCGCAGGACGCGGCTTTCGCAACGTTTTCTATGTGACCTTCGGCACGGGAATCGGTACCGGCCTGATTTTTGATGGTCACATTTATCATGGACGCACCGGCGCCGCACCGGAAGGTGGCCACGTTAGCGTCGACTTCCGCGGCCCTACTTGCGGATGTGGGAAACCCGGCTGTTTCGAAATGTTTGCCTCGGGCCCCGCCATCGCACGCCGCGCGCAGGAAAAGCTCAACGCCAGCGGAGCACAAGATTCTGTTCTTCAACGCCTGTCCAACGGCCACGCGGTGACCACTGAAATGGTTGCTAACGCATATGCTCAAGGCGACGCTATCGCCATCGAAACCCTCAAAGAAACGGTAAGCCTTGTGTCGTTGTGGATGGGCAGCATGATTGACCTGCTGGAGCCCGATGTAATCATTCTCGGAGGCGGAGTCGCGGCCATGATTAAACCGTTCCTCGGAGAAATTCACGACCGGCTCCCCGCCTGCTGCATGAATCAGCGCTGCCAGGAAATTCCGCTGGTGATGGCGTGCTACGGCGCCGACGCCGGAATCGCCGGTGGCGCTGCACTTGCCGTCGAAGACTTCACCCCGAAGCTTACCTAAGCAGCACTTTCGTGATAATCTCGCGGCCTGTCGCGATTGTCATCTGAGCCGTTAAATTCCCCAGGGAGCAGCAATGAAAATCAAAGCACTTTGTTTGTTCGCGCTTGCAATCTCTATCGCCCCTTCTCTAGTTGTGGCCCAGCAAACCAAGGTTGCGATGACTCCGGCGATGGGCTGGAACAGCTGGAACAAATTTGGATGCAACGTCAGCGAAGACATGATTCGCGACATGGCCGATGCGATGGTCAAGTCGGGCATGAAAGATGCGGGCTACCAATACATCGTCATCGATGACTGCTGGCAGGTCTCGCGCGACGGCAACGGCAACATCGTGCCCGATCCCAAGCGCTTTTCGTCAGGGATTAAAGCGCTCGCTGACTACGTCCACAGCAAGGGACTGAAATTTGGAATCTACTCCGACGCCGGCACCAAAACCTGTGCTGGACGGCCCGGAGCGCGTGGCTACGAATTTCAGGACGCGCGTCAGTATGCGGCGTGGGGCGTGGACTTCCTGAAGTTTGACTGGTGTTCGACAACCACGCAGGACGGTCCGTCTTCTTACGCGCTGATGCGCCAAGCCCTCGACGCATCTGGACGGTCGATTCTCTTCAGCATGTGCGAGTGGGGAACCAACAAGCCGTGGCTTTGGGCAAAAGATATCGGCAACTCCTGGCGCACTACCGGAGACATCAGCGACGTTTGGGCTTCGACTAAGAAGGACCAGCTCGGCGTGGTCGACATCCTCGACATGCAGGTTGGCCTCGAAAGTTTCGCCGGACCGGGACATTGGAACGATCCTGACATGCTGGAAGTCGGTAACGGCGGCATGACCATCCCCGAATATCGCGCCCACTTCAGCCTGTGGTCGCTGCTTGCTTCGCCGCTGATGGCGGGCAATGATCTCCGCGACATGAAGCCGGAGATTCAACAAATACTCACCAACAAAGAAGTCATTGCTGTGAACCAGGACCCGCTCGGCAAACAGGGACGCCGCGTTCACAAGGACGGCGACCTCGAAGTATGGGCCAAGCAAATGCAGGATGGAGGACGGGCAGTGATTCTGCTGAATCGCGGCACCGACGAGAAAGAAATCGGCGTGTCGTGGCAGGAGATCGGCTATCCCAGCCATTTGAGCGCCGCGGTGCGCGACCTGTGGCAGGGAAAAGATCTGGGATCATTTAAGGACAAATTCTCGGCTCCGGTGCCGCCGCATACGGCGGTAATGGTGCGGGTCAATCCTTAAACTTGGCCGCGGAGCCATTTCGAGGGAAAGCCTCATGCCGGGTTGGCTCCACGGTCATTTCTACATTCAGGATTCGAATATGAAAACCAGGTGCATATCGGTCTTCGCTTTCCTACTCCTATCCATCGCCGTTTTTGCTGACGCGCCACCAAAACCAACTCTTCCTATCGGCTCACAGGCTCCCGATTTCTGCCTTCCCGGAGTCGACGGGCAAAATCACTGCCTCAAGGAATACGCCTCAAGCAAAATTCTAGTGATCGCTTTCATCTGCAACCACTGTCCTACTGCGCAGCTCTACGAAAAGCGCATTCAACAACTCGCCGACGATTACAAAGACAAGGACGTGAAGCTTGTCGCGATTGAGCCGAACAATCCCGACGCCGTGATGCTCGACGAAATGGGATACACCGACGTTGGCGATTCTCTGGCGGAGATGAAGATCCGCGCCGAGTACCGGCATTTCACCTTCCCTTATCTGTATGACGGAGATGATCAGAAGATCGCCACCGCGTATGGCCCAAGCGCGACACCGCACCTTTTCATCTTCGACGCCGACCGCAAGCTGCGTTACGAAGGGCGCGTCGACAACAACATGCGCGAACCGCTGGTCACCAAACGCGACGCGCGGGAAGCGATTGATTCTCTGTTAGCGGGAAAAGCGGTTGCGGTGGCCAAAACTCCGTCTGTCGGCTGTTCCACCAAATGGATTTACAAAGAAGAAGGCCGCCGCCAGGAGATGGAAGAAATCGCCAAGAAACCGGTCGAGGCGAGGCCCATCAGCATCGATGAACTGAAGGCATTGCGCAAGAACACCACCGGTAAATTGCTCCTGGTGGATTTCTGGGCGACTTGGTGCGGCCCCTGCCGCAAAGAGTTGCCGGATTTTGAAACCATGTACCGCATGTACGGCCACCGTGCCTTCGACTTGGTGACCGTCAGCATTAACTATCCCGACGAAAAACCCGGAGTGATGAAGGTGCTGAACACCGAGCACGCCACCAGCACCAATCACGTTCTCAGTTCGACCGACATCTATGCCCAACTTGCGGCCTTCGATCCCGATTGGAACGCCGCCGTTCCCTACACCGTGTTGATCGCACCAGGCGGAGAAATTCTCTACAAGAGCACCGGTTCGGTGGACGCTCTGGAGTTGAAGCGCCTCATCATCGGAAACCTCGCCGACGATGACTATCTCGGACACCAGGCCTATTGGAAGGCAGCAAAGTAGTTAAGGAGAATCAATGAACCAAAGGTCCTTTCTCTGGATTTTCCCCCTCGGTTTAGCCTCACTCGCATTTGCGCAGGAGAGCGCGCCGCCGCTCGACAAGGCCACGTTTGACGCCGACGGAACCGCGCACCTGGTACGCGTGGTCCCCATGCCGACCACCATCAGCCCAGAGGCCCAGAAGTGGCTGGCATCGCTGACCACGAGGAAACGTGGTCCTCAGACTCTCGAACAACGCCGCGCCTCCACCGACGAGTGGCGCGTACGCCAGTCGGCCGAAGCCAAGCGGTTGTTTCCGGTGAACGTTCAGGAAACCACTACCGGCGGCGTTCGCACCGACATCATCACACCGCTTGAAACGCCAGAAGCCAATAAGAAACGTGTGCTCATCAACCTGCACGGCGGAGGATTCAACTCCGACTCCGGTTCGCTGATCGAAGGCGTGCCTATCTGCAACCTGGCGAAGATCAAAGTTGTGTCGGTTTATTATCGCCTCGCGCCGGAAAATCCATTTCCGGCCGCCGTGGACGATGTCGTCGCCGTCTACAAAGAACTGCTGAAGACTTACAAACCAAAAAATATCGGTATCTTCGGAACATCGGCAGGCGCGATTCTCACTGGCGAAGCTGCTGTCCGTTTCAAACAACTCGGCCTTCCCCTCCCGGCTGCACTCGGTGAGTTCTCCACACTGGCTGACTTCAGCCGCCCGAGCGATACGCGCCAACTATTCACACTCGACGGATTCCCCGGCGACATGAATCCAACCGACACCACTCATCCTCCGAACGATCAATATCCGGCGAAGACGGACCGCAAGGATCCTGTGCTCTCACCCCTCTTCGCCGATCTCAAAGGGATGCCGCCTACGCTGCTAGTAACAAGCACGCGGGACATTCTGCTGAGCGACACTTCTACGTTCCATCGCGCTCTGCTACGCGCCGGGGATAACGCCCAGTTGGTGGTGTTCGACGCTTTGCCGCACGCGTTCTGGTATCACTTTGAATTTCCGGAAACGCAGGAGGCGCTGGGAATCATGGCGAAGTTCTTTGAGGAAAAGCTTGGCCACTAACCGCTGGTGTAGAGACGTAGCTCTGCTACGTCTTGGCCAGCAGCACATAAGATCGCCGAGACGTTGCACAGCAACGTCTCTACGCGTAGTGAAGGAATGGAATGAAAATCCGTGGTTTGCTCGCACTCATACTCTTCGCCTGCATCGGCAGTCCGCTCTTCGCGGCATCGCCGGTTGGCATCTTCGACAACCACGAAGACGTCGGCACCGTGCTTCATCCCGGCAACGTCGAATACGACGACGCCAAGGAAAGCTACCTGATATCCGGCAGCGGGGAAAACATGTGGGCCACTAAGGACGCGTTTCAGTTCGCCTGGAAAAAGCTCTCCGGCGACGTGACGCTGACGGCGGACATTTCCTTCATAGGCACCGGGGTAAACGAACACCGCAAAGCTGCATTGCTGGTCCGTCAGAGTCTCGACGCGGATTCCGCGTACGCTGACATCGCCGTCCACGGCAGCGGGCTTACCGCGCTGCAATACCGCGAAACCAAAGGTGCCATCACGCAGGAAATCCAATCGAACATTTCAGCGCCCAAGCGGGTACGACTGGTCAGGCGCGGGGATTACGTGTACATGGCCGTCTCCACCGACGATGGCGAACCTAAAGTTGCCGGCGGTTGGCTTCGCATCCCGCTGCAAGGGAACTTCTACGTTGGGATCGGCCTGTGCTCGCACGACAAAGATGTCGTCGAAAAAGCGGTGTTTTCCAACGTGACTCTTACCACTGAACCACCGACTCCAGCGCCTCCCGCTCTCTACAGTTCGCTCGAGACAATTCCTATCGATTCAACCGACCGCCAAGTCGTTTACATCACTCCGGGTCGCATTGAAGCGCCGAACTGGGCGCGCGACGGCGCATTTCTCTTCAACCGCGAAGGCCATATCGAGCGCCTGGTGGCTGGAGGAAAGCCGCAGAAGATCGACACTGGAACGACCGTCCAATGCAATAACGATCACGGGGTTTCACCCGATGGAAAGACCCTGGTCATCAGTGATAGTTCGGTGCAAGGAGAGGAGTCTCTGATTTATACCGTTCCCATCGGCGGAGGCACTCCCAAACGCATCACGAAAAAGTCGCCATCGTATTGGCATGGCTGGTCGCCGGATGGAAAGACTCTCGCCTTTGTGGGGGAACGCGACAAAGAGTTCGATATCTACACGATTCCGGTCAGCGGAGGCGACGAAACGCGCCTCACTTTCGCCAAGGGTCTCGACGACGGCCCTGAATATTCGCCCGACGGGAAATACATTTACTTCAACTCAGAGCGCACCGGGCATATGCAGATTTGGCGAATGAAAGCGGATGGAAGCGAGCAAGAACAGATCACGTCGGATGAATCCAATAACTGGTTCCCGCACATTTCGCCCGACGGCAAGTGGATGGTTTTTCTTTCCTACGAGAAAGATGTGGTGGGGCATCCCGAGAATAAAGACGTGGCGTTGAGGCTGATGCCTGTCGGTGGCGACAAGACCATCAAAGTTCTGGCGAGATTCTTCGGCGGACAAGGGACGATTAATGTCCCGTCGTGGTCGGCCGACAGCAAGAGCCTGGCATTTGTGAGTTATCAGATGATCCCGCAGTAGCGCGGCTTTCATCTGAAACAGGAAAAAGCCCCACCCTAACCGCGCAAACTGCGCGCGGTTGAGGATGGGGCACCATCGTGACAGATTTAGTGCTTGAATCCTTTGCGCCGCTCCTCGCTATACCGATGCAAGGACTCCGAGATAATCGGGAACGCTTCTTCCGCCGGCCTTATTTCGTCCACCTCGACGGCTTTGCCTTCCAACATTTTGTAGTCCTGGAAAAAGCGGCGGAGCATTAGCGAACGGTGCGCGGGCATATCCGCGGCTTCGCGGTAGGAGTTGAATTCCGGGTCTTTCGTGGCGACCGCAATAATCTTGTGGTCCTGCTTGCCCGAGTCGAGCATGGTCATCAGCCCAATAGCGCGGGCATGAATGATGGTCAATGGCACAACGCTTTCCTGACAAAGCACCAGCACGTCGAGCGGATCGTCGTCCTCGGCCAGGGTCTGCGGAATGAATCCGTAATTGGCCGGATAGTAGACGGCGGAATAAAGCACGCGGTCGAGCTTGATCAGGCCACTGATCTTGTCGAGTTCGTACTTCACACTGGAGCCGAACGGAATTTCAACTACGGTTTGGAACTCCTGCGGCAAGTTGTCGCCGGGAGTTACGTCGTGCCAGGGATGAATCATGCGGGCCTCACTACCTGAATTTTAAGAATTTTGGCGGAAGAAAAAAAGGCCGGTCCGTTTGGACCGGCCTAGTAACAAGCTATCTGCGACGGCCCTAAAAATCAAGCCGCAGGGCAAACTGCACTTCGCGAGGAGTCGCGGCCGTGGTGATGATCCCGAACGTGCTTGGATCACTGATATCGGCCGTGCCTCCATTCGCTGAACCGCTGCTCACTCCCGGCAACCCGAAGTTGACGTGGTTGAAGGCGTTGAAAGCATCGGCGCGGAATTCCATGCTTACCTTTTCCGTTAGCGAGAAGTGTTTGGCCACGCCAATGTCGAAGTTGGTGAAGCTCGGCCCCCTCAAGTTGTTGCGTGTTCCACCTTCGAGGCCCAGCGGACCGCGGAATGCCCCTCTCGCTGCGTCGGGATCGGCAAATAACTGCACTCCGGTGCTTGGGTCCGAATGGACGTTGGTCCGAATCGCTGAGGTGTCTCCGTCAAAGATCGCGGGCGCGTTATTGACGAAGCTGACCGGAAACGCGTTCGACACTGTGGTGAAGGCAAAGCCGGTGTGCCAGTTAAAAGTTCCGGCAACCTGCCAGCCTCCGATGATCTGATTCACTACTCCCGAGGACCCTGAACCGAACTCCTTCCCGCGACCGAAGGGAAGTTCGTAAATGAAGTTCCCGGTAATCACGTGGGTGAGGTCAAAGTCGGAGTTCCCGCGGCAAGCCCGCAGGTTGGTAATGTCGCAGATGACGCCGCCGGCAAAATTTCCACTGCCGAAAATATTGCTGGCCGGCGCTGAGGTGTTGTCGATCGAATGCGAAAAAGTGTAATTCAGATCGAACTGCAGACCGTGCGACAATCGCTTGTGAAGCGACGCCAGAAGCCCGTTGTAGCTCGAGTAGGATTTATTCGTAATGTAGACGTTCGAACCAAACTGGGGATGGAAGCCGATTCCCGGCGCTACCAATCCGAAGCTGTCCAGAACTTGCAGTGTGTCCGCCAGATCCCCGCGCGCGGTCAATCCGGTCAGGTTTTCGGCAATGATCGACGTGAGTCCTGGAAATTGACCTTCGAAGAATGGCTCCGCTACGACTGCGGACGGATCGGTGCCATTTCTCAATTGCTGCGAGAGATCAAAGTAATCTCCAACCAGGGAGTGGCCGCTGACAGGATCCTTAAAGTTGACGATCTGTCCCGCGTCCGCCTGCGCCAGCAACCTGCGTCCCAGACGCCCAAAGTAGGCCGCCTCGAACATGAAATTTGCCGGCAAATCACGCTGGAAGCCGAGAGTGTAGGTGATGGAGTAAGGCGTCTTCAAGCCTGAATCGATCGCGTAGTTGGCCTGCCCCTCGGCTGCGCCCACCGGCACACCGCCATCCACGAAGGGCTGGAACGGCACCGTGATCGTGGGAGCGGGCGTGATTGCCGGAATAGTTCCGAGGTCCGTGAAGCGCGGATCGGTCCGCAATGAATCCGCGGCAGTAGCGTTCGGGTCACTGCTTCCGAAGATGGTGGAAGACGCGCTCTGGAAAATATATGTGGCCTGGTCCTGAACGAAGTTCAACGCGTTGGTTGCAGGATGATCGAAGACGACCCCGGCGCCGGCGCGGACCACTGTTTTGTGATTGCCCAGCAAATGCCCAAAGAAGCCGTTGTCTGCTCCCGGGTTATAGGCAAAGGCAAGGCGCGGAGCGAAATCTTTCCAGTCCGGCTTGTACAAACCAGTCGCGTCGTTGGCCCTGCCGCCTAACGTGTAGTTGAGCAATGGGAGATCGGCCAGACTGCCCTGCGGGCCCTGGAGTGCTCGTGGGCCGTAAAAGTCCGCAAGATTCAAGCTGGGATTGGCTTGCAATCCATTTGTTTCGTATGGCACCGAATAGAACTGATATCGCAATCCGTAGGTCATGGTGAGGTCGCTACGCATCCTCCAGGAATCCTGGAAGTAGGCTTCGCTCTCGTAATAACGGTAGTTGCGCGTGTGCCCGGAACCTTGCGGTAAGGCAGCCAGATCGCGGCTGTTGTTGAAATTGCTGGCGATCGCGCCAAACCTTCCCAGCGCGAAAGCAAAGGCTGAATCATAGAGTCCGATGGAAACTGCGTTTGGATCCTGCAGGATATCGCTCGGACGCAGACTGTCGTCGAGGTTCTGGAGGTTTCCGCCAAGCCCCATGGTGACGAAGTTGAAGTCGTTTACCTGATTCGAGCGGGTCCGAATCGGCTTGAAGGTGCCACCGATTTGGAAATTGTGCTTCCCTTTTACGTAGCTGAAATCGTCCCGGAAAATTGGAATGGGAACGACGCGATGCTGAGTTTCCTGTTGATCGTAGGGATTCGCCAGCGGCCCAAAGGCAGCATAGTAGGTTGTACCCACTGGATTGAAAGGCGTTGGGAAATTAAGGTCTGACCGGGTCTGTCCGTAGAAAAATTGGTTGACCTTGCTGTTGCTGATCGCCCAGGTGTGACCGAATACATAGGCGTAACTATGGTCAAGCACCTCGTGCGTTATAGGATCGCCGGGAAAACGCACCGGCGCGGCAAAATTTCTGTCGTCTCCATATTCATCGCGCAGAATGCTGACTCGCCCGAATAACTTCATTTTGCTGGTCAGGTTGTAATCGACACGGGCAACGTAGTCATTGGCGGTGCGATTGGCTGGCGCATTAAAACGGAATCCGCCAGTGTTGACGCCGTCGCCGCCAGTCAAATCGTTGGCCTGCGGATAGCGTCCATTGATAAAGCTTAGCAGCGCCGCATTGTCGCCAACGCCTTGCGGATCGAACGCCGCAACCCCACCGGGATTTACGAACGATATGCAATTTGGCTGTGTGTTGATGCGGCTCGACTCATCGCAGCCTGCACTGTCATTGATATATCCAACGCTTCCCGCGCGGAAGTTGTCCAACGGAACGATCGTGGTGACCGAGTCCTCTTTGGCATCGCGGCGTCCTTGATAGGTGAAGAAAAAGAACAGCTTGTCTTTAAGTATGGGGCCACCGATAGAACCACCGAACTGGTTACGCAACAACTTGGGCCGCTCAATGCCGGCTTCTTTGTTGAAAAAGTCGTTGGCTTCGGTAATGGTGTTCCGATGGTATTCGAATAGCGAACCGTGCCAGTCGTTGCTTCCGCTTTTCGTGACCAGCTGAATCTGCGCGCCGCTGCCACGGCCGCTAGCCGCCAGCGGATTCGCTGTTTCCGCGCGAAATTCCTGAATGGAATCTACCGGCGCGTTGCCTACTGTCGAGAACGCCTGCCCAGTCGCGAAGTCGTTTACGTCCAGTCCGTCGAGAGTGATGTTGCCCTGGTCGGTGCGCGATCCGGTAACGGCGCCGTCGCGGCTGGAGTTCGGATCATCCGCAGTCAGATTGTCGCTGGTCACGCCGGGCTGCAACACTAGCAGGGCCGCGGGCGAGTCCCGGATCTGAATCGGCAACTCATGCACGTTACGCATGTCGAAATTATTTCCGATGGTTGCGTCGGTGGTATCAAGCGTGACCGCCTGTTCGACGCCCGACACTTCAACCGACTCGGAGATCTTGCCAACCCGCAGTTCGGCGTTTTGCGTATGGGTGGTCCCGACAGCCACATAAATATCCGAAATCGAAATAGATTCAAAGCCTTCCTTACTGATTTCCAGTTTGTAACCTGGTCCCGGTTGCACCCTGGCGAAGGTGTATCCGCCCGCGGAGTTGGTTTTGGTTTCGTATCTGGTGCCGGTTTTGGTGTCTTGCAACTTCACGGTAACGTCAGAAACGACCGCGCCACTTTGATCGCTGACCGTACCGGCGAGCGAACCGATTTCTTGGGCGAGGGCGAGAGCGGGCAACAGAACCATCAACAACAGGCCGAACATTACAAACTGTCTTCTCATGTTTAATCCTTTACTGATAATCACTTGCATGAAAATAGAAGTGCAGTTTGCGCGCCAAAATCGAAATTGTTCAGGTTGCAAATATGGCGGATTTGCCGCAATGAAAATTGCTGGCAGAAAATTAGAAACGTAAAGTTTCCAAATGAAGGAGATTGGGACGAACGGTTATGAATTAGTGGAGCCTAGTGATCTTGACCGAGGGGTCGCGCGGGGATAAAGTGCCTGTAAAATAACTTCATGGCGACCCGAAACATAACATTCTGGAAGTTTGGCGCGGCAACGGTAGTGATCCTGGTGTCGATGGGATTCCTCGCCTACACCGGAGTGCAGGAAAGTAAGAGCTACTACGTCACTATCAAAGAGTTGCGCGGCATGCACGACGATGCCTACACCAAGCGCCTGCGCGTTGCCGGCAACGTGCAAGCCGGATCGATCAAACGCAACGGACGCCGCGTCGAGTTTGTCCTGATCGAAAACGATCAGACACTGCAGGTTGTCTACACCGGGACCGAAGCGCCTCCTGATACTTTTAAGGACGAATCCCAGGCATTGGCGGACGGAAGTTTTGGGCGCGACGGCGTTTTTCACGCCAAACAATTGCAGGCAAAGTGTGCGTCGAAGTACGCGCCAAAACCGGGCGCGGTGCCCGCAAAGACTATGACCGAGGGCCAGCCTAGCCCAGAGCCCGGCAGCGGCAACTAATTGATCATCCCGAGTCGAATCGAAGGCTCCTCGTAAGCATCTCCGCAAGGCATTCCCGCCTCCAAGCTTTATACTTTCTCCGGCGAGAAAACCATGCCCGACTCCGTCATCGATGTAGAAGGCAAGCACCTCAAACTCACCAACCTCGACAAAGTCCTCTACCCCAAAGCCGGGTTCACGAAGGGGCAAGTGGTGGATTACTACGCGCGTATTGCGCCGATGATGATCCCGCATCTGGCGGGCAGGCCGCTGACGCTAAAGCGCTACCCTAATGGCGTCGACGAGATGTTTTTCTTTGAGAAGAATGCCACCAAACATCGTCCGGACTGGGTAAAGACCGCCCCTATTTATAGCCACGGTAACGATCGCGACGTGAATTACATTCTTGCCAACGACCTGCCGACGATCGTCTGGGTGGCAAATCTGGCAGGCATCGAGCTGCACCCATCTCTCTCGAAGGCAAAAGAGATTACTTGTCCGACCATGATGGTGTTCGATCTCGACCCTGGGCCGCCGGCGAACATCGTGCAGTGTTGCCAGGTCGCCGTATGGCTGCGAGAGATTTTCGAGAGCTTCGATCTGCAAAGTTTTGCCAAGACTTCGGGATCGAAGGGGCTTCAGATCTACGTTCCGCTCAACACCAAGACGAGCTACGACGAAACCAAGCCGTTCGCTCACGCGCTGGCTCGCCTGTTGGAAGACGCGCATCGCGATCTCGTGGTTTCCGACATGAAGAAAGCGCTGCGGGTTGGGAAAATTCTGGTGGACTGGAGCCAGAACGACGAACACAAGACGACGATCGGTGTTTACTCGCTGCGAGCTCGCGACAATCCGACGGTCTCAACTCCCGTCACTTGGGAAGAGGTGGAAGGCTGCCTCAGGAAGAAAGACTCGGGGCTGCTGGTTTTCGATGCCCCGCAGGTACTGAAGAGGGTGAGCGATTCCGGAGATTTGTTCGCCCCGGTGCTGGAACTGAAGCAGAAGCTTCCCACGATGGCGGGGCTAACCAAAGCGTCTTCGAAAACCGGCATCGACATTGCCGCCGCAGCTGAGACCCCTAGGGCAAGGAAGAAAGCTGCGCCGCGCGCCCGGAAGCCCAAGAAATAACCATGGCATCGCTGCTATCCTAGCTGCGAAATGGCAAAAATTTACGTAGGCACATCGGGATGGGCGTATCCCACATGGAAGCCGGATTTCTACCCGCCGAAATTAGCGCAGGCAAAATTCCTGGGACATTACGCCACTCAGCTAAACGCGGTTGAGGTTAACTTCACTTTTCGCCAACTCCTGAAAGACACCACGGCGCAGAAGTGGATCGCCGGAACTCCCGACAATTTTCTCTTCACCGCGAAAGCGCATCAGGTACTCACCCATATCAAGCGTCTGAAAAACATCGAAGATTTTCTGCCGCGCTTTATCAGCACGCTGGAGCCAATCGCCAACGCCGGAAAGCTGGGGCCGCTGCTGTTCCAACTACCGCCCAACATGAAAGCGGATGTGGTACTGCTGGAAGACTTCCTGAAAATATTGCCCCGCGGAGTAATGGCGGCGTTTGAGTTCCGCAACCTGTCCTGGTTCACCGATGAAACTTACGACTTGCTACGGAAGTACAACCGTGCGCTATGCGTGGCTGAGACCGAAGAACGCGAAACGCCCGACGTGGTCACTGCAGACTTCTGCTACTACCGCTACCGCAAGCCAACCTACACCGAGGAAGAGCGGAGTGTGATGGTGCAGCGCATGCGGGAGCACATTCAAAATAATCGCAATGTCTTCGCGTATTTCAAGCACGAGGACACGCCGCAGGGCGCGCTGTATGCGGTGGATGTGCTGAAGCAGTTCACTGCGGACTGAGTGCACTGTTACCCGGCGCGCCACTTGGCGCAGCGTCCGATAACGGGTAGAACGGTAGGGTGACTTCCGAGGCTCTGCTGGCGAGTTTTCTTGACTATCTTAGAGTAGAAAAAGGACTGGCAAAGCTCACCGTTTCGGCCTACGAAACCGATATTCATCAGTTCTCGCACTTTCTATCCAAGCGCAAACGTACCCTTTTCGCTGCCCGCCGCAACGACGTCAGCGAGTTCATCCAACAGATGTTCTCCAATTCTGTCGACGGACGCTCGGTCGCCCGCAAAATTTCCGCTTTGCGTCATCTCTATAAATATTCGTTGCTGGACGAGGTGATCAAGCACGACCCCACGCTCAACATCGTTTCTCCCAAGCAGTGGAAGGTGTTGCCGAAATCTCTGGCCCACGATGAAGTCGGCGCCATGCTGAATTCCGGGAAAAATGATGCGCTGGGTTTACGCAATCGCGCCATGCTGGAGGTTTTCTACGCGGGCGCGTTGCGCGTTTCGGAAATCGTCGGAGTAAAACTGGAAGACCTGAAGCTCGATCTCGGGTACCTGATGGTGCGGGGCAAGGGAGACAAAGAACGCATCGTGCCGCTCGGGCGCTCCGCGCAAGATGCGGTAAGCGTCTATTTAAAATCCTCGCGCGGAGAGATCGCAGGCGATAAAACCTCGCCGTTTCTTTTTGTCGGGCGAGGTGGCAAAGCTCTCACTCGCCAACGAGTCTGGCAGATGGTGGGCGAATCTTCAAATGGAACTCGCCACGCCAGTCCCCACATGCTGCGTCACAGTTGTGCAACGCACATGGTGGGAAATGGCGCGGATCTGCGAACGGTGCAGACCATTCTCGGGCACTCTGATATTTCGACCACACAGATCTACACCCACGTTGCGCTGGATCGATTGAAAAACGTTTATCAGAAACATCATCCGAGGGCAAAGGCGCGATGACCACCAGGAAAGCCATCGACCAGTTTCTGGCTTCGTTGCGGCAGCGCGACGCATCGACCCACACGCTGAAAGCTTATCGGGGCGACCTCGATACATTTTCTGCATACATCGGCCAACGTAACTTGAAAGACATCGACCACGTAGCCATCCGCGGATTTTTTTCACATCTCTACGACAAAGGCTTGGGCAAAACTTCCGTGGCGCGTTCGCTGGCCGCATTGCGTTCGCTGTATCGCTGGCTGGCGCAAGAGGGACTCGTCGAACAGAATCCCGCCGCGCTAGTTTCGACACCCAAGCTTCCCAAGAAACTGCCTCGCGTTCCCACCATCGAAGAGATGAACAATGTCCTTGAGGGGAAAATGCCGGAGATCGCTTCCTTTCCACAGCGCGACCTACTGCTCTTCGAACTGCTCTACGGGTGCGGTATTCGCAACTCGGAATTGGTCGGGATCAACCTGGACGACATTCGCTTGAGTAACGAAGCCATTCTCATTCGCGGCAAAGGGAAAAAGGAACGTTACGTTCCTTTTGGAGATTCGGTGAAGTCGGCGCTCGCCGGATATCTTCCGATCCGCCAGCAGATCCTCCAGAAAAATTCACCGGCACTTCTAATCAATCAACGCGGCGGACGGCTGACTACCCGTAGCGTAGGCCGCATCATCAAGAAAGTTGCTGTCGCCAAGGGCCTGTCCCCTGACGTGCATCCGCACACGCTGCGCCATGCCTTCGGCACTCACATGCTGGAGGAAGGCGCCGACCTGCGCGCCATTCAAGAAATGCTCGGCCACGAGCGGCTCTCGACCACGCAGCGGTACACTCAGCTTTCTATGAAGCACGTGATGCAGGTTTACGATCAGACCCATCCCCGCGCGAAGTAATCGCTTGTTGTAACCTTAGCGTCATGAAATTCCTGCTCGCCGTTCTCCTTACCTGTACGCCCCTCTTCGCGCAGCACCTGGTCCCTCATCCAGTCTTCAACGCCATCGCGAACGAATACTCCGGCGAAGCCGCACAGGAGTACGACCGCCAGATTGTGCAGTACCACCGCATTCAGGGCAGCCCGATGATGGAGGACGTTGCCGAGAAGGTGGTGCTCACCAAGTTGAAGGAGTGGGGCATCGAATCGAAGATCGAGCAATTCCCTTCCGACGGAAAAATTCGCTACCAGACGCATATATCGCCAATGGGTTGGAACATGCGCGGAGGCGAGCTCTGGGTGGAGAATCCTGGCGGCGCATTTCGGCTATGCCGCTACAGCGACGTGCCCATGTGCGTCTCGACCTACTCGAAAGGTGGCGACTGGAGCGGTGAGCTGGTCGAGGTCGGCTCCGGCACGAGCGACGCCGACTATGCCGGAAAAGAACTCCGTGGCAAGGTCGCGCTGGCTTACGGGTATGCAGGCGCAGTAGTACGGCAGGCAGCTTTGAAACATGGCGCCATTGGTGTGGTGATCTATCCGCCGCCGGGCGATCGGCCGGAGCATCCGGATATGGTGCGCTACAACGGCATCTGGCCGCGCGCCGAGGAATTGGACAAGACTGTCGGTGGATTTCAAATCTCCGCCAACCAATACACGACGCTGCACGAACTGATGCTGCGCGGTCCGGTGAAAGTTCACGGCAAGATTGACGCCACTCTCGAGCCATTCAAGCTGACGTTGGTGCACGCCTACATTCGCGGCAGCAAGAATCCGGAAAGAGAAATTATCGTCACCGGCCACCTTGATCATCCCAAGTGGAGCGCCAACGACAACGCCAGCGGGTCGGCCGCAATGATGGAGATGGTTCACACTTTGCACTCCCTGATTGCATCCGGCAAACTACCCGCGCCGGACGCTTCCATTCACTTCATGTGGGTGCCCGAATTCTTCGGCACTATGGCTTACATCACCAAACATCCGGAAGCGCGCGGGTGCAATAACGGATGGGACGATCCGCGACAAACCCCGCCCAACAAGCCTTACAAAGCTGGCGATCCCTGCATTCTTTTCAACCTCAACCTCGACATGGTAGGCGAAGACACGGTCAAGACGAATTCACGTTTCTACATCACGCGCACTCCCGATTCGGTTCCCGGCTATCTCAATGCCGTAATGGAAGACGCTCTACGACAAACGCGCGAGGCTGATCTATACGCTCCGACCGGCACGAGAAACTATTGGCCAGCCGAGATGGCTCCCTATATGCAGGGCAGCGATCATGATGTTTTTCTTGGACTGGGAATTTCTTCGACTATGCTGGGGCACGATCCCGACTGGACTCACCACAGCAGCGAAGACACGGTCGACAAGACCGACGCCTCGGAATTCAGGCGAGTGGGTGTGTTGGCCGCGGCCAGCGCTTATTGGCTGGCAAACGATACGCCGGAAAATCGGCAGCGCATGGTGGCATTAGGGCGCGGGGAAATAATCGCCGACCGCTCGCGCAGAATTGGAGAAACAATGGCTGGCCCGTCGTCCGCGGCCGGCAAGAGAAGATTGCAAAGCGATTTGGATCTGATGACGGCAACGATCCAACAGCAAACCTCACCGGGAAATCCGGCACCGGAGCGAAAGGCCGAATCTTCGGGAACGGCACCCCGGCGTCTCACCGTCCCGCCGCTCTACGAGACCGCCTTTGACGGCATGTCTGCTGAAGATAGTAAATGGTGGAGTGCGCAAGATGCCGCATTCAGCAGTGAAGCGCCCGGCGGAGGACTGCCGACCGGTCCAACCTTCGGGTTGATCGTGTATGAAACCATCAATTTCATGGACGGCAAGCGCAACGATGCCGAGATCGCCGACCTACTCTCCGCCGAATACAACCGTGACTTCGACGCGGCCTGGGTGGACCAGTTGGTGGGAGTGCTGGACAGGCTGCATCTGGTAAGCAACAAATAGAGAACAAAAAAAGGGACGGGCAATTTGCCCGTCCCCTTTGAATTCCATCTGCTTAGTTAATATCGAACTGTTCCTGATGCAACGACGCGTCGCTCTTCACAATCACGGTCCGCTTGCTTAGCTCTTCCATCTCAGCCAGCAGCTTGGCGTTGTTGGTCTTCAATGCTTTCGCGACTTCAGGATTCACTCGCAGCATCACGTCGGTGCGGTCGATGTGCTTGGAGATCTTTCTCATCTCGATATAGATCTCGTTGCAGACCGTAGTCACCGATTTCACAAATCCAGTCGATTCGCAATATGGACACGGCGTTCCAATCGTGCGCTCCAGTGATTGCTTCACCCGCTTACGAGTGATGGCCACCAATCCGAAGTCGTTAAATTGCAGGACCTTTGACGGCGCGCGATCGGCGCGCAGGGCCTCTTCCAGGGCTTGCATGACTTTCTGCCGGTTGCGGCGTTCATCCATGTCGATGAAGTCGATGATGATGATGCCGCCCAAATCACGCAACCGAATCTGTCGCACGATTTCTTTGATGGCGTCAACGTTGGTTTTGACAATGGTGTCTTCCAGACGCGCTGTCTTGCCGACGTATTTGCCGGTGTTGATGTCGATCGCCACCAACGCTTCCGTCTGGTTGATGACGATATAACCGCCACTCTTTAGCCAGACTTTCGACTTCAAAGCCTTGTTGATTTCTTCCGACAAGCCGAAGTGTTCGAATAGTGGTGTCTCCTTGGTGAACAGCTTCACCCTGCGCACCAGTCCGGGCTGGAAGCGGTTGGCAAAACGCAGAATACGTTCGTACTCCCCTTCGTTGTCGACCCAGATCGCAGAGAAGTCCGAAGTGACCTGATCGCGCAATACGCGCTCGACCACGTTGAGATCGTGATAGATCAAGGCCGGCGATTTGCCGTTGTCGGCGCGGGTCCTGATCTCTTCCCAAAGACCCTTAAGGAAACGGATGTCGGCGCGAAGCTCTTCTTCATCGGCTCCCTGCGCTGCGGTACGGACGATGAAACCGCCGTGTCCGTTCTCGCGCTCGCTGATGATGATCCGCTTGAGACGCTGGCGTTCTTCTTCGGAAGAAATCTTGCGCGAGACGCCGGTGTGGTTCACCGTCGGCATGTAAACAAGGAAGCGACCCGGCAACGCGATGTGGCTGGTGATGCGCGCGCCCTTTTTGCCGATCGGCTCTTTGGCGATTTGCACCAGAATTTCCTGGCCTTCTTTCAACAGATCGCTGATCAGCGGCACCTGCTGATTTTCGCGGCGTCCAAAACGGCGTCCGCCGCCGCTGTTGCCACGGCGTCCGCGAACATTCCGTCCGCGATCTGATCCCTGGCGCTGAGTACGCTGGGTATAGGCTGCGGTCGACGCTGGAGCACGAACCTCAACCTGTGCATCGACCGTTCCGCCTTCGATGCCTTCCGCCGCGACCAGAGCTTCGGCTTCGGCCTGGGCTTCTTCGAGTTCCGCCTCTTCTTCGGCTTCAGCGTCTACTTCTTCCGCTTCGCCCACGGCAGCGGTCTCGACCGCAATCGGGTCCGCCGAAAATGCGGTCGTGGTTTCGACCGGAGGCTCACCCGAAGCGGCAATTTCCGTCACATGCGGATGATGGAACTCATCGGCGGTGTGCGCCTCTTCTTCCATCTCTTCAAACGCTGCGTCTTCTTCAAGTTCGTCGACGTAAGAGGAAATGTCGGCCTCTTCCTCTTCGATTTCTTCCTCTTCCATGGTGCCGGCGGCTGCGCTTACCACCTCTACCGGTTCATGGTGTACTTCTTCTTGGGCCGGCTCTTCTTCCGCCGCGTCGCCACCAAAAACGGCTGCGACATTCATCTCATGAAGCCGTTTCTGCTCGCGGTCCCAGGCGGAATAGTTTTCCTCTTCCGCAACCGGTTTCTCGACCAGACCAAATGCTGCCTGTCCGTCGGAAGGCTCGTGCCCATCCGCAAACATAGGTTCGTCTTCTGGGAAAGTCGCAGCCAACGGAGTCGCAGGCGCTTCCGCCACCGCGCGATGCACGTCGCTGTGGATCTGGGCTGGCGCAGCAGGCCGCGCCGGCGACATCCGCGAATACTTGGAAATTGATTCTCCCGGCAGCACAATCGGCTGATATCCCGGGGGCGGGCCGTAGTCAGAATCCTCAGACCTTTCGACGCGTTCGGCGCGGACAGGGCGTTCGAACCGGGCCGGTCTCTCTGCGACCGGCGGCGCAACTTCAACTGGCGCTTCATCGGTCGGCCGGGCAAACTTCGATTCCGGCATGCGCTCTCCGCGGCGGCCTCTACGGCGCCGTCGGCCACGAAAACCACCCCGGCCGTCGCGTCCGTTGTCCGAGCGCGATTGCGCCTCGCCCTCCCCTTGCGGTTCAGCATCGCCACCACCATCGGCTTCAGCCTCTTCTGCGCCTTCGGCGGCAAAGGGTTGGGATTCGGCTACTGGTCGTGACTGTTGTTGTCTGGGTTCCTGGGCAGGACGGCCCGTCGTCGGCACGTCATCCAGGTCTTCACTGTCTTCCAACTCCATGAAGTCGGAGACGTAAAGGAAGGCATCGCGTTCGAGCCCGATGTCCACGAATGCGGACTGCATTCCCGGCAGCACGCGGGTGACGCGGCCTTTGTAGATGGATCCCGCTAGGGTGTATTCGTTTTCCCGCTCGAGGTAGATCTCGGCGAGCTGATCATCCTCCACCATACCCACTTTGGTCTCGTGGGGAGTGGATGAAACGTACAATTCTCTGTTCATTCTTACTCCGGTGATTGGCCGTCAGGCGGCCAACTCATCACCGGCAAAAAGACAAGAAGGACAAGGGAGGATCTAGCGCTGCGATTTTCGTGGTTAAACCCGTGGGGATGCCCGTCCCGGACAGGGGACGGCTGGGGCCGAGGAGGTTTCTCCTAGACCGAATCCGCGGCACAAGCTGGAGAATCTTTCGCACTGAATCGCATTGCGTTTACCCGGGTTTGTGACCGCTCTCTCTTCTGAGGGGGCCGTTACCCGCCCGGGATGGGCGCTTTAGCTCAATCCTGCCCGGCCTATCACTGCCTCTCCGGCCGGTGTATGCCCCCTTTACGCGAGGGCGAACGATATCTTTAAGTTTTTTGGGCCGCGCAATGGCTGACGCGGTGAACTGCTGCTTTGCCCTTTCTTCGTCTTGTTTAGTTCACGAAGCGGCGCATTCGAACGTTCATCACAATTCCCAGCGCCAAAAACATGAACAAGACCGAAGACCCGCCATAACTCATCAGCGGCAAAGGTATTCCGGTGACCGGCATAAAACCAACCACCATGCCTACGTTGACGAGGATGTGGAAACTAAGCACAGCCACCACACCCATGACTATGAACACGCCAGCGCGGTCGGGCGCCGTTTGCGCATTCTGCGTCAAACGCATTAACACCATAAAGTATAGCAGCAGTAGTGCTAACGCGCCGACAAATCCATGTTCCTCGGAAAAGGCCGCAAAAATGAAATCAGTTTGCGGAATCGGCAGAAAGGCCAGATGGGTCTGCGAACCCGCCGTACTGCCCCATAACCCTCCCGACCCAACCGCGATCAGGGACTGATTCACTTGGTATCCCGAACCCTGGCTGTCGGCTTCAGGCTCCATAAAGCTGGTCAGGCGGTCCTTCTGATAGGGCTTCAAATGATGCCAGGCCAGAGGCATCATCAGTCCGCCAAGTAAAAGAACAATAAGGGTTTGCCTGAACTTCAAGCCGCCCAGAAACAGCCCCATAATCGCGATCGGCAAGTAGGTCAGGGCGGTTCCCAGGTCGGGCTGCACCAAAACCATCATCATGGGGATCCCGACAATCGCCCCCGCCTTAATGAAGTCAGGCCACGTCAGCTCGCGCTGGCTGAGGTCGGTGAAGTATTTGGCCATGGCGATGATCAGGATCAGCTTGACCCACTCGGAGGGCTGAAAGTGCGCTCCCCCCGGCAGCTTCACCCAGCGCCGTGCGCCCAGATATTTCTGCCCGAAAACCAGCACCATCATCAACGAGCCAAGCGCGGCGATATACATCCAATGGATCTTATCGAGCAGCGCCTGGTAGCTCAGAAAGCTGATGGAAAACATGATCACCATGCCGGCGATGATCCAGTAAACCT
>DATBAT010000155.1:0-1579 GCA_036271375.1 Terriglobales bacterium
TGGCGTGGAGGAATGGGGTGAGTGCATTGCCATCGCGCTCGTTGAGACTCGGCGCGAAAATGGCAAGCATCATTTTCGCCGGATTGCGGGAAACATCGTATCTCATGGCCAGGCAATGGATTGCATCATCGATACGCTCTGAACGACGATGCGTTTTCGCCTCTTCGAGGCGGGTGTTTCAGTGACGTTCCCGGGAAGCTCCGGGGCTGTTAACTAACGCATGGGCCGCAGAGTAAGCGCAGATCAGGGTTTGCGGCTGGTTCGTGCTTCTGGAAATGTGGGACAGGTAGAGGGGTAATTCTGCCGCCCCCTTCGGGGCGAACTTACTTTATCGCGGTTCCGGTGGCTTGCGCCACCGGCTAATTTCCGACCAGCCCTTAGGGCTTCAGATTCAGCCCAAACCGGCTTTAACCAAGCGCCATTCTCGCCTGATTCCCAGTTTCAAAAAACTTTCTGGATCGGAAGGCTTTTCGTCAAGTCTTCCCCGGTTTACTGTATTGCTCCACGATTTCATCTGCGGACCGCTGCTCCCAAAACACGGACTCACGTTCGAGGTTCACCAACTGGTCGTCCGGTACGGGATCCGATGGGTGTCGATCAACCAGCCCGCTCCTCAAAGCCTTGGCCCACGACAAAAGCCCGACGCCGACAAAAAGAATGTGCAACAGCAGGGCGTGTCGCCTGCGCTGCTAGTTATGTCGGAATGGGATATTACCAACAGAAATGAGTCAAGCCGATGAGGTTGTTCCTACTGCTTTTTTGGACCTCTTTTCAGGCGCTCGCGTTTGCCCAAACGAGTCCTGCCATCGATAAGCACGCAATCCAGGTCAAAATGCAGGAGATTGGCGCGCAGGTCGATGTCGGCGACTATACCGGAATTGCCGAGGCGGCTCACTTTCCTACACCGATCGCCGTGCGCTTTACCTACGGTCTTTATAATCGCGGATCGAGCATTGATGACCGGCGCTACAAGGCGGTGATTGCAGCGCTCAGGCGGGTTCCCGGCCATGCCGACTATTTGCGCGAGGACATGGCCAGAATTGCCGTCAATGGTGACTTTTCCGAAAAAGACTACGATATTCTTTCGCTGATCAATTCGAGAGAAGCTCAAGCCGTCATCGCTCCTTACTTGTTCGACCTGAGAGAGACCCCTGTTGTTAGTGGCGATTCTCCGTTCGATCGCGGCGACAATTGTGGGGAAGCCGTTATCGCCTTGGAGCGGATGACGATACCAGATGCCCCCAAGAGAAGTCTCGCGACATCGAACAGCGAAAATCTTATTGCCTGGCAAAAGTGGGCCATGGCCAATGACTTTGTCCCCGCGAACTGGATTTCCCGCGTTGGAGCCCCCGAAGTTTGGCTCAAATTTGAACGTCTGGAGAAGGCGGCGCCTTCGCGAAGCAGAGCTTCTACCGAATAAGGTGCGTTCCCAAACCTCACTTTGGGAACGAGGGATGGGGTCCAACTTACCCTAACAAAAGGCAAGGGTTGAATTCGACCCTTGATCAGTGATCCAGAGGAAGAAGGATATTGGAGATCCTTCGACAAGCTCAGGATGACACGATGGGGAAGCGGCGAT
>DATBAT010000156.1:0-4192 GCA_036271375.1 Terriglobales bacterium
TAAGAATGCCGCGAAGTATGCCGATCTCTCGGTTTACGGAGCGGACGCGTCGTCGATTCAGGATCTCATTCGGGCGGATGCGGCTCTCGGCGAGCGTCTGCATCCTGCGCTTACCTATCTTGCAGCGGAAGTCGTCTGGGCCACTCGTGTAGAAATGGCGCGCACGGTAGAAGACGTTCTAGCGCGGCGGACGCGGGCGTTATTTCTAAATGCCAAGGCAGCATTGGAGATTGCTCCGCGAGTGGCTTCGACTATGGCGCGTGAGTTGGGCAAGGGCGGCGATTGGCAGAGCGCGCAGTTGGCGAGCTTCCGCGCGATGGCGGCGCAGTATCTGATTTCCTAGTGTTTGCGTTCCCACGATGCCATCCCCAGGCGAGTGGGATGGTAATTCGTCGCGCTGTCAGTAACTTACAGTCCCATCCTAAGGTAATACTAATAAGACCCGATTGTCCGCTCTCTGACTTTAGCTGATCCTTGAGATTGCCGATGGTAGTGGTGTGCGTTCCATCGGCGACAACGAGGAGGGGGCCAAGATGGACAATCTGAATCTCCTGCTGGTGGAGGACGACCTTCCCAGCCTTGAGATGATGACGGAGGTTTTTGCTTCGCTGAACGCCGAAGTGCGCCCAGTCAGCGATAGCCAACAGGCGGCCAGCCTGGTGAACCGGGAACGGTTTGATGGAATATTTCTGGATCTCGAAATGCCAAAGATGCATGGGCTGGATCTCGCCAAACACGTGCGTACGTCTTCCTGGAACAAGTCAACTCCCATCGTGGTGGTGACCGGGCGCGACGACAAGCTAGCCATGCAGGAAGCGTTCGCCAATGGTGCGACTTACTTTCTGCACAAGCCAATCGACCGCCAGCGCCTGAGCAAGCTGCTCCGTACGGTTCGCGGTGGGATGTTTCAGAACCGGCGACGATATTCGCGTATTTCGTTCCAGGCCGAAGTCAGCATCACCAAAGCTGGAAGCGTCACCATGGTGAAGAGTCTCAATCTTAGCCATGGTGGAATCCAGCTCGACCACGCCAATCTGGTGCAGGGCGACGTGGTGCGAATGAAATTCCAAATGCCGCATGGCGGCCCATTGATCGACACCATCGCCACCGTGGTTTGGGATGACAGCGGCCGGCAGGGAATGCAGTTCAGCAAATTGAGTTTTCAGCACGAAACGGCGATACGGGATTTTATTTCGCGATCCTTCGAATAGCCCTCTCCCTCCCCCCTGTCCTTGGCCTTCCTGGACAGAATGCTAATTGCCGAGTGCTGTCTCTCCAGAAATCCGCAGTCAGCACTCAGCATCAAGCCGCAAACCCGCGAGCGACCAGCTAAGCGAGGAGTCCGCTCGTGGCAATTGCACGGGCCGCAAGGTTCGTGGCACTGGACGGGGAGAGCGGATTCCTCCCTTCGCTGGGCAGCTTTCGCTCCCACCGCAAAAGATCGATAATCAATTTGCCGCTCTGCGGCAAATTTCCTTTCGAGGCTACACATGGCCAGCACGGTCGTCGCTACCTGGGTCAATAAACAATGTTTCGTCGCTAACGCCGCCAGCAGCCATGCGGTCGTAATGGATGGCGACCGTCAAACCGCCAGCAGTCCTACGGAACTGGTGTTGATGGGGCTTTGCGGATGCACCGGCTATGACGTAGTGGCCATCCTGACCAAGAAACGCGAGCCGTTTACCAGTGTCGAAGTGCGAGCCGAAGCCGACCGGGCTCCCGAGCCGCCTACGGTTTTTACCGCAATCCGTTTGGTTTATCGCGTTGGCGGAAAGGTTTCGCGCAAGGCAGTGGAAGACGCGGTGAAATTGTCGGAAGAGAAGTACTGTTCAGTCTCGGCTATGCTGCGAAAAACCGCGAAAATCAGCAACACAATTGAATACGCGGAATAACTGCGGCGCTGCGATGATAGGCTTTGCGCGGGCACGGAGAAGTTGCGGCCCGCCTCGTGCCCACTGAAAACCCCAAATCGTATCGCGGATATATCTACGTGGCCTGTGCCGCCTTGCTATGGGGCGTAGGCGCGTCTCTTGGTCGCGCTGCGTTCACCGGACGAGTGTTGCCGGGGCAGCAGGCGTTGCGGCCGATCGATCCGCTCATCCTTTCGCAGGCGCGCATCACTTTCGCATTTCTGATTTTTCTTCCGGTGCTGCTGATCACGAGAGGGAAGCAGCGTCTGCGCGTGACGCTCCCCGATGTAGGCCGCCTGGCGTTGGTTGGAATTTTGGGTCTGGCCGCTTCAAACTACGCCTACTACCTTGCGATCCAGCGGACGAATATAGCTACGGCTATCACCATCCAGTACACCGCGCCGGTTTGGGTATTGCTGTATGCGGTGATCGCGGGCCAGCAAAAGCCGACCTTGCAGAGAATTGTTGCCGCAGCATTGGCGGTCGTCGGTATCGGACTGGTAATCGGCGCGTTTCAACGCGGCGGCCTTCGGCTTGATCTGATCGGCGTGATTGCCTCGCTTGCGGCGGCATTTGCTTTCGCCTTCTACAGCCTCGCCGGTCACGGCTTAGTCGAACGATACGATCAGTGGGTCCTGATGCTTTATGGCACGCTGGCTGGGTCGCTGTTCTGGCTGGTGATCAATCCTCCGGCCAAGATTATTGCGGCGCACTATTCGATGGGGCAATGGCTCTTTCTGTTGGTTTTCTCTATTGTCTCCATGCTTTTTCCGTATTCGTTCTTTTTCGCAGGCCTGAAGTATCTTGAGCCTACGCGCGCGGTGATTGTCAGCTGCCTCGAGCCGGTATTTGCGATCATCATTGCCGCTTCTGTTCTGGGAGAGTCCATGCATCCCCCACAAGTGCTAGGCATCATAGTGGTGTTGGCTGCGATCGTACTGGTACAACTTCCGAACCGCACTTTTTCAACGAGATAGCGTTGGTTACCAACTAAACTTTTGTGCGATTGGCGCTAAACTAGGAACCAGTTACTATCGTCTCTCTTTCCACCACTGTCGTTCGATGGTGGGGTCGGCGAAATTCAATCCATGGCGCTCTCCGAGACTTCTGTTGTCGGATTTAAATCGATGGCATTGCTGACCGCTTACGTGCCGGTGCTTGCGGCGTTCTTGCAGAGTCCGGAGAAAAAAGAAGATGTCTACAACATCCTCTGGGTGCTGGTATTCGGTTTCGCCACCCTGAACATTATTGCGCTGGTGGCGCGGCAGTTCGATGACCGTCGGCGGTTCAGCTTCGGGGAGATGATTGCGATCCTGGTCGTGGTTGTGGCAGTGCTTTTGCTGGCTTCCGAGCTGCTGTATCAATTCAAAATCTTTCCAATTAAACTTTCCCGCTAAAAAAAGCATAACCACAAAGGGCCCAGAGTTACAAAGCGGGATTCCTTGTCTGCTTTCCTCTGTGAAACCCCGTGTTCTCTTGCAGTGAAGGCCACGGCCGGAAATCGCCACCGCCCCAAATTTGCAGTATGATTTTGCAAATGGCAAAGAAGAGATCGAACTTCGAGGTCACTTGCCCCTGCTGTAGCGCGGTATTGAAAGTGGACGCGGAAGACGAAGCCGTCATCGCCCACACGCCGCCGCCGCGGGTGAAGATGTTTAACGATATCGAAGAAGCGGCCAAGGCGATGAAAGAGCAGGACAGCCGCCGCGACTCCATATTTAGGCAATCGGTGGAAAATCAGAAGCACGCCTCCGACCTGCTGGAGAAGAAATTCCAGGAGGCGGTCAAGAAGGCCAAGGAATCGCCCGATACAGGCAAGCCGCTGCGTGATTTCGACCTCGACTAGTTCCAAAACGGGAATCGACTGCTTTTCTTTGTGAAAAGATGCAGGCTCGTACCGGCCACGAAGTACAATCCCGCCGTATGCCCGGTACACCGCTCTTAATCGGCTGTCACGATTCCGCCACGCCACTGCTCGACCTGGAACGTTCGTTTGAGCAGGGATGCCAGGGCGTCCGTTTCGATCTTCACCTGAAACCCTTCGGGCGGACAGGATCGAACTCCGAGAGGACCATCTGCTATCCCCGCGTGCAGGACATGTTTGCGGACTATGGCGACCGCATGTTCCTCGACGTTGGGGTCACCAGTCAGGGCATGGAGTCAGAGATCCTTGACGTGGTCAGGCAACGCGGCCTGCGGCAGAACTATGTGCTTTCGTCCGCCTTACCTGAGGTGGTGATGGAATTCAAGGCACGCAGTGCTACAGTTCCCGTAGGTTTCGT
>DATBAT010000157.1:0-21421 GCA_036271375.1 Terriglobales bacterium
CCGTGATCTTGTACGTTCCGACCGGCAACTCCTTGGCGACGTAGATGCCGTTGTCCGTGGTCGTCAAAACTACGGAGAGGTTCGTGCCGACGTTAAGCACGGTGACCTTGGCATTGGCGATCGCCGCTCCCGAAGGATCGGTGATCACGCCGGTAAATTGGCCATTTTGTACCTGGGCCAGCGCGGAAATTGTCAGGATCACAACAGCAAGGACTACAAGGCAGGAACGAAGCTTCGTCATTTACCAATCCTCTGGGGAAACGGAAATTGTTGACACGAACTACTAAATGCCAAAACAGACAGTGAAACTAAAGTCGTTTTCTCTGTGGGGTCCGGAGCGCGCAGCATTTTGCTAGCTTTGTCGCCCAGTGTCAAGTTCTTGCGTCTGCCTTTAAACAGAACCCCGAGCCCCACATTCGCAACTTTGGGAATTGTGAGGAAATACCTAGACAATGAAAGGCAAGTGAATGCCCAAACTGATGTACCAATCTTGACAATGATTTAGAGGGAATTTTGTGATGAGTTGTTATGACTATTAGAAGAACTTCTCGAGCCGGTTCCCGTTTTTGGAATTTCACAGCATAACGATAACTCTAGGTATTTGTTTTATTTATGAGGAGTATGAAGAGAAACTAGGACGCCCTTGCCCTCTTCGATGGTGAGTTCGGTATCAACTTTCTGAACCCCGATCTCATCGACTTTCCCCGACGGCCAACGGACCGTAATGGAGCTGACAGTCGTGGCTGTGCCCAAGCCGAAGTGCAGCCGGGGATCGCTGGCTGATTCAAAACTGGAATTGGTTCGCACCTCTGCTGATTGCGTAATGCCGCCAGCTTTCACTTCGACCCGAGCGCCAAACCCGTCGCCGTTAGATATGCTTCCAATCAACTTGAGACGCAGCCAGTGTCCTCGATTAGGAGTCGCGTTGCGCAAAAGCGCTGGAGGACCGTCCAGGCCGCTGAGGAGTACCCCAACACCCCCGTCGTTCCAGAAGTCGCCTGTAGCGACTCCACGGCCCACGTAGCGGTGGGTTAAAGCGGTGCCCGAATGCAATCCGACCTCTTTGAACTTGCCAATCTTCCCGTTTTGGAACAATAACGGCCGCTCCGCGTACGAAACGCCGAAGAAATGCTGATCGACTTGCGGATTCACGTGCCCGTTGGCCACGAACAAGTCGTCCCATCCGTCGTTGTCGGCGTCGAGAAATTTCACCCCGAATCCGAGGAATGGAACACTGATGGGCCCGAATCCCGACGGCCCGGCCATATCGGTGAACTCGCCGTTGTGCCCATTACGGTAGAGGTTGTTGGTGTCGTCGGAGAAGTTGGTCTTGACGATGTCTGGCCAGCCGTCGTGGTCGTAGTCGGCTGAGTCAATTCCCATGCCTGCCTGTTCGCGTCCGTCGCCGCTGTAGGCCACGCCCGCTTCAGCGCCGACTTCGGTGAATCCGCCCTTGCAGTCGTTGTGGTAGAGCAGGCTGGGCGACGAATCGTTTGCGACATAAAGATCGAGGCAGCCGTCACGGTCGTAGTCGAGCCAGAGCACGCCTAGTCCGTAGTAGCCGTCGGCATCGATTCCAAGCTTGTCGCTAACGTCGGTGAAAGTTCCGTCGCCGTTGTTGTGGTAGAGGCGGTCGCGGCTGCCTTTCAGTCCACGCGGTCCACATGAAACCGGAATGCCGCGATACTGGCAGAAAGCGCCGTTGCCGAATTCAGGCAGATGGTCGAGATCAAGGTCGACGTAGTTGGCGACATAAAGATCCAGGTTACCGTCGTTGTCGTAGTCCCCGAAAGCCGTGCTGGTTCCCCAGCGGCCAGTGTTTCCGACTCCTGCTTTGGCCGTGACGTCGGTGAAGGTTCCGTTGTGATTGTTGTGATACAAAACCGCACCATTGAGATTGGTGACGTAGAGATCTTCCCATCCGTCGTTGTCATAGTCGCCGACGGCGACGCCGAATCCCCAGTTGCACGGCGCCAGCCCGGCTTTTGCGCTTACGTCGGTGAAGGTTCCGTCGTGATTGTTGTGATACAGCTTGCTGGGATGGCACTTGCCTGCGCGATAGTCTTCCAGCGTCGATCCGTTGACCAGGAAGATGTCCATCCATCCGTCGTTGTCGTAGTCGAGGACGGCAATACCGCCACACATCGATTCCATGATGTAGCGCTTCTCAGCGCCGCCGCAGGTAAGATGAAAATCGATTCCGGATTTCGCTGTCACATCGGTGAAGAGAAATCCCGACGAGCTTTTCTGCGACGCCGCCGCGAACGCTGTCAGCGAAAACAACGCGATAACGAATGCCAGTGCCCGCATTACTGGACCCGGCCCGTCGCCATGCCGCCAGTGTCCGGCTGCGCTTTCTTTAGTTCAGCGAAGCGCTGAAATTCCTGCCTGGCGTCATCTTTCTTGCCCAATCTTTCGAGTGCCCGTGCCAACTGGTAGTGCGGACTGGGATCTTCCGGCTTCAGCGAGATCGCCTTTTGGAACGATGCCGACGCGCTCGCAGCATCACCATTCAGCAGCAGCGCTTTGCCGAGATCGTAAGCCGCGTCGGAATTATTGCCATCGAGTTCGAGCGCTTTCTGCAAATTAGCGACAGCTGAATTCAGATCTCCGGTTTCCAACTGACAATGTCCAAGCCGGAAATAAACCTGCGGATTCACCGTTCCCAGCTTCAACTCTTTTTCATACTCCGAAATTGCCTCTGAAGCGCGGCCGAGGCTGGCGTAAGCGAATCCCAGATGATAGTGCCCCAGCGGCGTCTTAGGATCGAGATGCAACGCCGTCTGAAATTGCTCGATCGCCTGCAAGGTGCGATTGGTGTTTTGGTAGGCGCGGCCCAGCAGAACATGCGCCAGTGACTTCGATCCATCCAGTTTGATGGCCTGCTCAAGTTCCGTGGCGGCAGACGCATATTCATCTTGCGCCAGCATCACCAAAGCTAGATCGAAGTGAATATCGAAGTGTCGGCCATCGGTCTTGACCGACTTTTCCAGCAATTCCTGCGCCAGCTTGTTGTTTTCCGCTTTGAAGTGCACCAGACCAACCCAATGTTGAAGCTGCGCGTCGTCAGGCCAACGCCCCAGCGCCTGCGTGCCCACCTGAGCGGCGTCGCGCAAATCTCCAGCTTGCAGGTAGGTCAACACCAGACCACGGTTCGCTTCCAGGCTGTCTGGGGCGAGTTCACGCGCTTCCCGGAAAGCCGCGACCGCATGCCGAAGATCGCCATCATCAAGCGCGGATTGCCCTTGCTGGATCAGGGACGCAACTTTTGTGGATTGCGCAAACGCTGTCAGGCTCAACGCCAGAACGGCGCAAATTTTGAAAATCGAATTCACTCATGAAAACCATAAACCACAAATGACACCGAGGTACACAAGGGAAATTCCAGGCAGGTGCAGAGACGCAGCTTGGCTCCGTCTTGCATCAGCAGGAACGATGCCTGAGAGGTTGCGGAGCAACGTCTCTACGCGGATGTTTTATTTGCTTCCTTTTGGACTGGGAAGCACTAATCACCGGGTGTCGGAGCGGGTTCAGCCCGCAACACGGGTTTTTTCTGGCGGCGAGTGGCCGAGCGCAGCTTGTCCATGTAGATGTAGACGACGGGCGTAGTAAACAGAGTCAGCATCTGGCTGACGATCAGCCCGCCGACAATCGTGAGACCCAAAGGTCGCCGCAACTCCGACCCGGTGCCGGTCCCAATCGCGAGAGGAACCGCTCCCAGCAGCGCCGCCATTGTGGTCATCATGATGGGACGGAAACGTAGCAGGCAGGCTTCACGAATCGCCTCCATCGACGACTTTCCTTCACGCCGTTCCGCGTCGAGGGCGAAGTCGATCATCATGATGGCGTTCTTTTTCACCAGTCCTATAAGAAGAACAATGCCGATGATGCCAATCACATTCAACTCATTGTGGGTAAGCAACAACGCCAGCAGTGCACCGACTCCGGCGGAAGGGATCGTCGACAAAATGGTAATTGGGTGGATAAAGCTCTCGTAAAGAATGCCAAGCACGATATATACCGTCGCCAGGGCAGTAAGGATCAATACTTTCTGATTGGAAAGCGAATCTTGAAATGCTGCGGCGGTCCCTTGAAAAGTAGCGTGGATCGTCCCAGGAAGCCCGATGGAGTTTTCCGCATTTTCAATCAGGAGAGTCGCATCTCCCAGAGAAACTCCCGGCGCCAAGTTAAACGACATGGTAATCGATGGCCATTGTCCCTGGTGCGGGACAGCCAGTGATGTATCCACCGTATCGAAGTGCGCGAACGTCGAGAGCGGCACCATCGGACCGTTCGTGGAGCGTACATACACCATCGACAGAGTGTCCGGCGATTGCTGAAACTGGGGATCGACCTCCATCACCACGTGATATTGATTCAGTTGCTTGTAGATCGTCGAAACCTGGCGCTGCCCGAAAGCGTCGTACAAAGCGTTATCTATGGTCGCGGGCATCACTCCCATGCGGGCGGCGGTATCGCGGTCGATGGCGATGCGGGCCTGCAAACCGTGTACTTGCTGGTCTGTATTTACATCCTGCAACTGCGGCAGCGTCTTTAATTTTGCCAGAAGCTTCGGTGCCCAGGCATTGAGTTCATCCAGATCTTCGCCTTGCAGCGTGTACTGATATTGCGCCTGGCTCTGCCGTCCGCCGATGGTCAAGTCCTGGGCCGACTGCATGAACAAAGTCGCACCGGGTACCACAGAAAGTTTTTTTCGCAGCCGCCCAATCACCTGGTCTGCCGTCATCTTTCGTTCTTCGAGCGGCTTTAGCGAGATGAACATGCGGCCCTGATTGGCGCTGGTGTTGCCCCCGGCAAAGCCCACGATGGTGTCGACTGCTGGATCTTCGGTCACGATTTTTACGAACCGCGTCATCTTAACTTTCATGGAGTCGAAAGAGATGTCCTGCGCGGCTTGGACCGTTCCCATCACTCGTCCGGTATCTTGCTGGGGAAAGAATCCTTTGGGCACCGCAATGTAGAGATAGACGCTAAGGGCTGCGGTTCCAATGGTGATCAGCAACACCAGAGGCTGTACTTTCAGCACATGGTCGAGGCTTGAACGATAGAGGTTCAGCATGCCATCGAAAATGCTTTGGCTGAAGCGATACATGCGGCCGTGTTTTTCTTCATGCAGCGGCTTGAGAAGCTTGGCGCACATCACCGGAGTCGTGGTCAGCGAGATCAGCAGCGAAACGCCGATGGCGATGCTGAGCGTAACCGCAAACTCGCGGAACAAGCGGCCCACGATTCCCCCCATCAACAAAATCGGGATGAATACGGCCACCAGCGAAACGCTCATCGAAACCACGGTGAAACCGATTTCTTTTGCGCCTTTGTACGCCGCCTGGACGGGCGCCATGCCCTGTTCCAAATAGCGCGTAACGTTCTCAAGTACGACGATTGCGTCATCCACGACGAAGCCGGTCGAAATGGCCAGTGCCATCAACGAAAGATTGTCGAGGCTGTAACCCAACACGTACATCACCCCAAAAGTCCCGATCAACGAAAGCGGGACAGCGATGCTGGGAATGATGGTCGCCCGTACCGTCCGCAGGAAGGCGAATACCACCAGAATGACCAACACCACGGAGACAATCAACGTGATCTCAATGTCCTTAAGCGATGCCCGTATGGTGGTCGTACGGTCCATGACCACGTCGATTTTGATGGCGGGCGAAATCGACGACTGTAACTCCGGCAACAAGTCGCGCACGCGGTCAACGGTGCCGATAATGTTTGCGCCAGGTTGCCGGAAGATGATTACGAGAACGGCAGGCTTGCCTCCGGAAAGACCGAGCGTGCGAATGTCCTCGACCGAATCCTGCACATCGGCGACATCGCTGAGGCGCACGATGGCGTCCCCATTCTTGGCCACGATCAGGGGCTTGTATTGTTCGGCGGAGATGATCTGGTCATCCGCGTTGATCGACCAGTTGCGATGCGCGTCGCTCAATTCACCCTTGGGAGCGTTGGCATTGGCAGAGCCCAAAGCCGTGCGCACAGTGTCGAGCCCGATTCCTAATTTGTTCAGAAGCGTTGGATTGACTTCCGCCCGCACCGCGGGTTTCGCGCCGCCGCCGACAAACACCTGGCCGACTCCATCCACCTGCGCCAGCTTTTGGGCGAGTATGGAGTCTCCGGTGTCGTACATCTTTGGCAGAGGAATGACGTCGGAGGTCATCGACAAAATCAGCACCGGCGCGTCCGCCGGATTCACTTTGCGATAGGTCGGATTGCCCGGAAGGTTCGCGGGCAACTGGCTGCGAGCCGCGTTGATAGCGGCTTGTACGTCGCGCGCGGCGGCGTCAATGTTGCGGTTCAGATCGAATTGCAGCGTGATTCCGGTCGAGCCCAACTGGCTCGTCGAGGTCATCTGGTTGATGCCGGCGATGCGTCCGAATTGGCGCTCGAGTGGTGTGGCCACTGCGGAGGCCATCGTTTCCGGACTGGCGCCGGGAAGTCCCGCGCCGACCGAAATAACCGGGAACTCGACCTGGGGAAGTGGCGCGACTGGCAAATAGTTGAATGCGAGAATTCCCGACAAGAGGAGCGCCAGCGTCAGCAACGACGTTCCAATCGGGCGTCTGATGAAAGGTGCGGAAATATTCATGGCTAGTCCGCCGCTACGGGTTCCTCGACCGGATTTCCGATCTTGTATCTCTCAAATCGCGTGGCCAGGCGGTCAAACCACTGGTAAACGACGGGGGTCGTGTAAAGGGTCAGCAACTGACTCACCAGCAATCCGCCGACAATCGTGATGCCCAAAGGATGCCGTAACTCTGATCCGGTGCCGCGGCCCAAAGCCAACGGAAGGCCGCCGAGCAACGCCGCCATCGTCGTCATCATGATGGGACGGAACCGCAACAAGCAAGCCTGATAGATGGCTTCCTCGGGAGGTTTGTGCTCGTCGCGTTCGGCTTCGAGCGCGAAGTCGATCATCATGATGGCGTTCTTCTTCACGATACCGATCAGCAAAATGATTCCAATCAAAGCCACCACACCGAGATCATTTCCGGTGATCAGCAGCGCAAGAATCGCGCCAACACCAGCGGAAGGCAGCGTCGACAAAATCGTGATCGGATGTATGTAGCTCTCATACAAAACGCCGAGCACGATGTACACCGTGACAATCGCGGCCAGAATCAGCCAAGGCTCGCTAGCCAGAGAATTCTGAAATGCTGCGGCGGTTCCCTGGAAAGCGGTGTGAATACTCGGCGGCATGCCGACTTCTTTTTCTGCCGCATCAATTGCTTTGGTCGCGTCGCCCAGTGAAACTCCGGGAGCCAAGTTGAAAGACAACGTCACCACCGGGAACTGGCCCTGATGGTTGATCGCCAGCGGCGTGTTGTTCACATGCGAGTGAGTGAAGGCTGAAAGCGGAACCTGCACGCCGGTGCTTGACTTCACGTACAGCTGCTTAAGCGACTCGGGGTTCTGCTGGAACTGCGGATCAACCTCCAGCACCACGTGGTACTGGTTCAGCTGCGTGAAGATGGTCGAAACCTGTCGCTGCCCGAAGGCGTCATAGAGCGTGTCGTCGATGGCCTGTGGCAGAATTCCCAGACGAGACGCTGTGTCGCGGTCGATCTGCATGTCAGCTTGCAAGCCGTTGCTCTGCTCGTCACTGGCGACGTCGTGCAACTCTGGCAATGTGCGCAACTTGTCGACCAGTTTCGCCGAGACCGCGGCCAACTCCACGGCGTCCGCATCTTCCAGGGTGTACTGAAACTGCGTGCGGCTGACGCGGTCCTCCACGGTCAAGTCCTGTACCGGTTGCATGTACAGCGTGATGCCGGCGACTTTCGCCAGCTCAGGCTGCAATCGGCGAATCACTTCTGAGGCGGTGCTGCTGCGCTGGCTGCGCGGCTTGAGGTTGATCTGGATGCGTCCGATGTTGGGCGTGGCATTGGTCCCGTCGATGCCGATAAACGACGACAGGCTCACGACATCTTTGTCTTGCAAGATGGCTTTTGCGAGGTCCTGCTGGCGCTGCGCCAGCGCGCTGAATGAAATGTTCCCCGGTCCTTCGGAGATTCCCAGAATCACGCCCGTATCCTGCACGGGGAAGAATCCCTTCGGGACTACGACGTAGAGGAACAGCGTCAAGAACAATGTACCCACCGTGACCAGCAGCGTGATGGTCTGGTGTTTCAGCACCCATTGCAAGGTCTTGCCGTAAAACGCGATGACATTTTCGTAAAACTTTTCCGATTTTTTGTAAAACGTGCTCTGATGCGCCGGATCATGCCGCTTGAGCAGCTTCGCAGCCATCATCGGGGTCAGCGTCAACGAAACCAAAGCTGACACCAGGATGGTCACCGACAGCGTAACCGCGAACTCGCGGAACAGGCGGCCGACGATGTCGCCCATGAACAGCAGCGGTATCAAAACTGCAATCAGCGACACGGTCAACGAAATAATGGTGAAGCCAATCTGTCCTGCGCCCTTCAACGCCGCGTCCAGCGGGGAGTCTCCCTTTTCCAAATAGCGGTCGATATTTTCGATCATGACGATGGCGTCGTCGACCACGAACCCGGTCGAAATCGTCAACGCCATTAACGTCAGATTGTTCAAGCTGTAGCCGAGCAAATACATCACCGCAAACGTGCCGACCAGTGATAACGGTACGGCGATGCTGGGGATGACGGTCGCGGAAAGGTTGCGCAGGAAAAGGAAGATCACCAGCACAACCAGCCCTACGGTGAGCATCAATTCAAATTCGACGTCTTCGACGGAAGCGCGAATGGTCACCGTGCGGTCGGTCAGAATCTGCAATTTCACTGACGAGGGCAGCGAAGATTGCAGCTTGGGCAGCATCTGCTTGGTGCGGTCAACAACACCAATGATGTTCGCTCCCGGCTGCCGTTGGATGTTCACCAACACCGCGGGAGTCGTGTTCATCCACGCGGCTTGCTTGGTGTTCTCAATGCCATCGGTGATCGTCGCCACGTCCGACAGCCGCACCGGATTGCCGTTTTTGTAAGCAATGATCAACGGACGGTATTGGTCGCCCGAAACCAGCTGATCGTTGGCGCCGATGGTGTAGGACTGCCGCGGTCCGTCCAGCGTGCCTTTCGCCTGATCGACGTTGGCTTGTCCGATAGCGGTGCGAAGATCTTCCAGGCTGAGTCCGTAAGACGCGAGCGCTGTCGGATTTGCCTGAATGCGGACTGCCGGTTTCTGGCCGCCGCTGATGGAAACCAGGCCCACCCCGGGGAGCTGCGAAATCTTCTGCGCCAGCGCGGTATCGGCAAGATCCTGAATTTTAGAAAGCGGCAGAGTGTCCGAGGTCAGGGCCAATGTAAGAATCGGCGAGTCCGCCGGATTGACTTTGCTATAGATCGGCGGGTTGGGTAAATCTCGCGGCAGGTAAGTGGTCGCGGCATTGATGGCCGCCTGCACTTCCTGCTCAGCAACGTCGATGTTCTGGTCAAGATTGAATTGCAGCGTGATGACCGAGCTACCGAATGAACTGGTAGAGGTCATCTGGCTCAGTCCGGGTACTTGTCCGAACTGACGCTCCATCGGGGAAGTTACGGCGGAAGCCATTACATCCGGATTCGCCCCCGGATAAAACGTCATCACCTGAATGGTGGGGTAATCGACTTCTGGCAGAGCAGACACCGGCAACTGCCGGTAGGCAACGATTCCGATCAGCAGCATTCCGATCATCAACAAAGATGTTGCGACCGGCCGGAGAATAAATAGGCGAGACGGACTCATTGCCCTGGTACACCTGCTGCGGGTTGAGAGTTATGTTGTCCGGTCGGGCCCGGCGAGCGCGGCTCAACCAGGCTCTGTGCGTCGAGTTTGTCCTGGCCGTCGGTCACAACGACTTCATTGGCTTGTAGGCCGCTCGAGATGGCGGAGACGTTATTCTGCGTGATCGAAACCGTCACCGGACGCACTTCTACTTTCTTGTCAGCTTTTACCGTGAAAACGTAGGTGCCTTGCTGTCCCCGTTGAATTGCCGCCGCTGGAATCACGATGGCGTTCTTACGGGTCTCGATAAGCATGTGCACGTTTACGAACTGGTTCGGCCACAACACGTTGTCTTCGTTATTGAAAACTGCTTTAAGCTTTCCTGTTCCGGTCGTCTGGTCGATCTGGTTGTCGATGGTCAACAGCGTTCCCGAAGCCAGCTTGGTTTGGTCGTCGCGACTATAGGCGTCGACCTTCAACGTTCCATTCTTCATGTGCTTCGAGACGTTAGGCAGGCTGTCTTCCGGGATAGTGAAAATCACCGAGATCGGCTGCAGCTTCGTGATGACCAACAGAGGATTGGTGTCGTTGGCATGAACCATGTTCCCGGCGTCAACCAGGCGAAGGCCGACGCGCCCGCTTTCTGGCGAAGTGATGTGGCAGTAGCTCAGTTGCAGCTTGGCGTTGTCGATGGCCGCTTGATCGGTGCGGACGGTTCCTTCCAACTGATCGGCGGTTGCCTGCTGCGAATCCACTTGCTGCTGCGACACCGCACCTGAGTTTTGCAGGAGGTCTTTGAAACGCTGGGCATTGAGCTTGGCATCGCGTAATTGCGCCTGATCGCGGAACAATGCTGCCTGCGCCTGGCTCAGCGCCACTTCGTAAGGCCGCGGATCGATGATCGCCAGCAGATCACCTTTGTTGACGTGTTGTCCTTCCTTGAACGCAACTTGAGTCAATTCGCCGTCGATGCGGCTCTTCACGCTGACAGTGTTGAAGGCTGTTACCGATCCAAGCCCGTTCAGGTAGACGGGCATGTCCTCGATCTTGGCGGTGGCGACGGTGACCGGGATCGCCATGCTGCCGCGCTGTTTCTTGGCGGCGGCGGCGGCCTTGGCCTCTTTGTCGCCGCTGCAGGCCGACCACAGGCAAGAGAGGCCAATGAGAGATGCGCAAGCAAAAATCTTAAAGTTGAAGGATTGGCGAGGCGCTGTTTGCAGTGGCGCATACCGCAACGCAGCGGGCGTAAATTTCATTCTGTGACCTCATGAGGTACGGATAAGGACATGATAAGCCCAGCACCCATACCGCTCATTTCTTCGCTGTCTTGTGGGATGGGGTACCCAGCTCGTAAGCGAAGAATCTTATCGCTTTTGACACGGATTGGATGCGCTACGCGAGGAAGCGTTCGTACCCGAACAGTGGCCCCAGATGAGAATTGCAGAAATAAGTGGAATTCGCTGTAAATTTTTGTAAAGAAAGCGTTTAGAAATTGTAAAGTGCCTCTTTTTACCCCGGTTGAGGTGTTTGGACCGGGCGGCCGGAGCAGCTCGGATTTGGTCTTGACGGACATCAACTTTCCCATCGAAATGGTTTTGACCTCGCTGGGAATTCGCGCGTGAAAGCTACGAACACGAACCTTGATCAGTCTTGACATCCCCAAAACCAGCCGCTAAAGTAAGTCAATCCTTTTTGCATCACCCAAGATTTAGTCCAGATACGAGCGCATGAGCGAAATTATTCCAGTCCGCGTAAGAGTACATGTAGTAGGTGTACGAGTACGTGTGCCTGGCGCCTCGGTCTGGAGGGCATGAGTGAGCTGAAACAGAAATAAGAAGCTCCCAACTCCCACCTGCCAGAGGCGCTGGCACGGTGGGTTTTCTTTTTTGTAGCCAAGGAGATATTTATGGCACTCGATAAGACGACACTGAGCGGATCACGGATTCTCTGGGAATGCCTGGAGCGCGAAGGCGTGAAGACGGTTTTCGGCTATCCCGGCGGCGCGATTTTGCCGGCGTACGACGCGCTCAAGCACAGCAAAATCCACCACATTCTGGTGCGGCATGAACAGGGCGCAACCCACATGGCCGACGGTTTCGCCCGCGCCACTGGCGGAGTAGGCGTAGCGGTTGCTACATCGGGCCCCGGCGCCACCAATATGGTGACCGGCATCGCCACCGCGATGATGGATTCGATTCCTATCGTCTGCATCACCGGACAAGTCGGCAGCAAACTGTTGGGCTCCGACGCCTTTCAGGAAACTGACATCACCGGCGTCACCCTGCCCATCACCAAGCACAACTATCTGGTGACCCGCGCCGATGAAGTGGCGGCGACGGTGCGTGAAGCTTTCTATGTCGCCAAATCTGGACGGCCCGGCCCGGTGCTAATCGACATCACCAAAGATGCGCAGCAGGCCATGGCTCTGTTCGACTGGGACGCGGCTGCTCCAAAGATGCGCGGCTATCGTCCCGATCTCTCGCCAGATCAAAATGAATATAAGGAAGCGCTCGACCTGATCGCGCAAGCCAAGCGGCCGCTGATCCTGGCGGGGCACGGCATCATTGTCTCCGGCGCCGAAATGGAAGTGCAGATGTTCGCGGAGAAGGCCTCGATTCCAGTGGCGATGACGCTTCTGGGATTGGGCGCCTTCCCGGCATCGCACGTCCTCAACCTCGGCATGATGGGCATGCACGGCGAAGCCTGGGTCAACACCGCGATTCAGGAAGCCGATCTGCTTCTTGCCTTCGGCATGCGTTTCGATGATCGCGTGACCGGGAATCTCAAGACCTACGCACCCAACTCCAAAAAGATCCATATCGAAATCGATCCTGCGGAAATCAATAAAAACATCAAAGTCGACGTTCCGTTGGTCGGAGATCTTCGCAACATCTTGTTGGAAATGATGCCGCGTCTTGAAACTGCCAACCATCGCGAATGGCTGGAGCGGGTCCGCAATCTGAAGGGCGACTCGGCGGTTCGGGACATTCAGAACCTGCCCGACAACGGCCATCTCTACGCCGCTCACGTGCTTAATGATCTGTGGAACGAAACCCGCCACGGCGACACCATCATCGTCACCGACGTGGGCCAGCACCAGATGTGGGAAGCGCAGTACTACAAGCACGAGCAGCCCCGGTCGCTGATCACGTCCGGTGGCTTGGGCACCATGGGGTTCGCCCTCCCGGCCGCCATCGGCGCGAAGGTAGCGCGCCCGGAAGCAGATGTCTGGGTGGTCGTTGGCGACGGAGGCTTCCAGATGACGATGTGCGAACTGGCAACCATCGTCCAGGAAAATCTCAACATCAACATCGCCATCATCAACAACGGATACCTCGGCATGGTGCGCCAGTGGCAGGAATTCTTCTACGAACGCAACTACGAAGCTACGCCACTGTTGAGCCCCAACTTCGTAAAACTGGCACAGGCTTACGGCATTAAGAGCATGGCGGTCAACAAACGCCGCGACGCCGTCAGCGCGATGAAAGAGGCGCGCGAGTACAACGGCCCCGTGCTGATCGATTTCCAGGTGGAGCAGGAAGACACCGTGTATCCCATGGTCGCTGCCGGCGCTTCGCTACACGACATGATCCGGCGGCCGAATCCGCTGGAAGAAACGGCCGAGGACGAGTAGATGACCGACGATAAAAGCATCATGCATACCTTTGTTGTTTACGTGGAGAATAAGCCGGGCGTGCTGACCCGCGTGTCTTCATTGTTCCGCCGCCGCGGCTTCAACATTGATTCACTCACAGTTGGGCGCACCGAGAAGCCGGAGGTTTCCCGTATGACCATCGTGGTCGACGCTAACGAAGACCAGGCGCGTCGGATCGTTGCCAACGTCTACAAGTTGGTGAACGTCTTGTTGATTGACGACGTGACCGAAGAGCCGGCGCTGATGCGGGATCTGGCGCTGATTAAAGTCAGCGCAACGCCCGAATCGCGGTCGCATGTTCTCGAGTTGGCCAGCGTATTCCGCGCGCGCGTAGTCGATGTGGCTCCCGATTCGCTGACCATTGAAATCACTGGCGCCGAGGATAAGATCGACGGGTTGCTCGATGTGCTCAAGCCCTATGGACTGCTCGAAGTGGTACGCACCGGAATCGTAGCCATGCGCCGCGGAGCGAAGTCGTCTTCCGGCACGGCGAAGGCAAACGGCACCGGAGTTGTGGCCGACGATGAGGGTGTTTCGTATTCGGTGTAGCAAGAACGTCGTTGGTCGTTGGCCCTTGGTCGTTGGCCAACCGTAGCCGCGAAGCGGCGAAAGAATGCAGCCCAGGGCGTAAGCTCCGGACAGGCGACCGTTGATAGAAGTCTCGAAGGGACGAAAGAAATCGCAGCAGACGTTTCTGTCGCCCCTACGGGGCTTCTGAATCTTTTGAACTGACCCAGGGCTTACGCCCTGGGCTGCATTCTTTCGCCGCTCCGCGGCTGGCAATACTGATCGAACGGGTTTTTAAATTACAAAATTGCCCGCTTACGAAATTACAAATTTCTTTTAACTTTCTCCCAGGAGCTACCATGCCAAAGCTTTACCACGAAGAAGACGCCGACATTGCCCTGATCCAAGGCAAGAAAGTCGCAATCATCGGATACGGATCCCAGGGCCATGCCCACGCCCTCAACCTGAAAGACAGCGGTGTGGAAGTAAAGGTCGGCCTGCACGAGTCGAGCGCCTCGCGCGCCAAAGCCAAGGCTGCCGGACTCGACGTCGTCAGCGTCTCCGAAGCCTCGAAGTGGGCGGACGTAATCATGGTCTTGATCCCCGATCACACCCAGGCCGAAGTCTACCAACGCGACATCGCTCCTAATTTGACGAAGGGCAAGACGCTGATGTTCGCGCACGGATTCAACATCCGCTTCGGCACCATCGATCCGCCGAAAGACGTCGACGTCAGCATGATCGCGCCCAAGGCCCCCGGCCATCGCGTGCGCGAAGTGTTCGTCGAAGGCGGCGGCACGCCCGGACTATTGGCGGTTCATCAGGACGCCTCCGGCAACGCCAAGGCCCAGGCACTTGCTTACGGGAAGGGAATTGGCTGCACCCGCGCCGGAGTCATCGAAACCACTTTCAAGGAAGAAACTGAAACCGATCTTTTTGGCGAGCAGGCTGTTCTTTGCGGTGGCGCCAGCGCGTTGGTGAAAGCCGGATTCCAAACGTTAGTCGACGCCGGATACCAGCCCGAGATCGCCTACTTCGAGTGCATGCACGAACTGAAGCTGATCGTCGACCTGATGTACCGCGGCGGCCTCAACTACATGCGCTACTCGGTCAGCGATACCGCCGAATACGGCGACTACACTGCCGGCCCGCGCATCGTGACCGACGAGACCCGCAAGAACATGAAGCAGCTGCTGAAAGAGATCCAGGACGGAACTTTCGCCAAGAACTGGATCAACGAAAACAAAACTGGCCGTCCGACCTTCACCAAAACTCGCGAAGCCGAGCAGACCCAATTGCTGGAAAAAGTCGGATCAGAACTGCGCAGCCACATGCCGTTCATCGATCCGGTAAACATCATGCAGAAGTAATTGCCGCAAAGAACACTAACCACAGAGAACACAGAGGTCACAGAGGAAATCCTCTCAGTGAACCTCCGTGGCCTCTGTGGTTAAAGATTTTCCCGGCCAAGCCGATCCACGCAAAATGCTTCCAATCGACCTCTCTGAAGTATTGAAGAATGCGCCCGCAGGCGATTGGCTCGCGCTTTCCCAAGATCAAGAGCGGCTCGTTGGGACGGGAAAGACGGTCGAAGAAGCCATTCGTTCCGCGCTGCAACATGGTGAGTGTTCCCCAATTGTCATGAAGGCTTCGCCGATCCAACTTATCCTGTGACCGCGAGATTTCCCGCCCCGGAACCCCATTTACAAAACTTTACTCAGCTTGACTGACTCTTTACCCCTTCCGCTTCGGGCCCAGTGTTTGAATGAGAGAAGGAGCAATCCACCATGCGGAATCTAAGCATCATCACAGCGTTGCTGGCAGTGTCGTCCCTGGGATGGGCACAAGACCAGCAAACGCCCCCACCCGACGCACCGCCACAGGCTCAGGGACAAATGGGGGGACGCGGCATGCGCGGCGGCCCCGGCGTTGCCGGAACCATCACCGCGATCAGCGACACCTCCATCACCGTGAAAACCCGTGACGGCAAGACCGAACAGGTCAACCTGAGCAGCGAAACCAAGTTCCGAAAAGAGCGCCAGGACGCCAAGCTTGCCGACTTCAAAGTGGGCGACGAAATTTTCGTGCGCGGACAATCCGCCGGCGCCGATACCTGGACCGCCGCAGTCGTCGCGGGCCGTCCCGCAGGCGGCGGACAATTCGAGCAGCGCATGCGCGAAGGCATGGGCAAAGAATTCATCGCCGGAGAAGTCACCGCCATCAACGGCGTTCAGCTGACCATCAAACGGCCTGATGGTGTTTCACAGACCATCTCCGCCGACGAGAGTACTTCGTTCCGCAAGCAGCAGGAGAGCATTACTCTGGCTGACATTAAGGTTGGCGACCATGTGTTCGGCCGTGGAGCCGTAAAGAACGACGTCTTCGTACCCGCCACTCTCAACGTCGGCGATCCGGGAATGATGCGCCGCGGCGGGCCGGGTCAGGGCCCCGGTCCCGGCATGGGAAGCGCTCCCGGTCAAGGCCCATCTGCATAAATGCCTGTGTTCTCTGGGTCCTTTTGTAACCATGTTTTCATGAGTTGCAAGAGGACTCGGGGCAGACTCCTTACCCCAACTCACATCGAAATAATCCCCAACTTATGAGAGCGCGCCGTCGTCTATCCAATATCGTGAGAATCACTACGCACGCGGCGCTTGCACTCTGCCTTATGGCCATCGCCTGCGCGGCCCAGGATGCTCCGCCGCCAGCGCCTCCTCTGCCAGCGCCTCCTGCGCAAGCGGCCCCTCCGGCGGCTTCGCAAGGGGGAGCGATCGCGGGGCTGGTGAAGTCCGGTAATATGCCGCTGCCCGGCGTTGCCATCACCGCCTCGAACACTCTTACCGGACAAAAAGCCACCACCTGGACCGATGTTAACGGAACCTATGCGATCCAGGTCCCGGCCAACGGACGTTACGTCGTGCGTACACAGATGGCGGCGTTTGCCGCCATGACCGGAGAAGTTGTTATCAACGGAACTACGCCATTCGGACGACTGGATCTTGAGCTGACGTTGCAATCGCGTGTCCAGCCGACTGCCGACCAAGTCCCGACGCAACAGCAAATCGCGGCCGCCCTGGGATCGCGCGGATTTCAGAATTTACAGGTAACCCAGAGCGAAGGCAGCGAAAATGCCGCTACCGGCGGTGGCGATCAAAGTTTATTGGGCGGAACAGAAGTGTCCGCGGCCACAGAATCGGTTTCCATCTCCGGCAACGTAAACAACTCCGCCATCGCCGGGTTGAATCCGGAAGAGTGGCGGCAGCGTGTGGATGAGATGCGGCAGCAGTCGGCAGCTCCTTCAAATGCGGCGGTGTTTGGTGGTGGTTTCAACGGAGGCGGTGGAGGCTTCGGCGGAGGCGGTGGCTTTGGAGGTCCCGGCGGTGGCGGGCCGGGTGGCGGAGGTTTTGGCGGAGGCGGTTTCGGCGGGCCAGGCGGGGGAGCGCCTCCGTTCGGCATGGTGGGCAACCGGGCTGGCCGCGGACGCTTCGACATCAACCGTCCGCATGGCAGCGTTTACTACAGCGTGGGTGACTCCGCTCTGAACGCTGCGCCTTATGCATTGCAGGGAGCGCCTTCGACCAACCCCGACTACATGCAGAACCGCTTCGGGGCCTCCATGGGCGGACCGCTGATCATTCCCAAGCTCTATAACGGCAAGAAGACTTTCTATTTTGTGAACTACAACGGATCTCGTGGAGAAACCCCGTTCGATCAATATTCCACGGTGCCGACCGCGGCGGAGCGCAGCGGAGATTTTTCTACCGCTACGTTGTCCAATGGTTCGCCCGTACAGATTTTTTATCCCGGCGTCAGCAATAACATTATTCCGTCTAATCTTATTAATCCTGCTGCCGCTGGGCTTCTTTCCTTTATTCCGTTGCCCAATGTTCCAGGGGCAACTTCGCGCAACTTTCACTTCGTCACCGCGGAAGATTCCGGCAGTGACGATTTGAACGTGCGGGTAAACCAGAACCTGGGGGCTGCTTCGCAAGGGCCCGGCCGGGGACGAAGAAACGGCCCACGCAACAATCTGAATTTTGGTTTTCACTATCACGCGGTGAATACCAACCTCACCGACGCGTTTCCTTCTGTCGGAGGCAACAGCAATACCCGCAGCTTCGACGTGCCAATTGGATACACCCGCACTTTCGGCAAGATCATCAACAATGCGCGTTTCGACTTCAATCGCAGCCGCATTCGGACGCAGAACCTGTACGCCTTCAATCAGGACATCACTGGCAATCTGGGTATTGAGGGTGTCTCGACGAACCCCTTCGACTGGGGACTGCCCTCGCTCTCGCTTACCAACTTCTCTGGACTTCAAGATGTAAACCCCGCGCTGCGCCGCAACCAGACGCTGACCTTTTCCGATTCACTGATCTATACCCACGGCAAACACACCTGGCGCTGGGGAGGCGACTTCCGCCGCATGCAGCTCAACACTGAGACCGACAGCAATGCCCGCGGATCCTTTGTATTTACGGGAATCAATACATCGCAGACGGTGAATGGCGTGCCAGCCACTGACACCGGTTTCGATTTTGCGGACTTCTTGCTAGGACTGCCACAGCAGACATCGGCGCAATTCGGCGCGAACAACTATCACTTCCGCGCAAATTCCTGGGACCTGTTCGTGCAGGATGAATGGCGGGTGCGTGGCAACCTGAGCTTCAACCTTGGGTTGCGCTACGAATATCTTTCGCCATACTCGGAAACCGATAACCGTATCGTGAATCTGGATGTGAACCCGTTGGTGACTGCGGCTGCGCCGGTCCTTCCGGGGCAGGTGGGCCCGTTCAACGGCAGGTATCCTGACGCGCTGGTTCGTCCTGATCGCAATAATCTTGCGCCGCGCATTGGCTTCGCCTGGAAGCCGCTGTCGAAGACGGTGGTGCGCGGTGGCTACGGCATCAACTACAACACCAGCGCGTATTCGTCCATTGTGCAGAACCTGGCATTCCAGCCGCCGTTTTCGTTCGCCCAGACCAACATCCAGGCTGCTACCGGCGACCTGACCTTGCAGAACGGTTTCCCGACGCCGACCTCAAGCCAGATCACCAATAACTACGGTGTTGATCCTGATTACCGTTTGGGATACGTCCAGATATGGAATGTTGATGTTCAGCAGGAACTACGGCCTACGCTGATCTTGAATTTGGACTACACCGGGACCAAGGGGACGCGGCTTGACATCGTTGGCGCGCCGAACCGCACCGCGACTGGTCTGCGAATTGCGGGAGTGGATCCTTTCGACTTTGAAAGTTCGCTGGGGGACTCGCGCGCCGACGCGGGAAGTATTCGCATTCGCAAGCGCTTGCAGACGGGATTTTCCATAGGCGGAACTTATACCTATTCGAAGTCGATCGACAATGCGTCGTCGATCGGCGGTGGCGCGAACATCGTCGCGCAGGATGCGTTCAATCTCGACGCGGAACGCGGACTTTCGGTCTTCGATCAGCGCCACAAATTTACTGGAGACTTTCTGGTCGAATTGCCCTTTGGCCACGACCGGCGCTGGTTGCGCAACAATAGTCCGGCGCGAGCGCTGTTGGGTGACTGGATGTGGAGCGGCACCTGGACCATCGCTTCCGGCTTTCCGTTCACCCCGCGCGTGCTGGGAGATTTCACCGATGTCAATCGCGGCACCAACGGAACGCTACGTGCCGACCTGACCGGAATGCCGATTACGGTTTCCGATCCGTCGATTGGTCAGTGGTTCAATACTGCGGCGTTTGCGGTTCCAATCGCCGGAACGTTCGGTGACGCGCGCAGGAACAGCATCGAAGGCCCCGGTAGCCGGGTCTTCAACATGGCGTTCACCCGGAATTTCCCGATTCGTGAGGGGCAAGTGCTGGAGATCCGCGCGCAAGGGGCGAACATTTTCAACACGCCGCAGTATTCGTCGATCGATACCACGGTGAACTCGCCGACGTTCGGCCAGGTCATCGCGGTGGGAGCAATGCGAACCTTTCAGTTGTCGGCAAGATACAGGTTTTAAATGTGGGGCGGACACTCTTGTCCGCCAGGCAGTGGCACAAATTTAAATGACCACGAAACTTCCAACTCGTCTTCTCGCGATCTTCCTGGCCGCAGCGCTGCTGGCCTCCGCCCAGGATACCGACTACGTTTTCCGCAGCAAGACGGAAATCGTGCTGGTTAATGTCACGGTACGCGACAAGAGCGGCAACTTCGTCCGCGATCTGAAGCCGGAAGACTTCACTGTCTCGGAAGATAACAAGCCGCAGAAGATTCTCTCCTTCGACCTGGAAAACACCGACGCCGCTGTCACGCAAGATGTAGCGCAGGTGAAGGTACTGGGGCAGTCGGTCAACCAGCCGGCGGCGCAGGCTCCGGCGACGAAATCCGCGGCCTTCAAAGATCGCCGTTTGGTGATCCTGTTCTTCGATCTATCGTCAATGGAGCCCGACGATATCGATCGCTCCGCCAAGGCAGCCCAGAATTACGTCGATAAGCAAATGTCACCCGCAGATTTGGTGGCGGTCGTTTCTCTGGGCAACTCGATTTCCATCGACCAGGATTTCACTAGCGACCACGCAGCGCTAAACAAGGTCCTGCAATCGTTTAACGCGGGCAGCGGACAAGGCTTTGAAGCCGGAGACACTGGTACCACCGAGGGCACGGCCGACACCGGTACTTCGTTCACCGTCGACGACACCGAATTCAACATCTTCAATACCGACCGCAGGCTCGAAGCCATCCGTTCAGTAGCGAAACAGCTCGCCAGCATCGACCAGAAAAAGTCGCTGATCTACTTCTCCAGCGGAATGACGCGCACCGGCATTGAAAACCAAGCTGAACTACGTTCGGCAATAAATGCCGCAGTCCGCTCTAATATGTCGATTTACACCATGGACATTCGTGGCCTGCAAGCCCTGCCTCCCGGCGGAGAGGCGCAGAGCGCGAGCCTGCGTGGCACGTCTGCGTATTCGGGTCAGGCGACCCTGAACTCGCTGGACTCGAATTCCTCCAGCCAGGAGACCCTGGTCACGCTAGCCGGCGACACCGGCGGCAAAGCCTTCCTCGATTCCAACGATTTCGGCAAAGTCTTCAAAGGGGTGCAGGAGGATACGGCCAGCTACTACATGCTGGGCTATCACAGCGCGAATGCCGCGCGCGACGGCAAGTATCGTCACATTGCGGTGAAGCTTAACCGCGCCGGCCTGAAGTTGGAATACCGCAAAGGCTACTATGCGCCTTCCGACTTCAAACACGCCAACAACGAAGATCGCGAACAGCAATTGGACGAAGAGTTGTCCTCCGACCTGCCGACGACGGACTTGCACGTCTATCTCGCCGCCGGATATTTCCGCTTGAGTGACGATAAGTTCTCCGTGCCGATTTCGCTGGTGGTTCCGGGATCGGAAATTCCCTTCGCGCAGAAGAGCGATCAGGACAAGGCGACGCTGGACGTAATCGGAGTGGTCACCGACAAGAACAAACGCCCCATGGGTGAAGTCCGCGACACCGTGAAACTGGCGGTCGACGCAGCGAAAGATGTCCGCCGCAAAAACGTCCAATACAACACTGGGATGA
>DATBAT010000158.1:0-45366 GCA_036271375.1 Terriglobales bacterium
CCTGCCGGGTTTGGGCCAACTTATGGGCGAACTTTCATCGGTGAAGCGAGCTCTCTGAAAGAGATTCCCGATCGAAGTTATGGCTGCGTGCTGTCGTCCCACTCGCTCGAACACCTGGCGAACCCGCTAAAGGCTCTGTACGAATGGAAAAGGGTGCTGGCGACGGACGGCATCCTGCTGTTGGTCTTGCCGGACAAAGAGCGCACCTTCGACTGGCGACGACCGGTCACTCCGTTGGATCATATGATCGGCGACTATGCACAGGGAACGAGTGAAGACGATCTAACCCACTTGAAAGAAATTCTCGAACTGCACGACTTATCACGCGATTTGCTGGCTGGCACGCCGGAACAATTCAAAGCCCGGTCGCTTAAAAATTCTTCGTTCCGGGCGCTGCATCATCATGTATTCAGCGTGCCCAGCACTTTAGAAATGCTGAAGCACGCAGGATTTTCTCCGGTCCTTTCCGAAGCCGCGCCGCCCCTGCACATGATCTTTCTTGCCCGGAAGATCGAATAATTACTTATTGCCTGAAGAGTGGACTTTTGCGCACACCATCTGGAATGGGAAAGAATCGTTGCAGTACATCCAGATCAAACGTGTCGAAATATCTCGATAGCAGGACGCCGGAGGCGTAGATAGTGAGAATCGCCGCTGCCGCTCCGATCAGGCCTACCCAATGCAACTGCTGAATCGGCATTAGGTATAGCGCCAGGCCGACCACGAACAGGCCCCACAAAATCGGTTGCACGTAAATGCGAATAAGCCGGCGTTTCGAAAATCCGGTTTCTTGATGAAACATCCAGATCAAATACGCGGCCGATCCCAGAATGGAGACGGTAGTGCCGTAAAGCGCTCCCGCAAAGCCCCAGCGCGAAATTGAAATTGTACTGAGGATCAAAGTGCCGAGCATGCCTACCAAGGCGAAGCGAACCGCAGGTTTCAGGTTTCCCCGGCCCACCAGAATCAACAGAGCTGGACCGCCGGCAAGGTTGCCGATGTGTACTCCAGTCAGCACAATCAGCGCGCGCGCAGTCGCCGTGAACCCGGGCCCGAGCCAGAGATCCACGAAACGGTGCGCCAACACCGCCACCACGCTAAGCAGGGCGATTCCGGTAAAGGCCAGATATTTATGCGCGCGGAAGTAAAGCTGCGACGTCCGCGCGTCATCGCCTCTGGCTTCGAGTTCCGCGGCCGCCGGCATCAATGGAACCATCAGCAGAGCCGGAGCATTTCTAATTTTCAGCGCAAGGTCGTTACCGATCTCATACCATCCAACCGGCGTCGGTCCGGTGAAATGCACCAGCAGGAGCTTCTCGGTGTGGAAGTACACCGTAGATGCAACCTGCACCACGTAAACTTTCAGGCTGAAAGCAGAGAGTGCCTTGATATCTGGAACGCGCACCCGATCAGGGCGGATGCGAAGCTCCGGGAGCAGACGCCACGCAATTAGGACATTGATGAGGAAAAATATTGCCGACGTTAAGACGATCGCGTCCACCAACCCGGGAACACCTTTGCCCAGCGCTACAAAGACTGCTGCCGAGAGCGCCGTGATCATGGTGTTGAGCGCCCAGAGCAGGTTGGTGAGATCGAGCCGCTGAAGTCCTGACATGACCGAATTGAAAGGGAATGCGAGCAGATTGAAAGCGATCGCGATGCTCAGGAACCGGATCGCGTGCTCAACCTGCCAAACCGGAAGGGGCGACTGACGAAAAAAAACCGAGATCAGCAGTCCAGTGGAAAGGTTCACCGCTAAAACGCATACCGCTGCAATCAGCGAGAACATGAGAATCCCCGCATTCATCACCCGGTTGAGCGCCTGGTAGTCTTTGCGGGTGTAATGCTCGGAGACGTGCTTGGTGAGCGTTCCCACGATTCCCAGGTCCGCGAGCGCGGTGAGGCCGTTGAACGACAAAAGGACAGCCCAGATTCCGAATCCCGCAGTTCCTACACGCCGCACCAGAAACGGCGTAAGCAAGAATGGGATCGGAGCGACGACTAAAATTCTTAGCGCACCGGAAACCGTGTTCCAGATGATTTTGGTTCCAAGCTGACGGGGTTGCTGCGGAGGCCTCTGCACAGAGGTTTCGGGCGGTAGCACAGTCGGTAATTGTAGCAGTAGCGTTTTGGGCGACGGCACTCACAGCGCTCTCCGTCGCCCAGGTGCGTATGTCTCGTATATTAAGACCAGTCAACTATTGATCGGGAGTGGAAATGGAACAGTTTCCTGAGTTGGTGCGTCGGTTCGCTCTTCCTTTGGTGCGGGAAAAACGATGGCGCTCATTTTGCGAGATCGGATCGCGGAACGGCGACAGCGCCAACGTCCTTCTCGGTATTCCCGGTGTCTCGCTCTCCATCATTGACCCGTGCCTGGATGCCGACCTGGTGCAGCGATACGCAACCGAACCACGGGTAGCTGTGCATAGGGCGATTAGTCTTGACGCTCTTCCTGTAGTTGAGGGCCAGTTCGACTGCATATTCATTGATGGCGATCACAACTGGTACACGGTCTACAACGAATTGCGCGTGATCCGGCAACGCCGCCTCCTGCGGACTGGTGGAATGATTTTCTTTCATGATGTCTCCTGGCCGTACGGTCGGCGCGACATGTACTACCAACCCGAATTGATTCCGCCGGAGCACCGGCTCCCCTACGAACAAGTTGACGTCCCTACCCGGTTGCCGGATGGCAAAAATATCGATGTCACGGTTTTCCACGCGATCCGTGAGGGCGGAGAGAAGAACGGGGTGTTGACGGCGGTCGAGGATTTCACGAAAGAGCATCCGGGCGAGTATTTTTTCTGGAGGGTCCGCCGTTTGAGTGGACTGGGAATGCTGCAGTACCGCACTGGCGGCCTCGGCGAGCGGGTGGCTTTCCTTGCCCTGGTGCAGAAGGCGATTCTGTACGACTCTCGAGCGTTGTTGGCTCGGACTACTAAAGCATTCCGCCGGCCGGAAAAAGCGGTCTCATGAGCGACAAAATTGTTTGGTGCCCGGGACCGGAATTGAACCGGTACGGTCCTTTCGGACCCCGGGATTTTAAGTCCCGTGCGTCTGCCAGTTTCGCCACCCGGGCGAATCGCGTTTCCACATATTACTAGATCATCTTTCCGCATCGATCGGCCGCCGAAATCGGTACGCTAGATAACCCTGTACCTGTGGATAAACCTCTTTCAAATGTTGGCTTTAGTTGGCTTTCCCATAGTATCCTTAAATGAAATATTTCAACTTTACTCAGCGCGCAGGCGGGGGCCCCCTGGGTAGAGTTTAAGGAAAGCGAATTTTGCCCACCGACATCGTAAGTGTCTACATCCTCGCGCAGAACCGACTGCTACGCGAGGCGCTCGCCCGCCTCCTGTCCAAAAAGAACGACATCCAGATCGCTGGAGCTTCCGACTTTTCACCACAATTGGTTCAGCAGGTTGCTGCTTCAGCTCCCGATGTACTGCTGGCCGACTCCACGGCGTTCTCCGTGCCGCAGATGCAACTGATTGCGGAGTTCTGCGCGGCCCTCCCCGGACTGAAAATCGTACTGATTGGCATGGAGTGCGACGAAGAAGCCTTTTTGCAGGCTGTCCGCGACGGGATTGCCGGCTATGTCTTGAAAGAGGCTTCCGCTGTCGAGGTCGCTTCCGCGGTACGCACGGTAGCGCGCGGGGAATCCGTTTGTCCTCCGTCGCTTTGCGCGGTTTTGTTCAAGTACATCGCTGCCGAACGTTCGCGTACGTTTCGCTTGCCGTTGAAGCGTAATCTTGGCCTGACCCGGCGCGAACAACAGCTGCTCGGTTTGATCGACCAGGGTCTCTCCAACAAAGAGATCGCTACGAACCTTAGTCTTTCGGAACAGACCATCAAAAACCATATTCACCGCATGCTCCGCAAACTTGGCGCCTCTGATCGAACCGCCGCCGTCGAGTTGTGCCGCCTTCCGGATGCCGTGAGCTGATCGCATCCCTCGGTAAATTGGTACTTTTTCGGTACCTTTCAACACCAGCGTCGCAGGGCAGTGTCATGTACTAGGACTATCCCTGGGTACTTCTTTTTTCGATGTGCTTAGTCCAAATTTGAATCTTACTTTCCATTGGGTTAGCGGCCATACTTGGAGCAGGAGAATCCTGTGGCAAAAACGAAAGTCCTCGTGGCAAATCGGCCGCGTTTGATGCGGGAGTTGGTCCTGGCAACCATTGGAGACCAACCTGACTTCGAAATTGTGGGCGAGACGGAGAACGAATCCGAAATCACTGAGATGGTCGAACGCATGCGGCCCGACTATCTGATCGTGGGACGAGAAGAGTCTGATGTCAGGCCCGGGCTGTGCGGGTTTTTGCTTGGCCGCTATCCGCAAATGAAAATTTTGGCAGTTGGAGAAGACAGCGGCAGCGTCTTCTACTGGGCGTTTGTGGATATTCGCACCCGAACCGTAGAGACGTCAGAAGAAGGAATGCTGAACGCACTGCGCGGCAGGTCGGAACTGGTTTCTACGTAAACTCGGTTGCGCGCAGAACAAAATTTTGCGCCCGGGGTTCCCAATGTTTCCGGTCGCTTCCTATAAGTGGTGGACGTAAACATTTTTGTTTTTGGGTTTTATCACGACAACCCTGTGAGTGAGAGGGCGAAGCTACGTCCAGGTCATGACAAATCTCCGTCAATTTGCGGTTAGGTGGTCTATGAACAAAACTAAATATTCGATCTCGCGGAACAGAACGCTGGCCGCAGCCATCTTGTTCGCTACATCCGCCAGCTTGTTTCCGCTGTTTGCTCAGACCCGGCAAAACGTCGACGCGAACATATCGAACAGAAACCAGGCGATCGATCCTTCGCGCTCCCGCGCGGCCCAGGCTGCGGATGAACTGGTCTCGCTTTCCGCGGAGAAGATCATTGCACTGCTTCGCAATGAGACGGGCCTGATGCTTCAAGTGAAAAAAGTTCTCGTACAGAAAGCTTACGAGCAGGGAAGAGTGATCGACTCGCAAGACCTCACCGATGAGGCAGTCTTTCGGGTCATCCGGGAAGACGAAAACGTTCGCGTCGTAATCACTCGAGAGATTGAAGATCGTTATTACGTCCGAGTGAAGCCCAGAAAAGAAGAACTGGAACGCGGGCAGGTTTTGGAGAGTCTACATAAGCCGGGTGATATTTCCGCTTCGGCGGACAAGTTGCCGATGACTCAGGAACAGACTTATTGGGCGACGCACAAAAATGCATCGCAAAATTTCCCTGAGATCGAAATCCCCGCTCCTTCCTCGACTCCCTCCCCAGCGCCCACGACACCACCAAGCTCTCTTTTTCCGGATGATCTGGATCAGGACTTTCCCATGCCCGGACAAAGCTCGCCGGCCACGTCCGCAACCGATCCCCGGCGACAGTTAGATCGAGCCGACCTGCAGCAAGGGCAGGGCGACTATCCCGACGCTCTGGGTGGCTTTGGCTCACCGATGTCCGGCGGCAGCGCTTCGAGCATGCAGTTGATGCAGGCAAATGCTGCGCAGCGGTCGATGATGGGCGGAGCAGGAGGAATGGGTTCGGACAGTTCATTGTCGCCGTTCCCCATGCCGGGAGCGTCTCCCTTCTCGTCGTCAGGAATGGATATGTCGTCGTTGGGCATGATGCAAGGCAGCGGGATGCAGACGCCGCAGTCGTATCCAATGGACTTGCCGCCGCAAACCAGCCGGCCGCAAAGACGCTACGCACCGCGCCGGCCGCAGCAGCCGGCGTTGCAACACCGGCCCAACCCCTACGCCGACGTGCCGTCCCTGTACGATCTCTATTCCCAATATTCAGACCGGCAAGTCAATTTGCAGCGCTTCGGTTCGGAGATTTTTCGCACCGGTTCCGGAAACGTAGATCGCTTGCCAATGGACATGCCCGTCGGCCCTGAATATGTCTTGGGTCCCGGAGACGGACTGAGCATTCAACTTTGGGGTGGCGTCTCGCAGCGTCTGGTCCGCGTGGTTGATCGCCAGGGCAGATTGGCGCTACCAGAAGTTGGGATATTAGAAGTAGCGGGGAAGAGTCTGGGCGACGTGCAGCGGTTGGTGCAGACCCAACTGAGAACCCAGTTGCGCGATATTCAGGTGGACGTTTCGTTATCACGCCTACGCAGTGTGAGAGTTTATGTCGTCGGTGACGTCGAGCGCCCCGGTGCGTACGACGTGAGTTCGCTTTCAACGCCGCTCAACGCTGTCTACATGGCGGGCGGGCCGACGGTCGGCGGTTCGCTGCGCGTGATTCGACACTTCCGCGGGAAACAGCTTTTGCAGGAAGCCGACGTCTACGACCTGCTGCTTCATGGAGTGAGTTCCGATCTGCAAGGTTTGCAAGCGGGCGACACCATAATGGTTCCGACGCTCGGGCCTCAGGTAACGATCGAGGGAATGGTTCGCCGGCCCGCGATCTATGAGCTTCACGGCGAAAAGAATTTGTCGGAAATATTGGAGCTCGCCGGCGGCGTCATGCAGACCGGCACGCTGCGGCACGTCGACGTGGAACGGACGGAAGCCCACTTGAGCCGTTCGATGTTGCGTCTGGATATTCCTGAAAACAACAACGAACAAGCGGTGACGAAAGCGCTGGACGACTTCCAGGTGCAGGACGGCGACAAAGTTAAAATTTCTCCAATCCTTCCCTACGCGGACAAAACTGTATACCTCGAAGGCCATGTTTTCCGTCCCGGCAAATTCGCTTATCGCGACGGAATGAAAGTCACAGACGTCATCCACTCCTACAATGAGCTTCTCCCCGAGCCGTACGTGAGCCACGCGGAAGTGATCCGCCTGGAAGCGCCCGACTACACGCCGCACGTGTTGGCCTTCAATCTCGCCGACGCGCTGGCAAATGGGCAGCAAGACATCACTCTGAAACCCTTCGACACCGTCCGCGTCTTTGGGCGCTACGATTTTGAGGACCAGCCGGTAGTCACGGTCACCGGCGAAGTCCGTGATCCGGGCGACCACATCACCAACGGTGCGACCTATCTTCGCGATGCGGTCTTTCTCGCGGGCGGGACCACCAACGACGCGCAACTCACCGATGTGCAGGTGTTCCGCCATACCGATGACGGTTCTCTAAAAGTGCTGAGTGTGAGCCTGAGTCAGGCGCTGGCAGGTGATCCAAAGGAAAATCTGCTGCTGGTTCCGAAGGACCGGGTATTCATCCACAAGAACCAAGGCCGCGCGAATCCGCCGACGGTCCTGATCAGCGGCGAAGTCGAGCGTCCGGGAAAATATCCGCTCGGCGATAACCTGACCGCCGCTGGGCTAGTGAAGCTTGCGGGCGGCCTCAAGCGCAGCGCCTACACCGACGAAGCCGACCTCACTCGCTATCAAATTGCGGAAGGTACCAAAGTCGTCGGCGACCACGTGATGGTTCCCATTGCGCGCGCTTTGGCGGACGAGCCTGACTCCGATGTCCGCCTGCACGACGGCGACGTCCTTACGATTCGACAGCTCGCCGGATGGAACGATATCGGCGCCACGATCACGGTGAAGGGCGAAGTGGTCCACCCCGGTACCTACGGTATTCAAGAAGGCGAGAAGCTGAGTTCGATCATTGCGCGGGCCGGCGGCTTCCGCAGCGACGCCTATCCGTACGGTGCAATTTTCCAAAGAGCTCAGGTCCGCGAACTCGAAGAAAAGAACCACGAACAGTTGATGCGCGAAATTCACGGGCAGGAAGCCAGTCTCCGTCAGGCGCCTGACACTGATGATGATCAGCGTCGCGCCAAGGCCGCCGCTTTGCAGCAGTGGGAAGCCACGTTGAAAGAGTTAGACAACACGCCTCCTTCGGGACGCATGGTCGTCCACATCTCCAGCAATACCAAACGCTGGACAAATACTTCAGCCGATGTTCAGGTTCGTGCGGGAGACTCGATCTACATCCCGAAGAAGCCGAGCACGGTGATCGTGGATGGCAGCGTTTATAACCCGACCGCAATTTCCTACAAGTCCGGACGCAACGCGGGCTGGTATTTGCGGCAGGCAGGTGGACCTAACAACATGGCAAATAAGAAGGGCATCTTCGTCATTCGCGCCGACGGTTCCGTCGTTGGCGGAGCGGGCGGGATCTTTACTGGCGGCTACGAGAAAGCCGACTTGCGGCCGGGTGACATGGTGGTGGTGCCGGAGAAGGCGTTCAGCGCCAACACGCGCTGGCGGAGCATTATGGAAGGCGCTCAGCTGGCTTACGCGGTCGGCATCGCGATTCAAGTCGCGAGAAGTTTCTAGTCGGTTGCGCGGCATGAAGTGGATCGTCGCGCTGCTTTGCTGCGCGATCATCAGTCCAATGTTGTGGGCCCAAAGCACGCAAAAACCTACCGATCAGGAAACGGACCGCTGGCTCGTGCCCGGAGAAGATCCGGAAAATAAATTGTTCTTGCCGTTTGCCGAACATATTGCGCAAGACCAAAAAGATTTTTGGATCAAACCCACCAAATTGCGGGTGCACGACCTCACGTGGGCGGTACCCTTCGTCGGAGCGACTGCCGGCCTCATCGCAGCCGATAGCTGGATTTCAAAACAGGTGCCCGACTCACCGAGCGAACTCAAGCGCAGCAAGAGCTTTTCAGACTACGCCACCTATTCATTGGTCGGGCTAGCGGGCGGCTCTTTTCTCCTCGGACACATCACACGTAATGAGCATCTTCGCGAAACCGGATTGCTGGCCAGCGAAGCCGCGATCAACAGCACCGCCGTGACTTACTTGTTCAAAGAGATCACCCAGCGTCCGCGACCCTACCAGGGAAACGGCGATGGCACTTTTTTCGACGGAGGAAGGTCGTTTACCTCCGAACACTCGGCGGTGGCCTGGTCGGTCGCCAGCGTCTGGGCCCACGAGTATCCGGGCGTTCTGAGCCAGACCTTGGCCTACGGGCTGGCCGGTGCAGTGACGCTTACCCGCGTGACTGCGAAACAGCATTTCGCATCCGACGCTGTAATTGGTAGTGCGCTCGGCTGGTATTTCGGGCGGCAGGTTTATCGGGCGCATCACGACACAGGGCTCGGCGGCGCTCCGTGGGGCAGCTTCATGGATCGTAAGGACGACACTCCGCGCGATCCGCGGAACATGGCGTCGCCCTACGTGCCGCTCGACAGTTGGATTTACCCATCGATTACGCGGCTCATCGCGCTCGGCTACATCGACAGCGCGATGTTGGGCCAGCGTCCCTGGACGCGCCTCGAGTGCGCTCGGCTATTGGAAGACGCAGAAACCAAACTGACCGACATGGACGCGAACGACCGCGAGGGCCCAGAGATCTTCAAAGCCCTGGCCGAGGAATTCGCTCCCGAGACCGAGCGGCGCGGCGGCGCAGCCAATATCGCCGCCAGTCTGGATTCCATCTATCTGCGTACAACCGGCATCTCCGGCGCGCCCATGCGTGACGGATATCACTTCGGGCAGACGATCACGAATGATTTTGGCCGCCCCTACGGTGAAGGATTCAATTCCGTAACTGGAGTAGAAGCCAGCGCCGAGGCAGGCCCCTTCGCACTGTTCGTCCGCGGCGAATATCAACACGCGCCCGCGACGGGATCTTACGGAGCGACGGTACTTCAGTCGATTGCTGACGCGGACCTCACGCGCCCGGTTTCGAGCGCGACAGCAGCAATCAATCGCTTCCGACTGCTCGACAGCACGGTGTCGTTTGCGTTCCATAACTATCAAGTCTCGTTCGGCAAGCAGAGCCTGTGGATGGGACCGGGAGAAACTGGACCGCTGCTTTTCAGTGACAACGCCGAGCCGGTTCTAATGCTGAAGATTGATCCGGTATCACCCTACGAAGTCCCGCTACTTTCCAAGCTTTTCGGCCCGATGAAGGTCGAGTATTTTCTGGGGCAATTGGCCGGGCATCAATTCGAATTGAACGGAGCCGATCCAAATAATCCGCTTCTCGGCCCGGGCGGCATCGACCCTCAACCGTTTATCGACGGGGCCAAGCTAAGTTTCAAGCCGACAACCAATCTTGAACTCGGGTTCGGCTTCACGGCGCAATTCGTTGGACCCGGCCTCCCGTTTACCTTCGAGAATTTCTTTAAGACTTTCTATTCCCATACCTCGGGCAACACCATCGGCGGCAACAACCCCGGCAAACGCATCGCCTCAGCCGACATAAGTTACCGGGTCAAGAACTGGCTGACGATTTATCTTGATTCGCTGGTGGTAGACGAGTTCTCTCCGGTCGGCTCCGCCCGTGCCCTGGTGAACCCAGGTATATACCTGCCGCGCATTCCGAAAATCCCTAAACTTGAGTTTCGTGCCGAGGGTGTACACGAGCCGCTGACATCCGAGTTCGCTCCCGGATTTGTCTATTACGGTGTGCGGCGTTTTCGTTCGGGTTACACCAACCAAGGCAACTTGATGGGCAACTGGATCGGACGCGCAGGACGTGGCGGGCAAGGATGGCTGACCTATTGGCTATCGCCGAGAAATTCAGTGCAGGCCGGATATCGCTTGCAGGAAGTTTCCGCGGACTTCATCGGCGGCGGCAGACTGGCTGACTGGTCGGCGAAAGGTGACTTCACCCTGAACAAGAAGATCGAAGTCTCGGGTCTGTTGCAGTATGAGCAGTGGCGCTTCCCGGTGATTGTTACCGACAAAAAGAACAACGTTACAGCTTCTGTGGAGATTAAGTTTTACCCGGGTTGGCGGAAAAGTAAGTAAGGGGCCAAGCTGTGCGATCGAGAGGTTAGGAAGGACGGATTGAATGCATTCCTCGACTGAAGTGGAAAAGGTGCCCCAGGAAACACTGCAAGGTTTTGGGGAAAGTACGCCTGCCCATGTCCAAGTCAATGTAATTGCCCCAGCGCGTCCCAATGCGGCCACGCATTTCAGGCGGGGAGTAAGGATCTGCGAGATTTTCGCCGATCTCGTTACCATCACGATCGCTGTGATCGCCGGTTACGGCGTCTACGAGACGTTCTCCCTGGGAAAGCATGTTCATTACGAACTTCAGACGGTACTGACCCTTGGCATCGCGTTTTCCGTAGTAATGATCCTGATGTTGGACCGCGCCGGTGCCTATCGCAGCGGCAACAGTCTTTTGAGAGTCCGTGAGACCGAGCAAGTGCTGCGCGTTTCCGCCGAAGCCTGCCTGGTCGTGTTAGCCGTCAGTTTCTTCACGAATATGTTGGTTTCTCGCTGGCTTCTAGTCTTGTGTTTGGGTTTGGTTCCGCTTCTGTTGTTTGTACAAAAGTCGATCACCTATCTGTTAGTACGTTTCTTGCATTCACGCGGCTACGGCAACGAAAAAGTTCTAATCTACGGATCGGGCCACACCGGACGAAGAGTATTTTCAGTCCTCAGCCGTTCGCCGAAACTCGGCCTCGAACCAGTTGCATTTGTCGACGACGACCCTGCGAAGGCGGGCGGGACAGTTTATGAAATGGGATATGAGCGGCGGCGTTCCGCCTCGATTGTTCCCGGGCCAATCAGCCGGGAGATGATCGCGGGTTATGGCGCGGAGATTGTCATCATCGCGATCCCTTCTATCGGTCGCGAGATGTTTCTGCGCACCGTAGATGAGACACTGCGAGCTAACGCCAAGGTTTCTTTCGTTCCCAGCCATCTGCTTTCCTCCGACCCGTGGATCGATTATCAAGATGTAGACGGAGTGCTGATGGCGTCGCTCGGAAAACCGAATCGTCGAATCGGCTACGAATTTGTTAAGCGTACCTGCGACTTCCTCGCGGCGCTGGTTCTGGTGACGATCGGTCTGCCGGTATTTTTGCTATTGGGAATCGCAATCAAACTGGACTCTGCGGGCCCGATTTTATTTCGCCAGGAGCGTATCGGACAAAACGGCAAGAGCTTCAAGATGTTCAAGTTTCGCACCATGCGGACGGATGCCTCGCCTTACGACTACTCGCCCCGCTCTCCGGAAGACTCGCGGATTACGCGCATTGGCCGGTTTCTGCGCAAAACCAGCCTCGATGAACTGCCTCAATTGTTGAACGTCCTGCAGGGCAACATGTCGTTGGTTGGGCCACGGCCGGAGATGCCCTTCATTGTGGAGCAATACAAGGAAAGGCATCGTCAGCGGCTCCAAGTCAAGCCAGGAGTAACCGGCCTCTGGCAACTCAGCGGAGATCGTGCCTTCCTCATCCACGAGAATGTGGAATATGATCTCTACTATATTCAGCACCGGAACTTTTTCATGGATCTGGCGATCTTGCTGCATACTTCGATATTTGCCATGCGTGGGGTGTAAGGACCTGGTTTTTAGGTACTCATCATGAACGCGAGAAAAAGCGGAGAGCTTGAATTGGAGAACACCACCAAAGAAGATCCGCTCCACCATCTCGAAGAACTTTCGGACATAGAGTTTTCCCGCGTCCGTGAAGACCATGAATTGGAATCATCGCGCCTGGGGCAGGGGTGGAGTTCCTACGCCTGGCTGCTCTGGAACAATCGCAGCGTGTTTTCGAAGGTCGTGCTTCGCACCATCATTGCGGCTACTATTCTTGTGCTGCTCATTCCCTCCCGCTACGAATCGACCACAAACATAATGCCGCCCGAGCAAAGCAACAGCGGCGCACTTCTGTCATTGCTTGGTAGAGGTGCTGGGGGTGGGGGTGGTTCTGAGGGAGGCGGAGGTTCCGCTTCACCCAGCTTGGCCGCCCTTGCCGGAAATCTTCTCGGCGGCGGTAGTAGCGGGGCGTTGTATGTACAACTCATCGGCAGCCGGACGGTGGAAGATCATGTGATCGATCGGTTTAGTCTCCAGAAGGTGTATCGCGCGCGCTACAAACAGGACGCCCGCAAAATGCTGGAGGCCCGTACGGCTGTAGATCAGGACCGCAAGAGCGGTGTGATATCGCTTGGCGTCACCGATACGAGCCCCGACAGGGCGCGCCAGATGGCGCAGTCCTACGTCGACGAATTGGACAAGCTGCTTTCTCAAGTGAGCACATCGTCGGCCCGCCGCGAGCGTATTTTTATTGAGCAGCGATTGGTGACCGTAAAGAAAGACCTCGACGACGCGGACAAAGAGTTCAGTGCTTTTGCCAGCACCAACTCGACGCTTGATATCAAAGAGCAGGCAAAGGCGGAACTCCAGGCAGCTGCCGTCTTGCAGGGGCAATTGATAGCTGCTCAATCGGAACTGCAGGGATTGGAGCAGGTCTATACGGGAAACAATGTTCGCGTGCGGTCGCTTAGAGCGCGCATTGCGGAACTGGAACGCCAGCTTGGCAAAATTTCCGGCTCGGACGCCTCACTGGCTCCGGATGCCGAGGCCGATCCGTCGTCGCCGGATTTATACCCATCGATCCGCAAGCTTCCTTTGTTGGGGGTCAAGTGGGCGGAGTTGTACCGGCGGGCGAAGATCCAGGAGACCGTCTATCAGCTGCTGACCCAGCAATTTGAGTTGACGAAAATGCAGGAGGCCAAGGAGATTCCGACTATTCGGGTCATCGATCCCGCGAATCTTCCCGAGAAAAAATCCTGGCCGCCGCGGTTGCTGATCATTTTGGCCCTCACTACGATTGCCCTTTTCGGTACGGCGATTTGGATCATCGGTTCCCGCCACTGGGAAAGCGTTGATCACCGGAATTCCGGAAAAATGTTGGCCACTAATATCTTCGAAAAAAGCCGTGAGTCTCTGCTCAATTTAGCTGTCCGGCTCCATCTGCCTTGGGTGCGGCGTCCTCTCCAGCGAAATGGCGACAATTAGCTCGCACTATTTTCACGAAAATCTCCCGTTGCATTTCGCCAAATACTTGGTGGTTTTGGCGGAATTGCTGGTGCTCAGTTATTTGGTCGCCACCGAGGATCTCACTCCTAGTTTGTTCCTGGTGATAGGCGTCGTGGGCCTGGTCACCATCTTTTTGGTGACCCTGGCGAACTGGCCGCTGGGCGCGGTGTTCGTCTTGGCGGCAGGCAGCGCCATGCCAAAGTTCATGGGCAGCTTGTTTGGGCTGCATGTGCGCCCTGAGCACATCAGCATTGCATTCGTCGCCGGAGTCATTCTCTGGCTCGCCATGCGCGGACGCATTTCAGTAGTGCACCACCTGAGATCGTTCGATTATTTCTTAATTGCCTATATTTTTCTAAATTTCTTCACTTCGGCGTTTACTTCGCCGGAGCCGCGCATGACGCTACGCTGGGCCACGATGAACGCAATCATCATGCTGCCGTATTTCCTATTGCGCGTGCTGGTTACCAGCGAGACCGTTTTCCGGAAGGCCTTCGATATCCTGCTGTGGGTCGGCGCTGCGGAATCCGTTTATGCCATCATTTGTTTTCTCTCCAACCGGCTGTTTACTACAAAGTTCGGAATGGAGATCGGGCAATACGGTGCCATCCCCGGGACCTACGGCACACAGTACGAACCGAATTTGTTGGGCAGCTATGCCGCTTGTTGCGCGGTCATGTTCTTGACCATGTTTTTCCTGGGTGACCGCTCTCGCTGGCACGGTTTGGGATGTGTGGTTTGTTTGCTGGCCGCAGCCATCAGCCTGGCGCGTTCCGCAATTGTGGCTTTCCCTCTCGTGGCGATGGTAGTGGTGTGGGTCGCCTTCCGCAGAGGAACTTTTCAGATTCGAAAGATGTTGCCGATGTTGGCCGCAGCGGGCGTGTTGCTCTTGATTTTCAGCCCGTTCCTCTTGAGCATGCTTCGCGAGCGGTTTAGCACCATCGATCTTACTGAAATTTCGTCGGACGAAACCACGGCTGGCCGCCTCATTCAAATGGCGGCCGCAGTCAACAACGTTCAGCAACATCCCTGGCTGGGCACCGGAACTGCAAGCTTCCAGTTGCTATTCAACTGGCAGGGCGTTTTAGGCGAGGACTCCGCCGGGTGGGTTTCAAATACACCGCTCCGAATCCTGCACGACACGGGAGTGATTGGCTTCGCGGTGTTTTCCCTCTTTGTGGGTTTACTGATCAAGGCGACTCGCAAGTTATTCCGCTTGTTATCGCCTAAAACGAAATCTGTGTTTATCGCGCTGGAAATGGGGCTGTTGCTTTACGCAATCACTTTCCAATCCTCCGAAGCAAGTTTGCTCGCCTTTACTTGGGTCCATCTGGGGCTATTGGCAGCGGGCCTGACCGTTGCGCAAACGGAGCATGCTGCAACCCTGAGCCGATGACTCCCGCCATTCCGCCCGCATACGATCTGGCTGTCGCCTACCGCGTCTATCCGAAAGTTTCGAAGCCCGCGCTATCGTTGCCTTTTGGCGACGACAAACCGCTGCTGGCTGAAACCTGCCTGAAATCCTTCAACGAATCTATTAGTGGATTGCGGGTCAAGCTGTGGGCGATTCTCGACGGATGCCCGCCGGAGTACGAGGAATTTTTCCGCAAACATATCGCAGCGGACGATCTGGTAGTTCTTAACCTGGATGGGGCAGGGAACGGCGCGACCTTTGCTCGGCAGATCGATATCCTGCTGAAGCAGAGCGATGCCGAGCACGTCTACTTCGCGGAGGACGACTACCTTTATCTTCCCGGAAAATTTCGCGCGATGCTCAGCTTCCTGAGGTCGCAACCGGATGTCGATTTCATCTCGCCCTTCGATCACCTTGACTGTTACACGCTCAGTTTGCATCACAGCCCTAAGTGGCTGCGGGTCCATGATTCACAGCACTGGCGGACCGCCTCCTCTACCTGTCTCACATTTTTGACGCGTAAAGAAACACTAAGGAAATATGAGGCCGTATTCCGCAGCTATTCGCGCGGAAATTTTGATTCCTCGTTGTGGATGAGTCTGACCAAGCAGCGGGTCTTTAACCCCCTGGCCATGATTACTTATTTCGTTCAACGAAAGTTCTATTGGAAGATACTGGCCAAATCATGGTTCTATAACTGGGCGCAAATCTTGTTCGGCAAGAAAGCCAAATTGTGGGTACCAGTTCCCGGCATTGCCACTCATTTGGATAGCGATTCTCTATCGCCAAGCGTGGACTGGCTCTCACAAATGCAACGGGAGATAGATGCGAAGTCCCCGAATTCTGTCGAGCTTCATGCCGATACCAGCGTGAGTTCCTAGCCAGTGGATCAAGCCGAGCCTAACCTGTGAAAACGCTGATCGTCCTGCTCAACTGGAACAGCCAGGCGATGACCGAGGAATGTGTCCGCAGCCTCCAGGCGATGGAAGGCGGCTCCTTCGAAATCCTGATAGTCGACAACGGATCGAAAGATGGTTCCGCCGAATACCTTCGATCCAGGTTTCCGGAGGTTGAAGTGATCGCGAATGGTCGCAACCTGGGTTTTACCGGGGGATGCAATGTTGGGATGCGCCGTGCTTTGGAACGGGGTGTCGAATATGTGCTTCTCGTGAACAACGACACCATTGTGAACAAGATTTTCTTGACGGAACTGATGGCGGAAGCGGAGCGTAATCCAAGGGCTGGCATGATCTCGCCGAAAATTTACTATTTCGACATACCCGACAGAATCTGGTGGGCCGGCGGGGCATTTAGTTTGTGGCAGGGGGTTCCCCGGCACCTGGGTTGGAAGGAAATAGAAGCGGGGCGCTATGAGAAAGCGCAGCCTATTGATTGGGCAACGGGTTGCGGAATATTAGTGAGGGCCGCCGCCTTGCAGGAATCTGGCTTGTTTGACGATAAGATTTTTGCCAACGGAGAAGACCTGGACCTTTCGCTGCGAATGCGTAATTTGGGTTGGCAGATCATCTACGCACCGACCGCCAAAATGTGGCACAAAGAAGGTTTTGCCACGCGAAGAAACGTCGGCGAACATGTACGCAAGTTCACCGCCACCAGAAATGTTCTCTACGTCATGCACAAGCATGCCCGGCCAATTCACTGGCTGACTTTCTGGCCCTATTTTCTGGTGCGCTACGTCGGCGTGATTGTGACCAAGTCAGTACTAAGAGGCGATTGGAAATCGGCGTGGGCTACCTTCGCCGGAATATTCGCGTTCTTTCGCATGCGGCTTGATCCCGCCTCGTCTCCTCTTCCGGCGGCATTGGCCCAAAGCACCAAAAATCCCGGTTGATCGCTGCGTACAAACGATCGGCCTTTGAGAAATGACTTCGCTGAAAATCGGAATTGATATCCACAGCATCGGCAGTGGTAAGGGAGGTAACGAGACTTACTATCGCGAGCTGGTCGAGGGCCTCAGGGATTTGGAAGGGAACCACGACTTTGTTCTTTACCACGTGGGACCGCAGGCCCCGGGATCGCTCGCTTCGAAAAGCCGGTTTGCCTTTCAACAGCTGCGGCCCGCCAGCCGCATGCTTCGAATTCCGCTGACCTTCCCCTGGCGCATGCGGCGGGAGAAGTTGGACGTTTTTCACGCTCAATATATCGTTCCGCCTTTTTCCAGTTGTAAGACGGTGGTATCAATCTTCGATCTTGCGCACGAGCGGTTTCCCGAATTCTTCCATCCCTTCGAGGCGAAGCGATCTCAAATGATGGTTCGCTGGTCAGCGCGCCGCGCCGACCATATCGTGACGGTTTCACACTTTTCCGCTCGCGACCTCACGGAAATCTATGGCGTGGATCCCAGGAAGATTACGGTCACCCACCTTGCGGCATCCAGAGATTTTCATCCCATGGATCGTGATTATTGCCGCGAGTTTGTGGCGAAGAAGTACGGGATCGCCGGTCCTTTCGTCCTTTACGCCGGAAGACTGCAGGCGCGAAAGAATCTGGTGCGGTTGGTCGAAGCCTACGGTCAACTTAAGCAGCGGGGACTAAAGGAAAAGCTGGTGCTGGTGGGGAAATCCGACTGGCAGGCGGGCCAGATCGTCGAAACGATAGCAAGACTCGGATTGCAGTCTGACGTGATCCTCTTAGGTTACGTTCCCCAGAGTGATCTTCCGATCATTCTGAACGCCGCGCAACTGTTCGTCTATCCCTCGATCTTTGAAGGCTTCGGATTGCCGGTTATCGAAAGCATGGCCTGTGGAATTCCAACCATTACGTCCCTTGGCTCATCTTTAGAAGAGGTCGCCGGAGATGCCGCAATCTTGATTGATCCCATGAGCGTGTCTTCGATTGTCGACGCCATCGAGAAGGTAATGCAAAGTTCTGAGCTTCGGGCGTTCTTAAGCCAGAAGGGCGTCGAGCGCAGCGCCCAGTTCAGTTATCGCACCGCAGCCGCCCAAACCTTGAGAGTGTATGAGAATGTTCAGGGGTAACCGAGAGGCTTGTTATCCTCATAAGTTTTTCTGTACCATCGCGTAAACTTTTTAGTTTGAGGCAGGTAGCGCAATTTCCGGCAGTTGCCGGTTAACAAGTGAAGGGACTTAACTTGCGTATTGCGATTTTTGGCGCCCGGGGGATACCCCACACCTACAGTGGGACGGAAACTTTTTTTGGCGAGTTGGCTCCCCGGTTAGTGGCGCGCGGTCATGAAGTGATTGTGTACTGCCGAAGCAGTCTCTTCCCGGAAAAACCCGCTTCCTACCAAGGCGTTCGACTCATTTATCTTCCCAGCATCGAGACGAAAAATCTCAGCACTCCCAGCCATACCCTGGCTTGCATGATCGATGTATTGTTTCGCAACGTCGACGTCATGCTCTTGAGCAATGTCGCCAACGCTCTCCATTGCGTTATCCCGCGGGTCTTTGGCAAGAAAGTCGCGCTCAACGTGGACGGAGTGGAGTGGAAGCGTTCGAAGTGGAGTTCTCTGGGCCGCCGCTATTTTTATCTAAATGCGCGCCTCTCTGGATCTATTTGCCCCAACGGCATCATCACCGACGCCGTCGCCATGCAGCAGATTTATCTGCAGGAGTTCGGGACGCGCTCTGCTTGTATTGCGTATGGCGGCAACATCGAAACCTCAGTCGATCCGTCTGTCGTAAGGAAATATGGCCTCGAGCCTTTCAAGTACCACCTGATTGCGAGCCGGTTGGTACCGGAAAATAACGCCGACATGATCGTCAATGGCTTCCGCGATGTACGAAGTGACAAGATTCTGGCGATTGCAGGTGACGCGAATTATCGCAGCGAATTCGTAGACGCACTTCGACAAACAAAGGATCCGCGAGTCCGCTTCCTGGGGCATGTCAGCAGCAGTGACGACGTCAAGGAACTGCACTGCAACGCGTTTTCTTACCTCCACGGTCACAGCGTTGGCGGTACAAATCCCGCGTTGCTAAAGGCTTTGGGGTATGGCAACTGCATTATGGCTTTGGACACGTCATTCAATCGCGAAGTGGTGGGCGAATACGGAGTGCTCTTCAAAGACGCCGCTGACATGACACAAAAGCTTCAACATCTGGAAGACAATCCTGCCGAAGCGGAAAAGTTACGCGCCATAGCCCCGCAGAGAATTACCGAAAAATATACCTGGGACCACATCACTGACCAATACGAAGATTATTTCTATCGGCTGGTGCGCGGAGAAAAGCCTGCGCTGGATTGCGAACTCGGAATGTACGTGCCGAAACTCAGAGCCACCTTAGTTGCCTGATGAAAAGACGAACAAGGCCCCAAGGCAATTCGGTTTCTTTGGACTAGAGAAAGGGATTTTGAATGAGAATATTGGTTGCAGGCGGCGCCGGCTATCTGGGGACCACCCTGATTCCACGGCTTATCGAGCGTGGTTATGCAGTGGACGTAGTTGATTTGTTTTGGTTCGGAAATAAACTTCCCGCCAGCGCAGGAATTCTCAACAAAGATATCTTCGATTTGAGCGTTTCGGATTTGACCGGCTACGACCAGGTGGTCTTTTTGGCGGGGTTATCTAACGATCCCATGGCGGAGTATTCGCCGAGCAAGAACTTCATCTTCAATGCAGCCGCGCCGGCATTTTTGGCCTACATCGCAAAGCAGGCTGGAGTGAGGCGTTATGTATACGCCAGTTCGTGCTCGGTCTATGGCTACACCGAAAACGAACTCTACGATGAGACCCGCGCTGTCTCTTCCAAGTACCCCTACGGAATTTCCAAACTGCAAGGCGAACAGGGGGTAATGAATCTCGTGGACGACACGTTCTCGGTCATCTCTCTGCGCAAGGGTACGGCTTCAGGTTACAGCCCGCGCATGCGCCTCGACCTCATCATCAATACGATGTTCAAATGCGCCATCCGCGACGGAGAAATCGTGGTGAACAATCCCTCGATATGGCGTCCCATCATCAGTGTTGAAGACGCCGCCTCCGCCTACATCCGGGCGATCGAAGCCAACGACCGGGTTTCCGGAATTTTTAATGTTGCGTCCGGCAACTATACGGTGGGTGAAGTGGCCGATCAGGTGAAGACGCGCATCGAAGAGCGACTGGGAAAACGAATTCGTCTTAACATCAAGCACATTCAGGATGTCCGAAACTACAAAGTCAGTTTTGAAAAGGCAAAGAACGTTTTAAGTTTTCATCCCCGCAACGACGTTGGCACCATTGTTGGTCACCTGATCGAAAACATGGACAAGTTTTCCGATTGGGACAATCCTCTTTACTACAACATCTCGACCTTTAAGCATTTAGAAACCGCTAAGCCAGTTCCTGAATTTGCGGCAGCAATGGCGGGCGCCGGCGACTGAGCTTGATTTCTGTTTTGCTCAACTTGCGGCAAGTAATCTCAGAGAATTTGTGTTCGGCCAACCATGGATATCAAGATCGAGTCTCGCCATCTGGGCGATGTCGTAGTGGTTCTCTCGGACATTTTTCAGGATGCCCGCGGATTTTTCACCGAGGTGTTTCGGGCGGACCACTTCAAAGCGCTCGGCTTGCCTGCCGAATTTGTGCAGGACAATCATTCGCGCTCGGCTAAAGGTGTCGTGCGCGGTCTACACTTCCAATGGGAACCAGCGATGGGCAAGCTAATGCGCGTGACCGTAGGCGAAGCTTTCCTTGTCGCGGTGGACATCCGTAAAGGTTCTCCAACGCTGGGTAAGTGGGTCGGCATCCATGCTTCGCAGAGCAATCGCCGGCAAGTTTGGGCGCCGGCGGGCTTTGCTCGCGGCTTCTGCGCGCTCCAAGATGGAACGGAAATTCAATATAAATGCACGGGAATTTATAACGGCAATGCCGAGTCTGGGATACGCTGGAATGACCCGGCCATTGGGATCGACTGGCCGCTCTCGGATGTGACGGTATCCGACAAGGACCGCGCCGCCCAATCCCTTAGCGAATGGTTGGCCTCGCCACTCTCCGATAATTTCGTGTACAAGCCGTCATGAAAATCGCCATCATCGGAGCAAATGGACAAGTCGGTCACGACCTGATTACTTCCTTTAGTGAAGCGGGAGATCAGATTTTGCCCCTCACCCATGCGGAAATCGAAATCGCAAACCTGGGTTCAGTGCGAGAGTGCCTGGAAGGTATCCGCCCTGACGTTGTGGTGAATACTGCGGCGATGCACCACGTGGAAAATTGCGAGACACAGCCGGAAGCCGCCTACGCGGTCAATGCAGTCGGTGCCCGAAATCTTGCTTCCGTTACAAAAAAGCTCGGTGCAACCCTAGTTCACCTGAGCACTGACTATGTTTTCGATGGATCGAAAGATCAACCTTACGTCGAGACCGATCTGCCGCGTCCCCTTAACGTCTACGGAAACACCAAACTTGCAGGCGAATACTTTGTCAGGGCTGAGAACCCGAAGCACTTTGTCCTGCGGACGTCCGCGCTTTATGGAACTCATCCTTGCCGGGCCAAAGGCGGGCTCAACTTCGTTGAGTTGATGCTGAAGTTGGCCAGGGAACGCGGTAAAGTTCGCGTGGTCGATAGCGAAATCGTGAGCCCGACTTCGACCGCCGAACTGTCGCGACAGATTGTAGCTCTCAGCCGGAGTGACGCTTTCGGTCTGTATCATTCGACCGGGGAAGGAGCTTGTTCCTGGCACGCCTTCGCGGCCGAGGTCTTCGATAAGACTGGAACGAAGGTGGACCTCCAGGTTGCCGCACCTGACGAATTTCCCATCAAGGTTCCGAGACCCAAGTATTCTGTTCTCGAAAACAGCGGCCTGAAGCGGCTTAAGATCAACCAATTCAAGCCGTGGCAGCAGGCACTAAACGACTATTTAAGCCGGCAAAGCGATCAGCGCGTTTCTGCCTGAGGCGTGGCCTTGAGACTCGCTGAGGTTAAAAACATTTACAAGATGAAGGTTTCGTTTCAAATCGTCGTCGGGCTTCTTCTAGTCCTGCTTTCTGTTGGGGCGTACGCGCAATGCGCGGGCGATCCGGCGCAATGCGTCTCGGGAATTCCTCACCTGATGAAATTCACCGGCACGCTGCACGATCCCTCAGGGCAGCCTCGCACCGGGCTGGCTGGAGTTACCTTCCTTATTTATGGGGATTCCACCGGCGGAGCGCCATTGTGGCAGGAAGTCCAGAACGTCCAGCTTGATCCCCAAGGGCGCTACGCGGTTCTTCTCGGCTCTGCGACCAGCGGCGGAGTGCCTACCAACATCTTTTCCAACGGAGACTCCCGCTGGGTTGGGGTGCAGGCGGCGTTCGCCGGAGAACAAGAACAGCCCCGAGTCTTGTTGGTCAGTGTCCCCTACGCCATTAAGGCAGGAGACGCCCAGACTTTGGGCGGCTTGCCTGCTTCAGCCTTCTTGCAGGTTGCGCCTTCGGCCACGGGAACGGCCACGTCGGGGACAGGCGCGTCGTCACGCTCTAGCGGCACTACGGCGGCTGTAGGGCCGCGCGCCGCGGCAGATCCCACGATACCGGTGACCACGGCTGGAGGAACGATCGACACCGTCGCCAAGTTCGGCTCCGGCACGTCCATGGCTGATTCGCAGATCACCGATTCTGGCGGAGTCGTAAGCGTAAAAAATCTGGCGAACACCCTCTTCGCTGACAGATTTCCAGGTGGGGTTCCAGACGCCATCGCCGCTTGTCCGGAAGAAGGTTGCATTATCAATGCCGTATCGCCCAGCGTAAACCGCAACCTGGGTAGCATCGATCCGGGAAGCAAAGCCATCACCCTCTACCTGGGCCCGTTCACATACAACGTTAAGCAGATCATGCTGCGGCGTGAATTCAAAATTTTGGGAATGGGTTCCGGCATCACGTTCCTGCAATCGGTCAACGGCAACAATCCCGTCGTGGTAGTGCCACAGGCCAACCTTTCTCCGGCGGTGAATGTCCTGTTGTCTGGTTTCCGGCTGCTCGGATCCGCCGGCAATACTTCAGAGGACGCGATGCTGTGGGATGCCAAGGGCTTCCTGGGAGCCGGGGTCTGGTATTCCGAGCTGAATGACATCTTCATCATTGGCTTCGCGGGAAATGCGATTCACTTAGTCGGCTCGAACGAAGGCTACACCGGAATGAGCCAGTGGGTTTCTTTCAACCGGGTCATTGTGTTCCGCTCTGCCGGTGGCGGTAATGGCTTAAGAATTGAGGGCGCCGCCTACGAGTTGAACTTCAACGATTGCCAGTTTGATGGCACCGCTCCGGGCGACGGAACCAATATTTTTATCGGCGGCCGCGCCGGCAATAACTATGCCGTCCCGATTGATATCAACTTCCGTGCGTTGACATCGCAGAACGCGGCGACCGCCGTGCAGATCGATGGCGGATGGGCCATCCATTTCGACAGCCCGCATCACGAATATGTGCAGGGCGTCTACTCAATTACCGGCGATCTGCATGCCAGCATTGCGGGCGTGACCATCTCGGACGCGGGATTTCAAGCCAGCGGCGTAAATAACGGCGCCGGTTATCTACTTAGCGTGACCGCTCCAGCCGCCGGCATTCGCTTCACTCACAACAACATCATGGGACCCGCAGACACCGTGGTCCGGTCGATCCCCGGTACTGACGTTGTCTACCAAGACAATATGTTCTTCGGCACCACCGACCTGCCTACTACCGCTGGCATTAGCGCACAGATTGCTCCCGCGCCTTCCATCAACATCCGTAATGCTCACGGCGTCGGCCTGGCAAGCTCCACAACACCGATTACAACCATTCAGTCAGCACTCGGGCCGGGAGAAACGGTCACATTTTTCGCATTAGGCGGGCCGGTTGTGTTCGGCGCGGGCGGGAACATTAACCTGATGGGAGCGGCAACCATCACGGTCACCGGTTCCATCACCCTAATGGTAAGCGATCTTGGCGGGTCTCCTACCTGGATTCCGGTTTCACAATGGAATCCGTCTTCCAAGCTAGTGCCTGCGGGATTCACGCTTGATGCGGCGGTGACTTCGGCCACCATCGCTCAGGAAGAAAATGCGAGTTTCGATTTCAACGTCAAGCCGCAGGGAAATTTCTCCGGCCCCGTCAAGTTCACCTGCCTTGGACTCCCATTATTTAGCGAGTGTGCGGTTTCGCCAAACCCCATGGCGTTGGCGGGGGCAAATCTGAGAACGGTCCGGCTCAATGTGGTTCATGGGCAAGACAGTTCTGGGACCGCCGCTATAAAGGGGCGGCGCAGGTCTCCAACCTTCGCACTATTGACCTTGGGCTGGATGGGAATTGTTGTGGCGCCGTTTTGGTGCGTCGATTCCAAAAGGAAGCTGCGCTTCCTGCTGATCGCGCTGCTGGCGGCGCTCGTCGCTTGCAGTGTGGGATGCGGCGGTGGAGACAGCCACAACTTGGATCCCACAAAATTTCCGCCGGGCTCCTACTTTGTTCAGGTCAACGCCACCTCGGGTTCGTTCTCCCGCTCGCTTCACTTCGTTCTGACCGTCAACTAGCCTTCCCCGCCTACCCGCGCCCGCTCTGGGGCTGTCTTGCCTCCCGTCTGAGTCGTTTCGCGTCCCTGATACTAGCCACGCGTCTGTGCTCCGCCCTTCCCGCCCTTCAACCCGTCCCAAATTCCCCGCGCTACATTGCTGAACTTTTTCTTCCGGTCGCTCTCCACCAACGCCACCTTGGCCATCTCCCGAAACCATCCGAAGAAATCCGCGGCGACCCACGAAGGCTCTGACCACAAGTATCTGCGATACACCAGCACGCGGTTACGCGCGTTGTGATACCGCCTTCCCGCGCTGTGGTTTGAACTTAAGAATTCTTTCCCGAAGATCCGGTGCAATGTCGGATCGCCGAGCTGGTGGGCCAGCACCGCGTTGCCCGCCTGGATAACCCGGAAACCATGCCTTCTCAGACGCAGGCAGAAATCATGATCGACATAGTCCATGAACAGCGACTGGTCGAAATTTCCCCCGGTCGCCAGAGCAGACGTCTTCACCAGACTCCCGGAGGTCATTACCGTCTTCAGTTCACGAAACGCAAAGTTATTGCGTTCAGCCGTCCACTTCCCACGGCTCTCGTAAACCGGGTGGCCGTAACTGGCTCCGACGGCCGCGACCTCATCCCTGAGAGGGCAGGCCGCATAGGCCTCCAGGATTGCCGACACAAAGCCTGTAGGCACCAGACTGTCCTGGTCGAAAAGCGCAATCCATGCATATTGTGCTTCCGATAGCGCGCGATCTATGCCCTCGTTCAATCCTCCGGCAATGCCGAGATTCTTGGCACTCCATATCACCTCGACGCCCAGATCGGCAGCGGTTTGCGCGACGAACGCTTGCGACGTCGAATCTGACTGGTTATCTACGAGCAAGAGTTTTCTGACCTGGGGAAGTATCGCTCGAATATTTTGTTCGAGACTGGAATCGGGATTGTAGGTCACCATTACCGCGCATACGTCACCGTGCATTTCGGCCCCGCGCGGCAGTTGCTCAGGTGATTCCGTTGATTTAAAACTCACCTGGTTCGCCCCTCAAATACCTGTGGCGAGATGTGGAGCACTATTTCACAATCTGCGCCAGCATGTATGGATTCATGGCAGACCGGCGCAGCCACTCGGGCATCGAATCTACATACCACTTCGCCAAAGAAGCGAACGGCTTCAGCCATCCCCGCTCAAATTTTCCAAAGCCGAAATATCCCTTTAGCGGAAGCGCGCGGAAACTTCTGCCGGCCCGGAAGAGTTGCTGCGTCTCCGCGTAGGAAAGCAGGTGATGTTCGCCCCACGTCTTGTGAAAATTCAACCCGGTCTTCTCGCAGATAAGGCTGCGCAAGGGAACTTTCGGGCTGAGCGCATCGGTTGGCCCATGTTGCACGTCGACGGGGAAAGTTTTGTTGGGGCACGCGATGACAATTCTTCCGCCATCTTTCGTGACGCGCAAAATCTCGCTCGCATATGCCTGCCGTTTTTCCCAATAGTCAGGCCGCAACGTGCAATGTCCGAGGACGGTGCCAATGTGCTCAATCACGCCCAACGAGTAAACGACATCGAAAAAATTATCCGGAAAGGGAAGAGCGCAGGCATCCGCGCACATGAATTGTGCGGGGTCGAGGCCATTTTTCTCCCATGCCCGCGAATAGCAAGGCAGATCGATGCCGTAAGCGTCTGCGCCACTCACGCCCATCTGCCGGATGCCTTGCCCCATACCGCAACCCACGTCCAGTACGCTTCGTGCCGCGCCCTCGGAGAATAAAGGTAGAAGATATTCCTGGAAGACTCGAAGGCCGGTGTGCTCCTGGGCTTCAACGTAATCGTCCGGAGCGGACACGTGGTCCCAGGGTTCCTTCAACATCTCAACATAGCCAAAGGGGTTCTTGGCGTACGCGTGCGAACAGTTGTCGCATTTCAAGGTTCCAGCCAACGACGTGCCGCAGCATACGCAAATCAACGGCACGGCCACCGGGGCGTCTACAGTCTGAGAATTCAGGTCCATCCGTGATCGGGGCCTCCATTGGAACCCCGATAACCGTAATTCTACATCCCGTCTACCGCTTGCGGCGGCTGGCGAACAGGCATGAATCACAGAATATATCTTCCTTGCTCGATCTTCGGGCAGCATCTTGCTGCCACACAGTTGCAGGTGAGCGCTTGTGTTAGCCTGTCGTTTTCAATCGCCCATTATCGGGGAAAGGATTCCAACGCTGTTTATGTCATGGTTCAGGAAGGTAGCAGCCTCCCTGCTTTTCGATACGCGATTGGGTCGAAGAATTACGACCGACGCTTTTCATTCGATGTACTACCGCTCGAAAAGCTGGTCGCAAAATCGCTATCTTGGATTCCCTGTTTTTCAATGCGCTTTCGACCTGCAGCTCTATCACGAAATGGTCTTTGATCTGCGGCCGCCTTTCATTGTGCAGACGGGTGTCGCGCAGGGCGGATCGATTTTGTATTTCGCCCATCTGCTTGATTTGATTTCCGCGCCTGCCGATACGCCGATCATTGGAATTGACATCGTCCTGACCGAGAACGCCAGGAAGTTGAATCATCCCCGCATCCATTTGATCGAAGGCAGCTCTACCGACCCTGCCGTCATAGATCAGATAAAAGGGATTGTCGGGCAGCGGAAAGGAATGGTAATTCTCGATTCCGACCACAGCCAGGCTCACGTCTTCAATGAACTCAATTTGTACAGGGACTTCGTCGCCGTGGGCTCTTACATGGTGGCCGAAGACACCAACATCAACGGCCATCCGGTGGAGAACTCTTTCGGCCCCGGGCCGATGGAAGCAGTGAGAGATTTTCTTCCCACCGACCCGCGTTTTCAAAGCGACGACCGGTTGTGGCAGAGAAACGAGTTTTCATTTCACCAATACGGCTGGCTCAAAAGAGTTCGTGAGTAGCCAACGCGTCTATGCCTGATAGACGGTACGACTTGGTCATCGTGGGTGGTGGTATTGTCGGCCTCTCCACAGCGATGGAAGCCAAACGGCGGTTCCCACGGCTCGCGATATTGATCGTCGAAAAGGAAGACAAAGTCGCGCAGCACCAGACTGGTCATAACAGCGGCGTCATCCACTCCGGCATCTACTACAAACCGGGATCGATGAAAGCCCAAACCTGCGTTGCAGGTGCTGCGGCGATGATCCAATTCTGCAAATTCCACGGCATCCGTTTTCAAATTTGCGGCAAAGTTATCGTCGCCACCCGGGAAAACGAGATCAACCGGCTCAACGATTTGTTGGCTCGCGGACAAGCCAATCAGGTGGCCGGCGTTCGTTTGTTGAGCAGAGAAGAGCTAAAAGAGATCGAGCCTCATTGTGGCGGATTGCTCGCTTTGCACGTCCCAAGCGCCGGGATCACGGATTATCGGGCGGTGGCAGAAAAGTATGCCGAATTGTTTGTCCGCGATGGCGGCGAGCTACGTACTGGGTCCAAGGTCACAGGTTTTTCCCAGAGTGACGGAAGCTCGTTAACCGTTGAAACTACCAAAGGCGCCTTCTCGACGCGGGCCGTGATCAATTGCGCAGGCCTCCACAGCGATCGCGTGGCACGGTTGTCGCAGCAAAATCCCGGCATGAGAATTGTGCCCTTTCGTGGCGAATACTACGACGTCGTTCCGGAAAGGCAATTTCTCTCTCGCGGATTGATTTACCCCGTGCCCGACCCTCGCTTTCCATTCCTGGGAGTTCATTTCACCAAACGAATCCATGGCGGACTGGACGCCGGGCCCAACGCGGTTCTGGCTTTCAAGCGCGAAGGCTATCGCAAGACGGATTTGAATTTGCGAGATGCGTTCGAAACCCTGACCTATCCCGGATTTTGGAAGATGGCAGCCAAGCACTGGAGAAGTGGATTGAGCGAGTTCTATCGTTCGTTTCGCAAGCAAGAATTCGTGAAGAGTCTGCAACGGCTGGTGCCCGAAATTTCTGAAAAGGATCTCGTCCCCGGTGGCTCAGGTGTCCGCGCTCAAGCCTTGAGCGAAGATGGATCCTTGGTGGATGACTTCGCTTTTGTATTCTCTGAAAAAATGATTCAAGTCTGCAACGTTCCCTCCCCTGCAGCTACCGCTTCGCTCGTCATTGGCCAAAATATCGTTGAAGTGGCGCGAAAGAACTTTTCATTTTTCGAGAACTAGCAAAAGAACTAAACCTCTCGATTTCCAAATTCCCACTCTACCCGCTCCATATTGGCCTTCATCTAAGGTAATTACCCTACCTCGCTAGTAGAAATCCCTACTCATCTACAGGAAATTGGACAGTTCATGGCAGCTCTGTGGTCATCCAACTTGAGTGACAAAAAATGACGAATCAGGTATCCAACCCTCCCTCTGTATCGCGCGGTACCGACATAACCGCACCTGTGCGTCTATTTTTCCATCTCCTGTTCAGCGCTTGAGTGGTGTTCAGCGGCGCCCCAAGGGGAGCTTATGACTATCCATGACGGTCGTGGCGGAACAGCAGTTCGGACTCGCAGTGATTCGAAGGGCCGCGCGATTGAAAACGGCCTCCTGCTTCTTATTCCAGACGCCGAATTTGAACAGCTTCGTCCGCAGCTGGAATTCGTCACCCTTGGTTTGCATCAGGTACTGCAGGATGCAGGCCACTCCGTCGACTACGGCTATTTCCCCAACAGCGGCCTGGCTTCGTTACTTGTGGTCACAAGTGACGCGAAGAGCGTCGAGGTGAGTACCGTCGGCAACGAGGGTTTCATCGGCATGCCCCTTGCCGCGGGCATCCGCGATAGCTTCCAGCGTGTCATCGTGCAACATGCGGGTGACGCTTTTCGCGTCAGAGCCGAAATTCTGCAAACCATCCTTCCTGAGCTTCCGCTGCTTCAGCGGGCGATCAATCGCTATCTCTTGCTGCAAGGCATGCAGGTGGCGCAGGTGGCCGCCTGTAATCGGCTGCACGAGATCGAGCAGCGCCTCGCGCGCTGGCTGCTGATGAGCCACGACCGTTCCGGGGGAAGATCTTTTCCCATCACCCACGATCTACTTTCGCAGATGCTGGGCAGCGGACGTCCCAGCGTCACGGTCGCGGCTGGAACCCTTCAGCGGGCCGGTCTCATCGAGTACACCCGCGGGATGGTGAAGGTTCTCAGCCGTCCCGGACTCGAAGGTGCTGCCTGCGAGTGCTACGACGCTATCCGGCGTATCGGCAGCAATTAGCCCGTTGCCCGGCCCATCTCAGATACCATAGAGGCGACCTCGGAGGGATCGGAGATGAGCTGGGCCAGCAAGCTGTCGAAGCCGTACGCAATTCACGATGGAAGCAAGTTCCGCTTAAAAGATTTCGATTCCGCCGATACCGGAGAATTTAAATCCGAAGACGACGCCACCGGACTACTGCAGAAGGGCGTCGCTAAGCTCGAAGAACTGCAAGACAAGCTCTACGCTCAGCGCCACTGGGGTGTCCTGCTTATTTTCCAGGCAATGGACGCCGCCGGAAAAGACGGCACCATCAAGCACGTGATGTCGGGCATAAACCCTGAAGGCTGCCAGGTCTTCTCGTTCAAGCAGCCGTCGCTCGACGAACTCGATCACGACTTTTTGTGGCGAACTACCTGCCGCCTCCCTTCGCGGGGCATGATTGGCATTTTCAACCGGTCTTACTACGAAGAAGTCCTGGTGGTGCGTGTACACCCGGAAATCCTCGACAACGAGCCCATTCCCAAGAATCTGCTCACCAAGGAAATCTGGAAAGAGCGCTTCCAGGACATTCACTCGCTCGAGCGATACCTTGGACGTAACGGGATTATCGTCCGAAAGTTCTTTCTTAATGTTTCGAAGAAAGAACAGAAGAAGCGGCTGCTTGATCGCCTCAACCAGCCGGAAAAGAACTGGAAGTTTTCTCTGGCCGACGTTAACCAGCGCGAATACTGGGACGACTACATGAAGGCCTACGAAGACGCCATCCGGAACACCTCATCGAAGGGCGCGCCCTGGTACGTCGTGCCTGCCGACAACAAGTGGTACACCCGTCTGGTGGTCGCCGCCGCTTTGGTCGAAACTTTAGAGAGTTTGGATTTGGCGTATCCTGGGCTGAATTCCAAGCTGCAAAAGGAACTGGTGGAAGGGAAGAAGATTCTCACCGCTTAGCCATTCTTTAGTAAGTTGGCGAATGCGGCACACGAAAGTGCCCAATAGCTGGTGCAGTGCTAAAATTTAAGGATGTTAGGGTGCTTTGTCTGCATCCAAACACAGGAGAGCGTGGCTACTCGGCTTATATCCTCGCGCGTTACGGTCTGCGGATGCCTGGTACTGCTCCTGTTTGTCAGCACTTTACAAGCTTTCCATACCTGCGGAACCAAGACCTCCGACGCGCAAGTCAGCTTTGACCTTCTGCCCGCTGCCAGCAGCGCTTCGCCTTGCCTGGCTTGCATGCTGCAGGCAGCCGCGCCGATTTTAGTTTTCACAGTTTTGTTGTGTGGTCTCGCCGTCAGGGAACGGACAGCTTTCGTGCAGGTCCGTCCCCGGGTGCTTTTGCGTTCCTTCCAGTTGGACGTTCGTCCTCCTCCCGTTCTGTAGCGTCGGCCCATTTTTCAATTTTTTGGTCGCTACACAACCGGCTTTTCTGGAGGACCGCAGCAATGAAACTTCGTATTCTAGTTCTGATCTTATTTGGAGCGGGCTCGCTCTTTGCCCAGCAAACTCCGCCTCCACCCACGCCTGCGAGCAGTGAAGATACCGCGGCCCTGATGCAGAAGATCCGTGATTTGGAGGACCGCGTCATCATGCTGGAAGGCAAGGTGAGGACGCTCTCGGCAGGCCCTGCGGCGGCAGCCACGCCAGCTCCAGCGGGGGGGACTGCCCCATCGGCGGAAGGCGGTCCCGCACCAGCGACTCAGACCGCAAGTATCGAAGCCCAACCTGCCCCGGTGACCACGGGTGGCGCGGGCGGGTCTGCCGGCAAAGCCCTTAACCCTGACATCAGTGTGATCGGCGATTTCATCGGAGCGGCCGGCCGCAACGACGCCAGCCCCTTCGCTCCGCAACAACCGTTCCCGTCGCTGCAAATGCACGAGTCTGAAATAGGTTTGCAGGCGATTATCGATCCTTATGCGAAGGGCGATTTCTTCATTTCATTCGGAGAAGAGGGAGTAGACGTCGAAGAGGGATACATCACTTTTACCGCGCTGCCTGGCGGCGTAGTCGCCAAAGTCGGCAAAATGCGCTCGGCATTCGGCAAGGTCAATGGACTGCATAACCACGTTCTGCCCTGGGTGGATCGTCCGCTGGTGACCACAAATCTCGTCGGCGGAGAAGACGGAATCGATGACGCAGGCGTTTCGCTGGAACGAATCATCCCCATGCCGAAAGGGATTTTCCTGGAAGCTACCGGCCAACTCTTCCGAGGTGATTCGGGCGACTCCAACAGTCCCCTGTTCCACGCCACCGAACGTGGTGATCTTAGTACGGTCGAGCACATTCGCACTTATAAGGACATCACCGAATCCACCAACGTCGATATCGGAGCCTCCTATGCACGCGGTCACAATGACGTGGGCAGTAACTATCTGACGCAGCTATACGGCGTCGATGCTACCGTGCGCTGGAAGCCGCTACGCCGTTCGATTTACCATTCCTTTATCGGTCGTGGAGAGTTCATTTGGAGCCAACGCCAGGAGATTGCCTCCGAACAGAAGGCCTTTGGCTTCTATACTTCCGGGGACTACCAGTTAGGCCGCCGCTGGTTTGTAGGTGGCCGCTATGATCAGTCCGGTCGGCCGCTATTCGCCAATATGACTGACAAAGGCACGTCCGCTACGATCACCTACTGGCCGAGCGAATTCAGCCAGGTTCGCGGACAGTATCGCTACACCGACTACGCGGAAGGCATTCATGCCAACGAATTCTTGATGCAGTTGATCTTCTCGTTGGGAGCGCATGGCGCGCACCCGTTCTGACGAGATGTTGAGTTAGAGAAAGTTAGGAGATCTCATGAAGCACTACTGGATGGTTGCGGTAATTCTGACGACCGCTCTGTTTTCGAGTTCGGCTCAAGCCAAGAAGCTCAACGTCATCACGGCCACCACGGATTTGGCAGCTCTCGCCCAGGAGGTGGGGGGCGACAAGATCAGCGTGGAATCGATGGCCAGGGGCTATCAGGATCCTCACTTCGTCGAAGCCAAGCCGAGCTTTCTACTCAAGCTGCGCCAGGCCGACCTGCTGATCATCGTCGGTCTGCAGTTGGAGATTGGCTGGCTGCCACCCTTGATCGCACAGAGCGGCAACGGCAAAATTCAGCCCGGTGGCGCCGGCTATCTCGATGCTTCGCAGTTTGCCGAGATTCTCGACATCCCCACTGGCCAGGTCACCCGCGCCATGGGCGATGTGCACCCATTGGGAAACCCCCACTACTGGCTCGATCCCGACAACGGCCGCCGCATCGCCAAGGGCTTCGCCCAGAAATTCGGCGAGATGGATCCGCCTGACGCTGCCTACTTCCAGGAGCGCTATCAGGATTTCGACAAGCGATTGTCCGCCGCCGAGCAGAAGTGGGACGCGGAAATGAAGCCCTACCGGGGAAGAAAAGTCGTGACCTATCACAACTCATTCCCCAACTTCGCCAAGCACTTCGGCCTTAACGTGATCGGCTATGTCGAGCCGCGACCGGGAATTCCACCGACCCCAAGCCACACCATAGAATTAATAGGACTGATCAAACGCGAAGGCTGCAAAGCTATCCTGGTGGAACCGTATTTCGATTTGAAGACACCGAATTCGGTGGCCGCGCAGACCGGCGCAAAAGTGGTGCAGTATTTGCCCTCAATCGGCGGCGAAAAAGAAGTAACGAATTACTTTCAGCTTTTCGACTACAACATTGATTTGTTGACCAAGGCATTTCAGTAGGTCGTTGGCCGTTCGTCGTTGGTCTTAGGCCAACGACGAACGACCAAAGGCTAACGACTGTTCCAAGGAGCTTCATGGAAATTCTGCCATTTCTGGTTTGGCCGTTCATCGCCAGTCTGATCCTGACCGGCATTCACGCCTACCTCGGCGTCCACGTAGTCGAGCGCGGCGTGATTTTCGTCGATCTGGCATTGGCCCAGATCGCTGCCTTGGGAGCGACCGTTGCTATTTTGGCGGGCATGGATCCCCATGGCCGCGGCGCCTATTGGGTCAGCCTGGCGTTCACCTTCGTTGGAGCGGCCGTCTTCTCTTTCGCTCGCACCCGCCGTGGCCATATTCCTCAGGAAGCCTTCATCGGAATCGCCTACGCGGTGGCATCGGCAACCGCGATCCTGGCCATGAGCAAGGCCACCGGCGAGACCGAGCACCTCAAGGACATGCTGGTGGGCAACATTCTCGCGGTTGACCGCCACGAAGTGCTCAAGACCGCTCTCCTCTACGGCCTCGTGGGCACGTTTCACTACATCTTCCGCCGCCGCTTTCTGCTGATCTCCACCAGCCACAAAAAAGCTGAAGAAAGCGGCATGAACGTGCGCTTCTGGGATTTCCTCTTCTACGCTTCGTTCGGGTTCGTGGTCACGTCGTCTGTTGCCATTGCTGGCGTTCTGCTGGTCTTCTGCTACCTGATCGTGCCCTCGGTGGGCGCCATGCTGTTCGCCGACCGCGTAGGCCGCCGCTTGGCCATCGGATGGACCATGGGCACTCTGGTTTCAGCGCTTGGCGTTTACTTCTCTGTTTTGTGGGATTTGCCCACCGGCGCCGCCATCGTCTGTACCTTTGGGGCGGTGCTGGTTTTGATGTTCCTGGTGCACATGATCTTCTTCCACGGCCGCGATCCGCACACTTTGGAAGGCGCGGTATCGGTAGAGAATCCGAAGGCGGCCTTGATGGAGAACTCTCACTAAGCCTGTGTAGAGACGTTGCTCCGCAACGTCTCGCAGCGCCACGAGCCAGAATCAAGATGGTTACTTTAGTACCACTTTAGTGCCATGCCGATGGCACAACGGTGCGTTGACCGTTTTCGTGCCGCTTGATAACTTTCAACATGTCAGTCAACTCCCTCTTGGGTGCAGACGCATCCAACGTAGTAGGGGAGAGGGACATGAAGTTCGTTCATCTGTGCTACGTGGCGTTCGGATTTGCGGTGGCCCGCTGGGTTTTCAAGCGACAACAGTCGATGGATCCAGTCGCGCGGCTTCGAACGTCAGGCCTGCTTTAGTCGCTGGAGGGTTCGATCTGCTGCGCCTCGTTGCGCACCATTTCGTCAAGCACCTCGAACCTTCCAGTTAGCACCTTTCCAAAGTGCTACAACCAAGGTTTTACTTCCCCCCAAATTCCACGTCTAATCAAGACTAACATCGTGTAGAGACATAGCTCTGCTACGTCTGGCAGCGGCACAAACACTGCCCGAGACGTTGCGGAGCAACGTCCCTACGCCGAACATTGGGATAGTGACCAAGTGAATGCAGGTTACGTTCGATAGCTACGACTAGCTGGCTATCTGCGGCAGAATGAAGTTGGATATGAAACGCAGTCTCCCCATCGCCGTAATTTTGATTTGTTTCGCCGCGCCTTTGTTCGCGCAAACCGGCGAGACTCCTGAAACTCCGCTGGGCGACATCGCCCGCGCCTTGCGCAAGAGCAAGAAGCCGCCCGAGCAGACCGTCGTCGACAACGACAACCTCACCAAAGTGATGGATGAAGCCGAAACCCGCCGCGCCAAGGGCTCGGTGAAGTTCAGCTTTGAAGGATCGGGCAGAGACGTTCAGGTTTCATCGCCAGAGGTCACTTGCAGTCTTTCTTTCAACGGGGACGGCCCCGCAGCGGCGTCGGATTCGTCTTCGCCGCTCGATCTGCCCAGCAGCGAGCTGGTAAAGCTCGACGGGCCCGCGTCCATCAACGGCGACACCTTACAGATTGCGGTTTACAACCCGACCGGATGGAAGGTCAACGAGATCACAGTTGGACTGACGATCTTGCGGCCCTCCGGCGGCAACGCGGCCAACTACGGCGAAGCGAAACTGGTTCCCGCGGCCGCGGTAGATTCGCCGAGCCAGAAGCGCTCCGACGTGACCGTGCTTTATCACCTGAAGGGATCGGCCTCGCCATTCACCACCGCGCTCTTCAAGCAGTCAATCGGGATCTCGCTGAACTCGGACCAGGAATGGCATTGGGCGATCGTCCAAGCCCGCGGTATTCCGCCCAAGTAAAAAGGGATACACCGGCGTAGAACTTCATAAAAGCTGCCAAACAAATTCCTTCGTGAAACTCTATGTTCTCCGAGGTTAGGTCTTTGGCGCTAAACTCCGCACCCACCCGTCCGCGTCCCAGAAATTGCCACCCCATACTGATTGTGTCCCGCAATCCGCCGAGAATCGGACGACAAGTTGACGCTGTCCACGGGCTTCGGCCAAGTGAGGTTGAAGGTATTGCTTCCGGTAGCCCGCCATCGTCCTGAAAACGGACCGACGGAAAACGTACCTTGCGGAGTGATCATCACGATTGCACCGTTGGGCCATCGCCAGGCTCCCGCGATCCCTGCACCGGGAGCGAGCCGCGTGCCTGAAGTAGGAAATCCGTACTGATTGCTCCCGCTAAGGCTATTTCCATCTGCCGAAATCGTGATTGCATCGACCGCCTCCGGCCAGGTGAGGTGATACGAACGTTGTCCCACGCGCTGCCACTTCCCAGTAAACGGTTCGGCTACTATCCGGCCGTCGGAATTGATCGTCACCGGCGCGCCGTTGAACCACGTCCAGCATCCGATGACGGGATCACGTGCTGGGGCCGGGGAAATCAAGGCTTGAGGAGCATTGTCGCCGCCCACATGAGACGGCTGTGCCGTTTCGCCAGGCCGCGAGAGAAAATACACCGTCAGTGCTGCCAGCAAAACCAAGCTCGCAACCCCGACAAATAATCCCGTTCTCTTCTTCGGCGCTTGGACTGGGACCACCACCGGCACCACGACTTCCGCCGGCGGCTTCCCCTCGACCTGCAATACCGCCAGCAGGGTATTCGCCAGCGTCTCCAGATGACTCTCCAGCGGCGGCGTAATCGCATCCAGCCAATGGACGGAACTGATGAAGTAGTCCAGCGACTTTGCCGGCGCCACGGCCTCCACCCGGAAGGGAATGATCGAAACCCCGTGGCTTACCGCCCGCTCGATTTCCTTGGGGATATGCGGCGAGGCGTTGGCGTTGGAAGAGAAAACCAGCACCATCGTCTTGGATCCGTGAATGGCGTCGATGATTTCTTCGCCGTAGGGCTGGCCGGGCTGAACGTCGCGCGGGGCGATCCAGCAGCGGATACCGCGTGCCTCCAGCCGGGCGCAAACCGCGTCCGCGACCGTCTTGTCTTTGGAGGAATAGCTGATGAAGACGTCGTGCGCCAAGGCGGCCCCACTCCCGGAATGATGCAGCGGATTGTAGCATTTACCCATCCGCGGAGCCCCGAATTGAACTAACCGACTGCCGAATCCGTAGTCTAATTAGAGGAATCCGCAGCGTGGCGGAGACCTGCTTTTTGATAGTCTGGTATTTACCCCTTAGCCAAGGCCCTTCTTAGAAACAATGCGGCTGTTACTCGACATCTTCGGTCAAACCTTGCGCACCCTCTGGGCGCACAAATTGCGCTCGTTTCTGACCATGTTCGGGATTGCCTGGGGGGTCGGATCGTTGCTGCTTTTGGTAGGGCTGGGGGAAGGGTTCCGCTCCGGCAATCGCCGCCAGTTCGATGAACTCGGCGAGAACGTTATGTTCATCTTTGGCGGGCGTGCTCCCGCCGTCTCGGGCAGCTTCAACAGCATGCACGAGTACTACCTGACCTACAAGGATTACTCCGACATCCTGCGCGACTGCATCGACGTGAAGGACGCCGTGCCGGTTCTGCAACGCGGCGACATTCGCGCGGTCAGCGATTTCTTCCAGAGCAGCGGCAGCTTGATGGGCGTGCCTGCGAAGTTCAATCAGCTTCGCTACATGCCGATCGCCGATGGACGCTGGATCAACGATCTCGACGACGCGCAGAAGCGCGCCGTCGTCGTTCTGGGTGACGAATCCAAGCGCCTCTTGTTCCCTGGGCGGCCCTCCATCGGCAGCACCATCCTGCTGAATGGCACACGTTTTCAAGTTATCGGCGCTCTCAAGCGCATCGGCCATGGTGACAACAACGGAATGAACCTCAGGATATTCATTCCCTTCAACACCATGCAGCAGGATTTCCCCCGCATCAATGTGGGAGACAAAGCTTCCGACGTGATCTCCTTCATCAACTATCAGCCCCGGGAACGCGGGCTGCACACTATCGCGCAGCAGGAAGTCCACAAAGTCATCGGCCGTAATCACGGCTTTAACTATTTGGATCCCGACGCCTACGACGAATGGGATTCCATCAAGACCGCGGAATCGATCGGTAAAATCTTTGACGCCATGAATGCGTTTCTCGGCACCGTCGGGTTGGTGACCCTGGCGCTTGGAGCTATCGGCATCATCAACATCATGTTGGTAGCGGTCGCCGACCGTACCCGCGAAATTGGATTGCGCAAAGCCCTGGGCGCGACTAATGGCAGCATCATGTTTCAATTTTTTATCGAGGGAGCGTTCCTTACGCTGTTGAGCGGATTCCTCGGCATGGGCGGCGCGGCCGCCTTGATGAGCGCGTTGGCGCAACTTCCACAGCCTCCGGGATTCGATACGCCCCGCCTGGTGCCGATGACGGCCGCGGTGGCGATTGGTTCGCTGGCCATAGCCGGCGTGATAGCCGGGCTCTATCCGGCGAGAAAGGCAGCGCAGCTTCAGCCAGTCGAAGCCTTGCGCAAGGAGTAACCAGTAGCATGACCCGCGAAATTCTTACCCAGGCCTACAGTGCGATGCGCCACGATTTGCGCAAGACCGTCCTCACCATGCTGGGAATGGCTTGGGGGATTGCGACCGTGGTATTGCTGTTGGCCTATGGAGAAGGCTTTGGACGTGCCATTCAGGGCATCTTCGAAAGCTTTGGCGCGACCGGAGTAGGCATCTACGGCGGACGCACCTCGCAGCAGGCAGGTGGCAACAAAGCCGGGGTAGCCATCCGCTTCACCGATGAAGACGTGGAACTGATTCGCAACGTGGTCCCGCTGGTGCGACACATCTCCCGTGTCATTCACAAGGACTGCACGGTGCAGAACGGCCAGCGTTCCTACACTTTTCCGGTCACCGCTGCCGATCCCTCGATTCAAAGCATCTGGGCGCTCGATCTGCAATCCGGCCGCTTCTTCAACGATCAGGACAATCTGAGCCACGCGCACACCGTGGTGTTGGGCTCGGAAGCGAAAGAAAAATTATTCTCCGGAGTCCCGGCAGAGGGCGCGAGCATCCGCATCAACGGGGTCAGCTTTCAAGTCGTCGGTGTCGGAAAAGCCCGCCCGCAGGAAGGCGACGACAACGATAACCGCATTGTCTACCTTCCCTTCAATGCCATGGACGTCTTGCAGGACAACCATTACATCACGGGGATCTGGCTTAGCTCGGAAGGTCTGGAGCACACCAAGCTGACCAAGACGATCCGCGATTCGTTGGCCTTGCAGCATCGTTTTCGCGCCAGCGACGAGCGTGCCGTAAATATTTTTGACGCGCAGAAGCAGTTGGAGCAGTTCAGCATCATCTCGCTGGGATTGAAGATTCTGCTGGCTTTTGTCGGCACTATCACGCTAGGCATAGGTGGCATCGGCCTGATGAACATCATGCTGGTGTCTGTCACCCAACGCACTCGAGAGATAGGCGTGGAGAAAGCTTTGGGCGCTCGCAAGCGCGACATACTCTTTCAGTTCTTAGCGGAAGCACTGGTCATCACCGGCGTAGGCGGCATCTTCGGAATTATTCTTTCCTACGTTGTGTCGATCTCGGTTGGAACCCTGACCTTCTACAGCGCATTGGCAAAGCACGCCGAGGCTGGCGACATCCGACTGGTGGTGGCTCCGGGAATTCTGATTATTGCCACGTCAATCCTCGCGGTGGTCGGGGTGATCAGCGGAATGTTCCCAGCCATGCGCGCCGCAAATCTCGACCCCATAGAAGCCCTGCGCTACGAGTGATCGCAGGGCAATCGTCCCATAAATTGACAACAGAGATGGGCGGTAGCAGACTAGGCCTACGTTACTTCGCAATCCTTTCGTCGAGGTTTCCCCAATGAGTGATCAGGATCTGACCGGCAAATACCAACCGGTTGCGGACTTCATGTCGCATAGAGGATTTCAGATTGAGCATTTTCACGTTCAGGATGGTAAAGCGGTCCTGACAGCCACAGCACCCACCGAGTATTTAAAAAATCGCGCGTGGGACGAGATCAAGAAAATCGACCCCACTTTCAGCGACTTGCAGCACAACATCACAGTCGCGGAAGCGACTAATTACGTCATCAAGCCTGGGGACAACCTAACCACGCTTAGCAAGAACTTCTACGGCAACGCCAATGAGTTTGCCAAGATCTCGCAAGCCAACGGTATTTCCGACCCTGACAAGATAAAAGTGGGCCAAACCCTAAAAATTCCGGCCGCTTAAACCAGAAATTCTATTCGTGGGTGTGAGCAAGCTGGCCCTCACTTCCTGATTGCAGTTCAGTCCGCGCGCCGCCGTCTTGAAATAACCCAAAGACGGCGGCGTTTGCACATAGCTCGATGTTCGCCGGACGCGAAATCCCTCGAGCGGTAAAATTGAGCTGCCAAATGTCCGCCTTCCCCAGAACGATCTTCCACGTCGACATGGACGCCTTCTTCGTCTCTGTGGAAGAACTTTTCGATCCTTCGCTCAAAGGGAAAGCTGTGGTCGTTGGTGGCCAGCGCGACGAACGCGGAGTCGTATCCGCCGCCTCTTACGAAGCCCGAAAATTCGGCGTGCATTCGGCCATGCCGCTCCGTACCGCGGCCAAAATGTGTCCGCACGCCATCTTCGTCAACGGACACCCGGACCGATACCGTGAATGCTCAGAGAAAGTCCACAACGTACTGACCGCGTTCTCGCCATTGGTAGAAATGGCTTCCATTGATGAAGCTTATCTCGACATGACTGGCACAGAACGTTTGCACGGTCCACCGCTGAAAGCGGCCCATACCTTACACGCCCGAATGAAGACCGATACGAAGCTCAACTGCTCGGTAGGCATCGGCGCCTCCCGCTTGATCGCAAAAGTGTCGTCCGCGAAAGCGAAGCCCAACGGGGTTCTCTACGTAGTCCCCGGGCAGGAAACCAAATTTCTCGCGCCGCTCGACGTGCGTGATATCCCGGGGGTGGGCAAGGTCACCGAGCAGAATCTGCTCGCGCTCGGAATCCGCAGGGTAGGCGATCTCACCCGCTTTGAAACCGCGGAACTGGAAGAAAAATTCGGCAAGTGGGGACTGGCTCTCGCGGGCAAATCACGCGGCGAAGACGCCGGAGGCTGGTTCCAGAACGAGGTTGCGGCCGATACCGACGCAAAGTCCATCAGCCACGAACACACCTACAACGAAGACACGGCCAATGCTGATCAGATCGAATCGACGTTGATGCGTCTTTCCGAGATGGTCGCGCGGCGTCTCCGCGAAGCCGGGGTGCACGCGCGCACCATCCAGCTAAAACTTCGCTATAAAGACTTCACTACGATTACTCGCGCGCACAGCCTGCCTTCCGCCACCCAGTTGGACATAGAAATCTTCGAGCAAATCCGCGTTCTCTTCCGCAAGAATTGGAAGAAGGGAATGCAAGTTCGCCTCTTGGGCGTTCAGGCTTCGTCGTTTGAGGGCGCAGCCGAACAGGGCAATCTACTCGAAGACGATCGCCGCCAGCGCATGAAGAAAGTACTTTCGGCTGCTGACCGCCTGCGCGACAAATTCGGAGACTCCAGTGTCTCTCTAGCCAGCGGCATGAAAGCCGCCTTCCGAGAACGCACCCACGAGAGCCCTACCGGCCTCCCCGGCAAGAAACCAGGTACCTGACACTCTTGTCATCCTGAGCGGAGCGAAGGACCGACGTACTTGTTAGCCCAACGCTCCGCAAGCTCGCGGCGAAATCGAATTCCACACTGCGATCTACGCGATCCAGACTTAGCTCATGTCGCTGCTTGCAGGTTGCATAGATCCTTCGCTTCGCTCAGGATGACAATGCACCCAAAAAGCAAAAGGCCGGAACCAGAATGCTCTGGGTCCGGCCTGCGCTTACTTCAACTCGAAAAAGCTAGTTGTTGGTTGCCGGCTTGGCGTTGCTGTTCGACGCGGTCGTAGGTTCTCCCGTCGGCGCGGCTCCGAGACGCTGGAGACGCGGATAGAACGGGGTCACCTCAAGCGGCATCTTGTCGCGTGCTGACGTGATGCCAACCGGAGCGGTCTTGCTCATCTCAACTTTGTCATCCCAGGGATTGAGCTTCACGCGGCCGCCCAATGGCAGGGCCGAGATCTGATCAAGCTTGTTAATGTCGAGTGCCGGAGCCTGATTCATCACAGCCGTCAGGCGCTGTACGTTGCCGTCCTTGTCGACCAGGCTGTTGCCCAGGTGCGCGGTTAACAGTCCCTGCAACGACTTCGAACGTTCCGCCAGGGTCTTCAAGAAGAGGCCGGAGGTTTCCAGCTTCTGGCTGTAAGGCGAGTGCTGCAACATTTCGACAGCTTTCACATCGGCCGCCGCTTCTTCTTCCGGAATGTGGCGGAAGCCCAGGTTCTGGTAGGAAGCTTCGTCAGAGAACAACATGCGGTCATTGAAGGCGAACTTGCTGCCCAGGTTGTGACCCAGAACAATGTGCGCCAGTTCGTGTGACAGAACGGCCGCCAGGCTAGCTTCGTCCGGCAGAACGTCGATCAATCCACGGCTGATGACAATAGTGTTGCCGACGCTGAATGTTTCGAGAGGCGATGTGAGCATCACGCGGGTGCGGACCGGACGCGACAGCTCAATGTTGTTTGTGATCTCAAGGTTGGCCACGACGGTCTGTAGCACCTTGTCGAGTTCGCCGGAAGGAGCAACCAGTCCAGCCTTCTCCAGGCGATCAATGACGTTGTCTTCCGCCTGCTGCTGCCATTGATGTTCAGCTTCCAGCGGAGAAGCGTCCTGTGCCGCCGCGCTCTGGTCGTTCACGTTGGAATCGACCACCAGCTGCGTCAACTCGTCCTCTTTGTGATTGCCCTTGAGGTTGTAGCCCCAAATGCGGGTCTGGGCTTTGAACGCAATCTTGTCTTTCGAGCCGTAACCGAAGTCGCCTTCTTCGCTATAGATGTACGACGGCACCCAGTAGCCAGCCACCAGGTTCAAGCGCCAGCTATCCATGTGGAAGAAGTACGAGTTCTTCGGACGCGGTTCGTAGGTCCCGTTCAGGCGGACAATGTTGTAGTCCTGATCTTCGATCCAGACGCGGCCGTGGAAGCGTCCGTTGCCGGAGCCCTTCTTAGGCGTAACGTCGAACACGATGGTGCGTACATCGCCCAGGAACTCGCGGCGAATGTAGCTGAAGTCGTAGTGGGCGCGATCATACTCGTCGCGGTCCACGAAGATCATCCAGGAAAAGCCGGTCGGCTTGTACTGGAGTTTGAAAGCGGAAGTGAATCCGCCGAGCAACGAGCTCTGCAGGCTGCCTTTGGAAAGGAAGTCGCGGCGGCCCTTAGCGCCGTCGAGGTCGAGACGGCCAAAGAAATAGTGGTCGTCGGTCGGTGTCGGTCCGAGCTTCGGATCCGGTTTAAGGTCCTGCAAATAGGTTTCGACCAGCGGCGTACGTTCGCGCAGCAACTGAATCAGCGCGCGTTCGCGCTCGATGCTGCGGTCAACAACCTGGTCCAGTGTGGTTGCCGGGCCCTGCGCAGCGGCGGCGGGTGCGGCGGCAGCGGCAGCGGCAGGCGCGGTAGTCGGCTGGGCTCCCGTTTGGGCGGCCGCAGCCATCGCGGCCAACAGGGAAGCGGTGAAAATCCATTTCGTGATACGCATGACTCGATTCCTCTCTATTTTCCGAACTCTTTGATTTCTTAGTAAGCCAGCTGGAACAGAACGTGAACCACTGCCGTCGAATCCACGGGGGAACCATTGCGCATGGCCGGCTTGAAGCGGATTTTGTTCGCCGCTTCAATGCCAGATTCATCCAGCCCATGTCCCAGGCCACGCACCACCCGCTGTACTCGCAGGTGGCCGTCGGCCCCGAACATGACTTCGATCAAAACTTCGCCTTCCAACTTCAGCCCGCGAGCTTCCGCCGTGTAGTTAGGTTGGGGCTTGAACAGGATTTCTACGGGAGTCGTCGCCGGACCGGTTTCCATCGTCCGCAACGCCTTGCCGCCGGTGTTCTGCGCGATCTGCGGTCCACCGAAACCACCGGTGCTTACGCCAGATCCACGGCCGTTGCTGCGGCCATCGCCGTTGCCGGGCGAAGCGATTCCGTTGCCGAAACCTGCGCTGGCGACCGTCCCTTTAATTCCATGAGCGCCGCCTGCGCCGTTGCCTTGGCCTTGTCCTTGCGGCAATTCGAACGAGCCCACTTTGGCGATCTGTAAATGAGCGTTTTCTTTTCCTTCACCCTTCACGCCATTCGGGTCGCCGAAGCCGCCGGTCTGCACTTTCTCGACCGGAACGTTGATGGTGGGCTTCGCCGAGCTGCCAAATTCGCCAGTTCGTACCAGGCGGGCCATGCGGGCGCCTCCGGCGGTCTGGATGAGGCGCGGAGCCTGGAAGTTATTTACGATCACTCTGGGTGCAGCCACCTCTTGTGGCCGGACACGTGCCACGCGGACTTCCCTGGGAATGGTCAGCTTCGGAGCGACCGTAACCGGAGTCGGAGGCAGCAGCTTTGCCCGCAGCAAAGGCTGCTTAGGCTGAATCTGAACAGGTTTGGGGTGATTGAAACTGGGTAGGGGCACCAGTTCCGTGACGTGATACTTCTGCATCAATTCCAACTCGTCAGGCCAGATGAGACCAAAATTAACCAGGAAGAGAATCAGCACGGCGACGAAGCCGTAACTGGTTACCAGGGTTCGCCAGTCCATTTTTCGTTCTGGCAATAATCCCAATTCGAACTTGTCAGCCGTAGCCATTTGTCTTTTGTCTCCAGACGGGGTACCCAACCGATGGGAGAGTGCGCCGGGTGGAGTGTTTAAGTTAGGGGAGATCGATGACGCGGTAAACGTGCCCTGCGATGTTGTCCGTTGGTAATCGGGAAAACACTTAGGAGAAAGCGGCAGGCATCGCCCAAAAGCCGCGTCAATAGAGGGGTTTCAAGGGGTGCGTAGGCGGGCAAAAAACCAAAAGAACGGTACACCGGACAGAATTACCGCGACCCCTAGAGCAGAATTCCTGAGGTTATCGGTGAAGGTGAAGTAGAGAAGAATTGCAGATGCTACAACAAACAAAAGCGGCACCCAGGGATAGCCCCAAACCCGGTAAGGACGAAGTGCATTTGGCTCGCGCCGGCGAAAAGTGAAGATGGTGCTGCCGGCGATCATATAGAAGAGCCACTCTGAGAAGATCGTAATGGAAAACAGTTGACGAAAACTTCCGCCGATGAAGAGCAGCGTGATAGCAAGAATTGCCTGCACGATAATTGCAACGGATGGCGTATGAAAACGAGGATGAATTTTTGCCAGCGCGCTGAAAAAATATCGGTCGCGCGACATGGCAAACGGAACGCGCGCGCCGCTCATGACGGTGCCGTTTAGTCCCACAAACATCGATAGGGCCATGCCCGCCGAAACGATGCCTGCTCCCAGCGGGCCCATCACCGCGCGAATTGCGTCCGATGCGGGACGCTCCGAACCCGCGATCGCCGCTACTGGCAAAACGTATTGCACGGCCGCGTTGACCAGCATGTAAAGAATTCCCACGGCGGCTGTGCCGAAGATCAACGCAATAGGAATATTTTTCGATGGATCACGCACTTCTTCCGAAACCATGTTCAGGTCGTTCCATCCGTCGTAGGCCCACAGTGCGGCA